>CAYMHD010000029.1:0-15500 GCA_964390135.1 uncultured Gudongella sp. | reverse complement strand
TACCCATGTCATTCCAAGTTTTATCAATTCTTATATAACCAACATCAAGAGTGTTATCTATTTCAATATTAGATGTCATATCACCCATAACTTCCACTGAACTACCTAATGGATAGCTGGTGGTCCAGCCTTCAACATCATATTCTGTCACAGTATAGGTTCCAGGCATTAAACCTGAAAGTGTAGCAGTCCAACCATTGTCAACATTTAATGGAACATCTTGGCTATATCCCATACCGTTGGATACATTAACAATAACTTCAGGAAGTTCATAACCAACTGGATATCCTGTAAAGTTCTTTGTTATTGTCAATGCGCCTTTTTCAACTACTCTTACACCCCATTCTTCAAAACCAGCATCAGCCTCGCTATGCTCGACATAAAGCACAAGATAAGCTGTTTCTGGAACAAGGTCTACATAACCTTCTCTTGCGTTATATCTAGCAAGTGCATCAAAGAAATAGTCTTCCGGGATAAGAACTCTGTAGTCAGCAGCTCCACTACCTGAGTTTACCAAGTAGTCCATTATAAGCTGTCTGTCAATTGATACTTCTTTACTGAAGTCCCAATCGATTTCTCCAATCCAGACAGGTTCTTCATTTTCTGAGTTCCATTGAGTGTCAGGTCCTACACCTGTTGGGAGATAACCAGTCAGATTTGGATCGCCAGTTAACCAGAACTGATACTCGTCAACGTTCATGATTGATTTTGGAGTGGTTTCATTGATATCTATCATAAATTCGAAACCTGAATAGGTTGTATCATCGACTGTAGCGGTTCCATAAGGAATTTCACTCATTGTTATGGCACGGGTCCAGGTACCAGTTTTGGTATCTAAACCATCATCAATAGGACCATTAGTATTGTAACCTTTCTCTACTCCATTACCTTGAATTCTCAGGAATGAGTCAAACACTCCGGTACCAGCTGATCCTTCCGGTCTATTAACCTCCCAGAAAACGCCATCAAATTCAGCCCAATAATAAAAAGTATCTGGATCATCACCATCTTGGTATGACAAATCATAGGTGTTTTCAGGAAGAGCAGCAAAGCTTACCGTGCTGCCCATCATCAGGACCAATGACATTAGTATCGCAAAAATTCTATTGTACTTCAATTTTAGAATCTTATGCCAATACATATAAATTCTCCTTTCCTAAATCTTATTTAAAGCAATTAACTATAGGAATCATCTATCAATTTTATATCACTTAACTCTAGCAAATCACCTCCTCACAAAGTATTCAGCATCTACACCCCGTCATCCGCATCACCTCCTTGAAGTTTTTTCTATTATCGATTGATTGTAAATGGCTAAATATAGTATAATAAAAGCACAACAAACCAAACCTAAAAAAGGCTTGGGAGTTGCAGGAATCCGGTATAGCTGTCCAGGCACCCCGGATTCCTTTCCTATTTTGGCTAGAAACCCATGAAACAGGTCTCAAAAACTACAAAAACCGACCAAACTTGGTCGGTTACGCTATTGGCTCATAAAAGGAAAAGCGTCCATAATAATTCCCTTTAATCACGGCCACCAAAAATACTATATTTCAGTTATACTATACCCTAAATTCATTAAACTACCACTATAAAATGTTAAATAATTACAAAAATTTATTTAGAAACCACAACAATTTACAAATACATCCCAGACAATTTTAGGGGGTGGAAATAAATTGACTCTTCCTGTACAATGTAAGGAGGGAAAAAAAGAAAAATAGCTAAAACTGGGGGATATTACAATGACCAAGGAATTGAGATCAAGTCTCTTGCTGCTCCTGACGGCTGCAATCTGGGGTTTGGCCTTTGTGGCGCAGAGAATAGGAATGGATTATTTGGGAGCTTTCACCTTCAATGCACTGAGGTTTGCATTGGGAAGCCTTTCCCTGATACCTGTAATATATTTTGTTGAGGGATCAAACAAGAAAAAAGGAATAGCTGAGGACGAGGGAGAGAATGACAGGAAGAAGATCCTCAAGTACGGATTTATAGCCGGAAGCGTTCTTTTCACAGCTGCAGCCCTCCAGCAGGTTGGACTTATATACACAACAGCAGGCAAGGCAGGCTTTATAACCAGCCTTTACATAGTCTTGGTACCAATACTGGGACTTTTAATAAAACAGAAGTCCAATGGATTTATCTGGGTTGGGGCAATAGTTGCCGCAATAGGTCTGTACTTTCTGAGTATAAACGAGGATTTCACCATCCAGTTTGGAGACCTATTACAGCTTATCGGGGCCTTTTTCTGGGCAACCCATATACTTGTGATCGGGCATTTTGCATCAAAGGTCAATACCCTTAAGCTTTCATCGGCACAGTTTGCAACCTGCTCCCTGCTGAGCCTCATGGTTGCACTTGTATTTGAGGAAATCCAGATGGAAAATATAATCAGCGCAGCAATTCCAATTCTATATGGGGGATTGATGTCTGTTGGTGTTGCATATACACTACAGGTTGTGGCACAGAGGCATGCAAAGCCATCCCATGCAGCTATTGCCTTAAGTACAGAGGCTGTGTTTGCAGCTCTTGGAGGAGCGGTCATCCTAGGTGAGATTATGTCACTCAGGGGATATTTCGGAGCCTTCCTTATGCTTGCGGGAATGCTGATCTCACAGGGGGACAATATATTGGACAGAAGCAGGAGGAAGAAGACAACAAGTTAATAGATTGAATAAATACGGCCCATGGGCCGTTTTTTTGTGTGAAAATAGAATTGTCATAATCAGGTCACAATTGTGTTCCATAATAAAGACAAAGATTAGATTAGACTAGACGAGGAGGAATTGTGATGATGATAATTGCAGCCTTGCTTATTGGAGTGGCCATCTATTACCTGGTTACAGGGGATAATCCTGTTGGCAGGGGACCAAATAGAGGAAATGGTCCTGAGGATAAGCTTAAGGAAAGATTTGTACAGGGAGAAATAGACGAAGAGGAATATGTAAGAATGAAGGAAGTACTTAGAAAATAGGGGGTGTGGACCATGATGTTCAATAGGGGTTTTTACAGATTTGGACTTGGAAATTGCTGTGGCTTCTTTGGAGGCTGGGACCTTCTGATTGGGATAGGTCTGTTGCTTGGAGCAATAGCACTTGTCCTTTGGCTAAGGTCAAGAAACAGCGGCAGCAAGGAGGATTCATATCTGGAGACTTTGAAGGATAAATTCGTTAGAGGAGAAATAACAGAGGAAGAGTATCTGAGCAAGAAAAATATATTGGAAAGGAAGTAGATGTGATGATGAAAAAGACAATTGCTGTTTTATTGATATTGGCGGTTGTATTTACTGCAGGTGGAGTGTTTATGAAGTACAGCACCTATGCCATGGGATTTGGAGGCTACTACGATGACGGTCAGCAGGAGGAATTCTACAGGGGCAGGATGCCTGGAAGGGGCTATATGAATCCCTATTGGGACGATGAAGGATACAGAGCACCTGCAGAAGAGGATGAAGATGTGAATGTATGGCCAAACAGAGGGTATCAATATCCTAATCATCCAATGTGGAGGTATTATAAAGACGGTGAATATCCCCAGTGGGAAGACTTTGATGAAGATCAGGGCTATTACAGGGGATGTCATGGATACTTCTACAGGGATGAAATCATAGAGAAATAGGATTGAGGGTGAAGTGATGGATTTTAGAATACTCCTTGTGGAGGATCAGGAGGAGATCAGCTCCATAGTGGCGAAATATCTCAGCAGGAACAGCTACAATTATGATATTGCAAAGGATGGTTTTGAAGCTCTGGAGCTTTTCTCCGGTGGCTCCTACCATCTTGCTGTTCTTGATATTATGCTGCCTGGAATCGATGGGTTCCAGGTCCTTCAGGAGATCAGAAAGACCTCGGATATACCTGCCATCATGCTGACTGCCCGTGAGCAGGAGGCTGACAGGATCAGGGGCTTTGACCTGGGGGCAGATGATTATGTTGTCAAGCCCTTCAGCCCAAGGGAGCTTATGAAGAGAATCCAGGTCTTGCTGAAGAGGGTATACAATGAATCCAACGAGGTGGTTCTGGCTGTTGGGGACCTTAGGCTTTACACAAGGAGCATGAGGCTCTTAAAGGGAGAGTCGGAGGTTGAGATCACATCAGCGGAGTACAAGCTCCTTCATACCTTTATGAAGAACAAGGGCCTAATCCTCACACGAGACCAGCTAATTGAGAAATCCTTCGGTCACGATTATGAAGGCTATGACAGGACAATCGACACCCACATAAAGAGATTGAGAAGGAAGATAGAGGATGATCCAAAGAACCCTGAGTATATAGTTACAAAGTATGGAGTGGGCTACCAGTTTGGAGGTGAAAGGGCATGACCATAAGAAAGCTTCTGCTGATTGTGATGGTCCTTGTGGTGGTGCTTTCCGTTGGAATAAATGCAACCATTCTCACCTCGCTCACGGACAGGTATTTTGTGGACTATCTTGATGAAAGCTACGAGAACCACACTGATCAGATCATTGAATACACGAGGGCTGCCCTCCAGAGGGAGGACCTGTCCTACACCCAGATGAGTAGGGAATTGAGCTCCCACCTTATAGACCCCATAATCAGGATTAGGCTCCTGGATACCGGGGGAAGGCAGCTTGTTGATGTGAGAGCTGATATTCCGATGATGGGCGGACATATGATGAACAGCAGAATGTATGAAAGGTTCACAAGCAATTCTGCAAAGGAATTCATGTATCAGGTCACATCCGAAGGCGAGCTTATTGGTAACCTTGAGATCACCAGATTTGGGGCTACGGAAAATACGGCCGGTGCCCTGCTTTTTAAGTCGGCCCTGATCAGGAACAGCATTCTTTCAGCCCTGATAGCCCTGGCTATTGCGATTGTGGTTGGCTTTATAATAAGTGGACGTATGGCTGGAGAGCTTAAAAAAACTGCCAACCAGGCAACAGCCATACAGGAGGGGAACCCGTCACCTGTTGAGAAATCCTTTATACAGGAGATAACCAGTATACGGGAGACCCTTGATGATCTGAACGTGAGGCTTAAGCTTAGACAAAAGAGCAGGAAGGAGATTACAGACCAGCTGATCCACCAGACCAGAACACCCCTTACCATACTTAAGACACATCTGGAGGCAATAGACGATGGAATGGTGGAGGTGGACCAGGACGAGATCAACATCCTGGAGGATCAGATACAAAACATCACTGCAATCATATCCAACATGAGCGAGCTGATTGATGCTGAAACCACAAAGGGTGAAATAAGCCTTGAGGAGGTGGAGATAAATCAGCTGATCAGAAAAATCATGGCTGGACTCAAGCCCCAGTATTCCAAAAAAGGAGTCAGCCTTAACCTCCTCACAGGAGAAAAGGTGACCCTAACAACAGACAGATACATGCTTAGTCAGGCCATCTACAATATCATGACCAATGCCTACAAGTACACCAATGAAGGCGGCAAGGTTGAAATCAGATATGGCATTGAGGATGGAAGGTTGGGTATAGAAATAAGTGACACTGGAATCGGAATATCGGACAGGGACAAGGAAAAGATATTCAATGCCTACTACAGCGCAGAAGCAGATGACGTAAGGGTTGGAGAGGGTATCGGACTCTATGTTGCAGCAGAGAACCTGAGACAGCTTGGAGGAAGGATAAGCGTCCAATCGGAAGTGGGTAAAGGAAGTAGGTTTATGGTTGAGTTGCCACTAGATAAAGGGAGAGGTTAGATGAAGAAGCTTAAGGAAAAGTTGAATGAATTTATGGAGAAGCTTGCAAAGGCAAATGAAAGTGAGTTTGGAAACAAGAAGCTGGACTGCTGCCAATTGAATAAGGCAAATAAATAAGCTAAGTTGATAAAAATGGTGTTCCTGGGGAAAAGGAACACCATTTTTTTCGGCTATCAGTGATTTTTTCTTGGTAAAAAAGTTCCAGTAGGGTATAATAGAGTAAAACAGTTTTAAATTCATCTGGGAGGGTCCTAAATGCTCTTATTGGTTAAGGTTCTACTGGTTTTACAGATGCTTGTTGCAAATCTTCATATGACGATTAAAAGCTCAAGGCTGAGAAAGGGTATCTGGGCGACAATAGGCGTGCTTTTTTTTGTTACTCTATTGTTCCTGGCAGCTTTTTATTCAGCGGCAGAGATCCTTCCAGAGGAATATCTGTTTAGAGGTGACGGTTTATACCTGGTTTTTATATTGATTTATTATATTCCACTTAGGTTCCTTACTGACCAGCCAATAAGAAATACAGTAACAATAATGGCTACAGCTTGGGTGTACACAATGTTTATCTACATAATCTCCCACAGGATTGCTTTTCAGCTTAATTCGGACAACCTTCAGCTATATTCCCTGATACTTCAGACTTTGCTTTATTTGGTCACATACAAATTATACTTCAGATTCATGAATGAAAAATTCATATATACCATCAGAAACATGGATAGAGTCTCAATTAACATCCTTATGACCCTAAGCATTTCCACCGTAAGCCTTTTGTTTCTAATGAACTACTCCTACGTATATGGGCATTCCCTTTTCAGTGAAATGTTTGAGCCGATATTATTGATAATAGTATCCACCCTATCCTTGCAGCTTGCCAGTTCCTTTGTCAAATCCAGCAAGGATGCGGAATCAATTGGAAAGAGGATTAGAAAGGATCCCTTGACAAGGCTTGGTAATAGGGAGGCCATGATGGAGGACGTCAATAAGAGAATTACAAGGGATGAGATCTTCGGATTGATTTTTGCTGATCTGGATCAGTTTAAGCATGTTAATGATACCTACGGACATCAAGCCGGAGATGATTATCTTGTTGCATTTGCCAATACAGCCAGGACCTTCCTTGGTCATGGGGACAGATTCTACAGAATATCAGGGGATGAATTTGTTGTTGTTTGCGAGTATAAGAATTGCTATTCCTTAATGAAAAAATTTAATGATTTTAAATTTCTGAATAAACCAAGAGGTATAGATTTTTTAGGCTTGAGTACTGGTCATGCAATATATCCAAAGGAGGAAAGGGATTTGGTTGACCTCTTGTCAAAGGCTGATGAGAGGATGTATCAGGAAAAGAAAAGGAAACATAAAAAACAGACTAATTGATTGTGGAAGGGATATCTGATCTGTGATAGAATAAGTACATAAAATTGTTAATTAATACCCTGAATTTAGAGCTTCAGGGTATTTAATCGATAAAATGAAATTTGGTGATACTTTGAATAAACAGATTAAATCCACCAGGGTTAACAAAAAAATAGTCATTCTTCCATTTCTCTTGATATTCATAGCCTATCTGCTGGTTACCATTACATCTGTCAACAGCAGGATTGAATACTATAGGGACCACCTTATGGAGGACTCCATGGAATATGCAAAAAGCTATGCCATTGGAATAAGTAAATCTGCAGAGGCAAGGGATACCCTGAACGAGCTGTTGGAGGAAAGGCTTCTTGTTGCATCCAGATCCACAGTGCTCCTGCAGGGAGAACTTGATAATGATAGGCTTTCGGAAATGGCTGAAAGGTACAGGGTGGATGTATTGTATTTTTATAACCCAGAAGGGGAGATCCTTTACTCAAGCAATGGTGAATACATTGGCTGGAAAGCCTCTGAAGGACATCCCGTGCATGAGTTCATGAACAATCCCCTGGAGTTTTATGCAGAGGAGATCAGGCAGGACTCAGAAAGCGACCAGTATTTCAAATACGGTTACTTCCAGAGGGAGGACGGCAGCTTTGTTCAGGTTGGAATCTATGCTGCGGAAATATATGACTTCATAGGCAGCTTTGAGATGCAGCAGCTTTTGGATGAGATTAAGGATGCTGAGCTTGTCCACAGTCTCTATTTCATAGACGAGAGCCTTGAAATTGTTAGCTCAACTTCGAAGGATTTCATAGGAGCCTCAATCTCAAATCCAGACCTTGTGGATGCAATAAGAAGAAGCAGGGAATACAATTCCACAGTGGAGATAGATGGTGAGGAGCTTTACTATGGACTGGTTCCAATTTACATTGAAGATGACAAGATTGGAACCCTTGCAGTTGCACAATCAACTGAGGATATGGATCTGGTCATTAGCGATGCGATAAGGAATGGGATATATAACCTGACAAGTGTATTTATTGTAATTGGAATATTCGCAGCCTATGTACTTAGAAAAAACAAGCAGCTTGTTGAGATGGCATACTATGACAGTCTGACGGGTCTACCAAACCAGGAATATCTTAAGGAATACATCCAGGAGGCCATCGGGGAAAAGAAGGTGGAGGACAAGGCAATACTGCTTGTAAACACCGAAAACTTCAGACACATAAATATGACCTATGGCTATGACTTCGGTGATGAGATCCTTAGGGAGATAGCAAGGAGGCTAAAGTCTGTAATCGGGGACAGACACGTTGTCACCAGGTTCACATCAGACAGGTTTGTGGTCTTCGTTGAAGGCCGATGGAACAAGGGTCAGCTTATTGACCTTGCTGAGACAATTACAGAGGTTCTGGACAAGCCCATCGAAAACAGCAGGAACAGGCAGTATATAAACAGTCAGATAGCAATTGTTGAGTCCATAAGGGATTACTTTGATGTGGACAACCTTTTAAGGGAGGTATCCATAGCTCTTGACCACCTGCCAAGGGAATCAAGCGTCAACTACATTTTCTTCAGTGAAGACATGGGAGAAAAGGTGAGCAGGTGGGATGCAATTGAAAATGAAATCAGGGATTTTGTACTAAATCCCGACTCAAAGACAATATATCTTGAGTACCAGCCTAAGGTTGAGCTGGCAACTGGAAAAATATCAGGATTTGAAGCCCTTGCAAGGATGGACTCTGAAGACCTTGGAAGGATATCCCCCATTGAATTTATAGATGTTGCTGAAAAGAGACTCATCATTGCCCCACTTGGCTACAGGTTGCTTGAGATGGCCGTAAGATTCGCCAAGGGGATGGACTGCCAATGGTGCAAGGATGCTACCATAGCAGTAAACATTTCCGGAATACAGCTTTTGAGGGATGATTTTGTCGACCGGATAAAGGGTATAATTGGCAGGTATGAATTGGAGCCTGAAAGACTGGAGCTGGAGATAACAGAATCCATTCTTCTTGATAATTATCATGTAATCAATGAGAAGCTGAAGGTCCTTAGGGATATTGGGATTGAGGTTTCCCTTGATGATTTTGGAACAGGCTACTCGTCCCTTTCAAGGCTTGGTGAACTTAATGTTGGAGTAATCAAGATTGACAGATACTTCATCAAGAAAATTGACGATCAGACTGAGGACAGCCACCTCACCCACGATATAATATCCATGGCCCACAAAAGCGATCTCAAGGTTGTGGCTGAGGGCGTTGAAACGGCTGAACAGCTTGAATATCTGAGAAAAAACGACTGCGATTACATGCAGGGCTATCTTTTCAGCAGACCTGTATTGCCTGAAGATGCCATGAGGCTTATGGCAAGTACGAACAAGGACAAATAATATTGAACGGTGGTAATATAATGAAAAGAAAAGGATTTGTTTTCCTTTTTGCTATAGTGGTGATCATTGTATCAACTCCATTGGCTCAGGCAAGTGATGCACCTGATTTCTATGATCTTGTGGACAGCCATGGATCAATGATGGTATTCATAGATCCCAGCAATGGTAGGATAGTTTATGCCAATCAGGCTGCAGTGGACTTCTATGGTTATGAAAAGCAAATGTTGGAATCCATGGATGTATATGATTTGAGGACAGGAACCAGCTATGATAAGGTTCCAAGATGGAGTGAGCTGAGCAGCAGGGACAGAAACACCTATACAGTCCAGCACAGGCTGGCTGATGGCAGTTCAAGAACCCTGGAGGTACAGTCCTACCCCTATGAATATGGAGGTAGAACAGTTCTGTTCTCAATTCTTGAGGACATAACCCAAAGGACAATTCTTGAAGCCAGCAACAAGCAGCAGACAAATATAATAATCAGCGGAGCGCTCATAAGCATTGCGGTTCTTTTGTATATAGCTGAAGCGAGACGAAAGATGAATGAGGATATTGAAGAGATAAACACCCAGCTGAACAGCAGCAAGGATAAGCTGCAGCTAATTCTTGACTCAACGGTGGAAGGCATATATGGAATGGACAGGGATGGTGTCTGCACATTCATCAATCGAGGCGGTCTTGAAATATTGGGCTACCAAAGCCAAGAGGAGCTTCTGGGTAAGAACATGCATTTTCAGATACACCATTCTCACAGGGGTGGAGAAGCTATGCCGGTTGAGGATTGTAGGATCCTTAAATCCATACATGAAGGCAGGCCTGCATATGTGGATGACGAGGTTTTCTGGAGAAGGGATGGGTCTTTTTTTGATGTTGAGTACGACTCCCATCCACAGCTTGAGAACGGGAGCATTGTAGGTGCCGTGGTAACCTTTACAGACATAACTGAGAAACGGAAAATTGAAAAGAAAATCCAGTATCTCAGCTTCCATGATCCTGTAACGGACCTGTACAACAAGACATTCTTCCAGGAGGAGCTGAAGAGGCTCGATGTGGAAAGAAACCTTCCCATATCTGTGATTGTTGGAGACATCAATGGTCTTAAGCTTACCAATGACATCCTTGGACATGAGGCTGGAGATGCACTGATAAAGGCAGCTGCCCAGACCATGGTGGAGGTTTGCAGAGCGGATGACATAATTGCACGTACAGGAGGAGATGAGTTTACCATACTTCTTCCCTCTACAAGCCTCCAGGATGCTGAAAAGATATGTGAGCGAATAAAAAAGAGCATTGAGTCCAAGAAAATAAATATATTCAAGGGTAGCATTTCCACAGGATGCGCTGAAAAAACTGAGATAAATGAAAATATTGAGGATATATTGAAGCTGGCTGACAAAAGGATGTATCTGGACAAGACAATGAACAACAACACGGTATCAAAGGACCAGCTTAAAAACCTGATGAGTACTTTGCACGAGAGAAGTTCCAGGGAGAAAAGTCATGCAGAGGAGACTGCTAGAATAAGTGGACTGATTGGCAAGTCCCTCAATTTGAGGCCTGAAATATTGAAGAGGCTTAAGGATGCGGCCTACTACCATGAGATTGGGAAAATAATACTCCCAGATGAGATTCTTACCAAGAAGGGAGAATTGACAGAAGAGGACCAGCTGGAAATGGAGCAGCATCCCATTGCAGGCTACAGGATACTGAACCTTTTCAATGAGACTGTAAACATTTCAGAAATTGTGTTTGCCCACCATGAGAGGTGGGATGGGCAAGGTTATCCCAAGGGACTGAAGGGCATAGAGATACCGGTGCTTTCAAGAATAATATCCGTATCTGAGGCCTACAATTTCCTAACTCGGGACAGGAATGGAAGAATGTTGACAAAGGAAGATGCAATCAGGCAGATTGAGGCAGATACCGGAAGCAGATTTGACCCCATGGTAACGGGAGCCTTTGCAAAAATCAGGGATGAAATTTAGCAGTGGGATAGTTGACAGCTCTCTCTTTTTCTTTGCCCAAAACTGTATAAATGTTAGAAAACAGGGTATCTCTAATAGAGGAGGTGTGAGATGCTGGATAAGTGTATTGCTAGAGCAAGAAATGCAGAAATATATTCCTGGGGGAACAATCTTGTCCTGAAGCTTTTTTATGATTTTATCCCTGTGGAGAAGGTTGATGGAGAATTCTCCAAGACCCTAATCATCAGGGAAAAGACCCGGATATGTCCTGAAATATATGACAGGGTCTCACTGGAGGAAGGCGAGGGAATTGTTTTTGAAAACATCCAGGGCAAATCCATAACCTACAATCTATTGAATAATCCTCTCCGGGTGAGGGAATTGGCCACAGTAATGGGCCATACACACCGAGACGTACATAGTATTGATGCTGAAGAGTTGTCAGGAGTAAGGGATGAGATTGGGCTAAAAATAGAAAGGTCAACCATTTTGGAAGAGAGTCAGAAGCTTAAGCTGAAGAAGCTATTGGATTCCTTGCCCGATGATGCTAAGCTGTGTCACATGAATTATCATCCTGACAGCATTTTTATAGCTGACAATGGGACAAGGGTAATCGATTGGATGGACTCTGGCAAGGGGTACCCCTTGATTGATGTTGCACAAACAGTGGTTCTCCTCAGGTTTTCATCCTTACCCTTTCAAAACCTACTCTTCAGGGGTGTGGTTAAAATGAGCCGGGAAATTCTCATAAAGGAGTATCTGTATGGCTATTTCCATGGTGACTAATACAATGAGAATGAATTCAGGAAATGTATGCTTCTTGCTGCTGGAGCAAGGATAGATGAAAAGTTGCCTGAATCTGAAATTGAAAGGTTAAAGACTTTTATTCAGGAGGAGCTGTAGATGATCAGAAAGTATAGGATGGATGACATCCCGCGGATAATGGATCTTTTCAGGGAACATCACCCCATCAGGGAGGATGAGGCTGTCGAGCTTGAAAATGAGTTAATAAACGGAATTAACCTAAAGTTGGTCGAATCTGAAAATGGGGTTGAGGGTATGTACAATCTCCATCTCTGGAACAGCCCTGAATGGGGAAAGTCAGGTGAGATACTCATTTCTGCCTTTGGAGCCCTTGAAAACAGAACAGAAGTGCTAAATAAGCTGTGGAATAGGGCTGAAAGTGAAATCGAGACAAATCTGCTGGATTTTACAATGGCCTCACATAAAAGGGAGGACCATGACTTGGAGCTGCTGTATTCCAGAAACCACTTTAAAGAATGGTTCTCTGTACTTGGGATGGTATACTCAGGAGAAAGACTACCTGACTCCAGTCTGGTGTCAAGATTATACACCAGTGAGGACTTCGAGGCCTACCATAGGGCCATGGGTGATGCCTTTGAAACCATGAGAAGGGAAATCGATGTGAGGCCTTACAACATATTTGAGAGCGGGGACCATGAAAGGATGGAGGTACTGCAGAAGCAAATGGAGGATATGGCTGAAAATACATATATGTTTTTCCATGGTGATGCCTGGGTAGGCTCAGCCATGATTACTGGTAATGAAATTGATGAGGTTTTTGTCGTGCCATCTGAAAAGGGAAGGGGCTATGGAAGAAGAATTCTGCAAGACTGCGTGAATCAAATCATTGAAAGAGGCTATGGCGATGTATTCCTAAAAGTTGTGGATTGGAACAAGCAAGCGATCGAGATGTATAAACAGTCAGGCTTTATGGAATATGTGAACATGAAATATCTAAGAAAAATAATCAGCCGGTAATCAATAGACTGGCTGATTATACTAAACAAAAAGTGAAATTGCCGTGTATATAAGAAGCAATGCCATTACTGTGTTCACTATTCGATGGTGTCTCTTCATGAACATCTGGAAGACAGAACCGAACAAGCCCCAGCTGACAGTGGAGATAAATCCAAGGGCAGCCATTATAAAGGAAAAAAGGATCAGTACGGCTGGAGATGAATAATAAGGGACCAAAAAGGTGGAGGCTGTGGTTACACCATAGATTATACCTTTGGGATTTACAAATTGCAGTAAAAATCCCTTGGTGAATGTAGTGGTTCTTTTACCCTCGTCCACTGTACCATCTGAAGGTGGTTTGCTTCTATAGGTTTTCCATGCAAGCCAGCTTATGTAGGCTGCACCAATGAAGGTCATATATGGCTTGATCATGGGTATAAAATCAAAGAGGGTTTTGCTGAACAGATTGCTTAGAACCAGAACCATGAAAAATCCGGCAAAGACTCCGTAATTGAATTTTATGCTTTTTTTCAGCCCGTATCTGCTGGAGTTTGACATGGACATGATGTTGTTTGGGCCGGGTGTAAAGGTTGTTATGAATACATATGATAGAAATGCAGGTAAATTAGGCACTTGAAGTCCTCCTCGTCACGATTTAAAGAAATGAAGCATTACAATATTTTAACGCATATATCGATAGCTGTCAATGACATGGAAAATGAAGGAGCAGAAGCAATTGGTCAAGCCTGTGAAATGTAGAAACGGAAAGGGTGTTATTAATGGATGTTAAAAAGGTTGTCTACTATATGGCTACAAAGGAAGATGTTGATCATGTGGCAAGACGGGTATATGGTATGCTTGAAAAAAGCCTTCAATTGGAAGAGCTTGATATTCAGGTGGATGGCAAACCAGTTATGAGGTATGTGGATAAAAATCATTACATATACGATTTTGTAAGGACGGATAAGGTGGTCTGCCATGATTATAGAAGATACCTTCCTGTCATGAAGGAAAGGTTTTCTGACTATGACGTGGCTGGGCTTATAACCTGGCACGAGGGTGAGAATGCACCTGATGGGATCCTGTCGGTACATACAACCGGCGACGTGGAGACTGGAAATTTTGGGAAGGCCAGCCCCAGATTTATGCATAACATATTGATTGCTCTGGAAAAATACAGAAAGATGGAAAACTTGGATGATTTTTTCGTGACAACTGAAGCGACACATTGGTCTGGGATTGTATATGGAGATATTGGTCCTGAAGCCATTTTGGAGTATGAGATTCCAATCATGGATATTGAAATCGGAAGCAGCGAGGATAGCTGGAGCAATGAAAATGCTGTAAGGGCCCTTGCAATGTCACTGTTGGAGATTTTCAGTGATGATAATCTGCAGCTGAAGAATATACTTTGTGCAGGAGGTACCCACTTTGAACGGGGATTTTCAGGAGAGATTTTTAATGCCTGGGAGGGGCAAGGATTTGGAATTTCCCATGTCATTCCAAATCAATGGCTGGTGTCTGGGGAATACGAAAATGAATCAGGTAGGGATAAGCTATTGGAATGTGTGGCTTCCATTGAGGGCGGAATTCAGGGTATCGCCATGCACGACGGATTGAAGGGAGCATACAAGCAGCAATTGAGAAATCTGGGTGAGGAGCTTGGAATTCCAGTTTTCAAGCATCAATTCCTGAGAAAACCCGAAAAGATCCAGTGGGGCAGCTAGCTTTACATGTGTCTTGAATCAGTGTATTCAAAGATGCTTAATGACAAGACTTTATCAGGGTTTGACAATATAAAAACTTTCAAATTATTGCTCATATATTGATATAAGTGAATATAATCTGGGTATATACTCCACAAGTATAGGAATAAACATCAAAGCTACTAAAGGGAGAGTGATGTGATGAGTATATACAAGGAAATTAGGACTGATTTATGGCACCTTGCAAGCAACCTGGACAGGCACACCAGAAAAAAACTGGAGCTACAGGTTTATTCGAATATAGTGAACAGAATGGAACACCTATGCAATGACTACAATGAATGCAGCATTTTTCTCGATGCCATGTCCTCGACAATAAAGGAAATGAAAGCTAAGGAAGGCGAGCTTAAGAGGGCGGATATTCGTGCCATGAAAAAGGTAAGACGGGATGTTGAATCCTACCTGGAGGAAGAGCATGACCTGATACGAAAGGGAAAATACATGTTCAGATATATGACTCTGGGAGCTGCAATCGGATCTCTTGTAGGGTATTTCTTCATGGACTTTGTCGCAGTTGGTGTATTGCTTGGGGCATTGGTTGGAATTGGAATAGGTACCAAGCTTGAC
>CAYMHD010000028.1:8118-15519 GCA_964390135.1 uncultured Gudongella sp. | reverse complement strand
AAGAATTTGCCAAGCTTGAAACGGATAAATTTTCCACAAAGTTAAAGAGTATGTTATTCCTTTTTTCAGCTCCTATAGTTGATTGCCCTCCATGGACTGGATAGACAAATGTTTCATCCGGTAGTACCATTAGCTTCTCCATGATGCTGTTCATTAAAGTATCAAAGTCTCCTCCATAAAGGTCTGTTCTACCTATTGAACCCTGAAAAAGAGTATCCCCGGTGATTAGTATCCCGTCCAAAAGCAGACATATGCCACCTTTGGTATGCCCAGGAGTATGAAGAACCTTCAATTCCTTGCTCCCAATCTCAATCAGGTCTCCATCCTCTAATAGTCTATCAGGATTAAAGTTGACATCCCCCATTGGCATAGCTGTTGAAAGATTAAGGGAACTGTCTCCCACCATGTCCTCATCGCATGAATGAACCATAACAGGAACATTGAGCTCTTTTCTTAATTCCATCACTCCGCCTATATGGTCTCCATGTCCGTGGGTAAGAACAATTGCAGCTACCTCTAGCTCGTTCTCATCTATATATTCCATTATATCGTCAACATCTCCGGCTGGATCAACCACCACTCCATGACCATCCTCAGTGTGGATAATATAGCAGTTGGCTGCATATACCCCAGCTTGAAGTCTCTTAACTATCATCTTTCATTTTCCTCCTTAGAACAACTTAGTACTGTCAAGCAATATTGTCACAGGTCCATCGTTCACATAATCAACCATCATGTGCGCTCCAAAGACTCCAGATTCTGTTCTAATTCCCATTTCTGTTGTTCTAGCTATGAATCTTTCGTACAGTCTGTCTCCTAACTCAGGTGAAGCAGCATCTGTAAAGCTAGGTCTTTTTCCTTTTCTAGCGTCACCATATAAAGTGAACTGTGAAATTGCAAGGATCTCTCCCCCAATATCCTGAACAGAAAGGTTCATCTTTCCATTGTCATCTTCAAATATTCTAAGTCCTGTTACCTTGTTGACCATATATTCCAAATCGGTCTCAGTGTCACTTTCTCCAACACCCAGGTAAACAAGGAGTCCCTTATCTATTTCGCCAACATTTTCATCGTCTACAATAACCTTGGCTTGCGTAACCCTCTGTACAACTGCTCTCATCTATTGACCCCCTCTATGCCGTCACTCTGTAAACATCAAACACATTTCCAATCTTTCTCACTTTTTTCATTAAGTCGTTAAGCTGTTCCTTGTCATGTATTTCCAGTATCATCGTAATCAGTACTGACTTATCCTTGTTGGTTCTGGCATTAAGGGATACAAGTCCAATATCGGCATCATTAATCTTAAGTGCTATTTCGGCCAGAAGTCCTGGTCTATCAGCAGCCCTCACCTGAATTTCTGCATTATAGGAAGCCTTCTTCTCAAAGTCCCACGACACTTCGATCAATCTTTCCTCATCAGCAAGATCAGATTTTATGTTAGGGCAGTCTGTCCTGTGTATTGACACACCTCTACCTCTTGTAATAAAGCCTACAATGTCATCTCCGGGAACTGGGTTGCAGCATTTTGAAAATCTGACCTTTATGTTGTCAATTCCCTTTACCTTGATTCCCTGAGTATGCTTTGGTTTTGATTTCCTTGCTGTTTTCTGGATATTGCTTTCTACAATGTCCTTCTCATCAGGCTTGAAGTGCTCGCTGTATATTTCCTTAAGCTTATTTATCACCTGATTTAGGGTTATGCTACCGTAACCAATCGATGCATAAAGATCCTCGATGGAATTTATGCTGACCTTTGTAGCGATATTTTTAAGCCAT
Source organism: uncultured Gudongella sp. (assembly GCA_964390135.1). Lineage (GTDB taxonomy): Bacteria > Bacillota > Clostridia > Tissierellales > Tissierellaceae > Gudongella. The sequence goes on along the minus strand of CAYMHD010000028.1, from coordinate 13,740 downwards.
TCATCCTTGAGAATATCCGATGGCTTATATCCAAGACGTTTTATCTCTTTTTCAAGATATTCCTTGCCCTTTGCAATGTTCTTATCTCTTTCCTTCAATTTGAAGTATTGCTTAATCTTTGTCTTGGCCTGATTGCTCTTTACTATCTTAAGCCAGTCCCTACTGGGTCCACTACTGTTTGAACTAGTGATTACCTCCACAATGTTTCCATTCCTAAGCTTGTGGTTGAGAGGGACAATTCTATTGTCTACTTTGGCCCCGACGCATTTATTACCTACGTCAGTATGAACCCTATAGGCAAAATCAATAGGTGTTGAGCCTTCCGGTAGACGGATGACATCACCTCTAGGTGTAAAGACAAATACCTCATCAGTAAAGAAGTCAATTTTAAGAGCCTCCATAAACTCTTTTGGATCGTTCAGATCACTTTGCCATTCCATAAGCTGTCTAAGCCATGTCAGTTTTTCATCGAAATTATCAGTCTTTGGATTGCCTTCCTTGTACTTCCAGTGGGCAGCTATACCATATTCTGCCGTCCTGTGCATTTCATAGGTTCTTATCTGCACCTCGAATATTTCACCCTTGTTACCCATCACAGTGGTGTGTAGGGACTGGTACATGTTTGGCTTGGGCATCGCAACATAGTCTTTGAATCTACCTGGCAGAGGCTTCCACAGGGTGTGTACAATACCCAAGGCACCATAGCAATCCTTAATGTTGTCCACAAGAATTCTAACTGCCGTAAGGTCGTATATCTGTTCAAAGGCCTTACCCTGATACATCATTTTTTTGTAGATGCTATAAAAATTCTTTGGCCTGCCGTTTATATCAGCCTTGATTCCCATTTCTCCTAGCTTTTCATGCAAAATTCCAATGATCTGATCAATGTAAGCTTCCCTTTCCAGTCTTCTTTTTGAAACCTTGTCCACCAAATCATAGTAGTTTTCAGGATCTAGATATCTAAGAGAAAGGTCCTCCAGCTCCCACTTGATTTTTGAGATACCAAGCCTATGTGCTATTGGTGCATAGATCTCAAGTGTTTCAATGGCCTTCTCCTTCTTCTTTTCATCTGTCATGTATTCCAGTGTTCTCATATTGTGCAATCTATCTGCAAGCTTGACTATTATAACACGTATGTCCTTTGCCATGGCTACAACCATTTTTCTTAGGTTTTCAGCCTGATTCTCCTGCTTTGTCTTGTAGTGAAGCTTCTTCAACTTGGTTACTCCGTCCACCATATCAGCAACCTCTTCACCGAATTCCTCTTTGATCTTGTCATAGCTGACATTGGTGTCCTCTATTACATCATGAAGCAATCCCGCAATTATGGTAGATGTATCCATGCTCAAATCAGCAAGCAACATAGCCACATGAACAGGGTGTACAAAATACTTTTCACCTGAATTCCTAACCTGACCTTCATGGGCGGACTCGGCAAAATTGTAAGCCTTTATGATCAGCTCCATATCAGCCTGTGGGTTATATTGTTCAATTCTCATTAATAAGTTTTCTAGCATTGTCTCACCCTCTTGGTCTGGATCTATCGAATCGATAGTTGTTTATGACAATCTGTATGGATGTTCTACCCATGTACTCATTTATTGATGGATAAAATACGATATCCATGATAACTTCATTGGAGGTACCCGATGTAAGCCTTTCACGTTCCATTATGCCGTAATGAAGATCAACTTCCTCAAGCCACTTGTCTCCGTCACAGAACATTATCGCTTCAATTTGGCCCTGCAATGGATTGTTTAATTCAAATTTAACAACATTTCGTTTATTGCCAAGGACTATTGCCTTAGCAATGTCCACTCCCTTGAATCCAAAAAGTGGTTTAGGGTTTGCCTTGCCAAATGGCTCCAGCTTGGATAGGTCATCTATGAATTCATAATTTACCCTATCAAGCGGCATGGCCATATCTATATATACCCTTCTAACAAGGTCTTCATCCTTTAAATTTGTGTTGTGATTGAGGCATTTACGTAACTCATCAATATTTTTCTCTTCAAGGGACAAGCCTGCCGCCATAGGATGACCTCCAAACCTCCCAAGTAAATCCTTGCACCTTGTCAGTTCCTCAAACAAATGGTAGGACTCAATTGACCTCCCAGACCCTTTAATCCCTTCCCTGCCTCTGGTCAGAACTATTGTAGGTCTATTATACTTTTCTTTAATACGTCCTGCAATGATTCCTGCAACACTTTCGTGTATATCTGGATTGTATGCAACCAGGATCTTGTCTTCCAGATATTTTTCCTGGATCGCCTTTTCGATTTCCTGTGTGCCCATTTCTGTGAGATCTTTTCTGTGTTCATTGAGCTTTCTAAGCTTAATGGCTATTTCACTGGCTTCAGCCTCATCTTCTGTCAAAAGAAGCCTCAAGCCGAGAAGTGCACTATCCAATCTTCCGGAGGCATTCAGACTGGGTCCAATTATAAATCCAACATGATATACTGTAATTGATTTCCCATCTAGACCGGATTCCTTAAATAGAGCTTTTATTCCCAAATTAGATGTATTATCAAGAAGCTCCAAACCTTTTTTGACAAAGGTCCTGTTCTCTCCTACAAGATCCACAACGTCGCATATAGTTGCAATTGCAACCATTTCCAGCAGAGTCTCCAGGTTTATTTTCTGTTTGGATGACTTTGCCAAGTGGCTGGCAAGTTTGTACGCCACTCCTGCTCCGCATAGATTCTTATCAGGGTAATTGCAGTCAGGCTTCTTTGGATTGAGTATGCAGTCAGCCTTGGGTATGCCATTTAATGGAATGTCGTGATGGTCAGTAACAATCATTGTCATATCCATCTTCTTACCGGTTTCTATGGGTTCAAAGGCTGCAATACCATTATCACATGTAATGATTGTGTCCACTCCCGATGCCTTTGCATTCAGTACAATATGGGTATTGATTCCATAGCCATCCTGAATTCTATCAGGGATTGTGTAGTCTACATCAGCACCAAGCTCCTTTAGGGCCCTATACATTATATACGTGGACATTATACCATCAACATCAAAATCTCCAACTATGAGTATTTTTTTTCTGTTTCTGATCTTATCGAGAATAAGTCTACCTGCTGCATCCATATCATGCATAAGCAGTGGATTGTGAAGTGTTTTTATATCAGGATTCAAAAATGACTTGATTTCACTTTTTTCAGTTATTCCCCTATTTATTAAAATTTTCGCCAATATCTTGGATATGCTGTTTTCATTTGAAATCTTGTTTATATCACCAGGGTTGTTTCTAATAAACCACTTTTCCAAAAAATCACTCCAATAAAAAAATAGAATTTAGATAATATTATCTAAATTCTACCACTTTGTCGCCTTAATTTCCAGAAAAATCATTCTCCGTATCTACTTGATCATTAGATTCCTCTTTCCTTCCATATAACAGCTTTAATTGCTCTTCCTTTTCCTCAATCCTGCTTAAAAGTGATTGGTTTTCCGATTTCAGAGCTTCAATTGAATTCCTGTGCTCCTTGATCTGTTTCTTAAGCTTCATTTCTCTTAGCACCCCAAATAATGTTGCAACTGCAGCTCCCAGCAAAACTGAGATGAAAATGACTATTGCCTGGGAAAGCATAACTCTTCCAAAAACAAAGTCAATTTCCACTACATCACTGTTGCTCAAAGCAAAAATACCGATTATGATTGCCAATATCAGAATAAATATAAAGCTCTTTTGCATCTCCATTCCCCCTTGTTTTATCTATCTATACTGTTTTACCCTTTTTTAGGCTGAACCATACAGGAGTTGCTATAAATAGGGATGAATACGTTCCTGAAAGCATTCCCAAAAGAAGTGGCAAGGCAAGAACCTTAACATCCTCAACACCAAGTACATAAAGGGCACCAACAGCAATCACAGTAGTGATTGTGGTATTTATGGTTCTTCTCAATGATAGCTTAACACTATCCTCGATTGTCTCCTCCAGAGTTTTTTTCTGGTTCAGTCTCAATTCCTCCCTTATTCTGTCAAATATTACTATGGTGTCGTTTATCGAATATCCAACTATTGTTAGCATAGCTGCTATGAAAGAACTGTTTACCGGTAGTCTGAGCAGTGAGTATATGGACAGCGCTATTAGAATATCATGAATCAGTGCTACGATTGCCGCTACTCCAAACTTAAACTGAAATCGAAAGCTGATGTAGCCTAGCATCAGCAAGGCAGCTACACCGATGGACAAAATAGCCCTATCCCGGATTTCCTTCCCCATGAAAGCCCCAAATTTTTGAGCCTGATAGTTTTCAGGATCCATATTGAACCTGCTTACAAACTCATCCACTATATTTGATATTTCATTGTTTCCCAAATCCATGGAACTCCTTATTATAAGCTCCTCTCTATCCGAACCAGCATGGATTATGCTGGCATTATCATCAAACGTATCCATTATCTCTCTTGCTTCATCAACCTCAACAAATGAACCGATGTTGAGCTGTATCATTGTTCCGCCTGTGAAATCTATGCCATAATTTAGTCCGTTGATGAAAAACATGATTAAGCCTGCTAGTATTATGGCCAGGGAAATCATGTACGAGTATTTTCTGTTCTTAATTATATTCATTATTTCCCTCCTATGCTCCATAAAGCTTAACGTTTTTCCCACCAGTTATATGAGCCATCATTCTTAATACATATTTAGTGAAAAATATTGCAGTTATCATGGATGCAGCTATTCCAATAATCAAGGTGACACCAAAGCCCTTAATGGGGCCCGTTCCAAAATTATACAGTACCACACCTGCAATAAGAGTTGTGATGTTGGCATCCAAAATTGAGGTCAATGCCCTCTTAAAGCCTGTATCTATTGATACCCTAACACTTTTTCCCTCTTGTATCTCTTCCCGAATTCTCTCATAAATCAGTACATTTGCATCAACAGCCATCCCTATGGAAAGGACCAGTCCAGCAATGCCCGGAAGTGTAAGTTTAACACCAATGCCCATCATTGAGCCAACAACAATGAGTACATACACAATCAGGGCAAGAGATGCCACTATACCAGGTACTCTGTATACTATAATCATAAAGGAAAATATTAGTGCCAACGCAACTCCAGCTGCCACTATGCTTCTCTCATAGGCCTCCAAGCCAAGAGTTGGACCAATAACAGATGTTTGGAGCTCTATCATTTCAACAGGCAAAGCCCCGGCACTTATTAGTGTAGCCAGATTTCCTGCACTTTCAATCGTAAAACCACCAGTGATGATTGCCCTGCCATCATTGATTGGCTCATCTACAATTGGACTTGATATGACTTCTCCATCAAGTACTATGTAGAGAATTTTATCCATGTCGTTTTCTTCACCTGCAAGAGCTGCTGTTGCTGTTCTAAAGAGCTCTGTACCCTCTGTGCTGAATTCAAGGCTAACAACAGGTTCTTCACCTCCAAATTGGGACGGATTCATTATTACTCCAGCATTTTTTACGTGCTTACCAGTAATGACAGTTTCCCCTTCAGGAGTTTTGAACTCCAGCAGTGCGGTCTTTCCTATCAACTCAATAGCCTCCTGGGGATCCTTTAATCCAGCAAGCTCAACTCTAATCCTATCTTCATCTTCAATCGCAATATTTGGTTCTGATACTCCCAGCCCATCGAC
>CAYMHD010000028.1:6903-8108 GCA_964390135.1 uncultured Gudongella sp. | reverse complement strand
GCTCCTACATATACACCCGTTGCAGCAATCCCTAACCCCTGACCACCAATTACCTGTAATCCATTTCCGTCTACAGATAAACCGTGATTTGTATATATATCTAATGCAATCCCACTACCTCCTACAGAAATACCATTATTAGCAGCCGCTACTGCATAAACACCAGCAGCACTTGCAGAGATACCATCTCCTGTTCCTACATAAACACCACCTGCAAGGTCAAGGCCCAAGTCTATTGATTCCTTGGCGTTCTTGTACTGAACATCACCAAATGTGACACCATTTACTGCAAAGAATGCCAACCCTATTACTATTGCAACTATTACAGCCATTATGGCTATGCTTCTAGATTTCATTCCCTACCTCCTAAGCCTCTGAATTTGCCAGAACAGAAAGCGCACATTCTATTCTCTTTTTCTCCATCTCACATCCGATTTCATAAGGCTTCATTATATCATTGTGAGCGTAGTGGGCATTTGCATGACAACCGCCACTGCAATAGAACCTTGCCCAACAATTCCTGCACTCTTCCTTATTATATACATTTGCCATCTTGAATCTGTCCCTAAGCTCAATATTCTGAATACCTGTTACCAGAGTTCCAAGCAGGAATTCCTTCTCTCCGACAAATTGGTGGCAGGGATAAAGTTCACCCTCAGGTGTTACTGCCAGGTATTCACTTCCAGCACCACAGCCAACTGCCCTTTTGACTACACATGGCCCTTGATTAAGGTCAATCATGAAATGAAAGAACATGAAGTCCTTATCCTTCCGAGTCAGGCTTATATATTCCCTGGAAAAGTCTTCATACTCCTTTAGAATTCTCCCAAGGTGTTCCTCTCTTATTGCATAATCCATATCTTCAGGTGCAACTACTGGTTCAATGGAAATCTTCTTGAAGCCCTCATCGTGAAAACTTATTGCATCCTTACCAAAATCCAGATTTTTGCTCGTAAAGGTTCCCCTGACATAATAATCCTTGTCACCTCTTGCCTGGACCATTTTTTTGATGTTTGGTAGAATCACATCATAGCTTCCTTCTCCGTTGACAGTCAGTCTCATAGCATCATTTACTGACTTTCTACCATCAAGGCTGAGTACCACGTTATCCATGTTTTCATTTATGTATGAGGTATAATCACTACTTGAACAATGATGATTCCGATTACCCTGAGGGCCGGATTAAGTTAAAAAACTCTATTGGT
>CAYMHD010000028.1:1097-6893 GCA_964390135.1 uncultured Gudongella sp. | reverse complement strand
CGTTATCCATGTTTTCATTTATGTATCGAATTTTATCATCATCCAACAGAACACCGTTTGTTGTTATTGTGAATCTGAAGTGCTTATTGTATTTCTGCTCAATGCTTCTTCCATATTCCACGAGATCCTTAACGGTTTGAAAATTCATTAGGGGCTCACCTCCAAAGAAGTCAACCTCAAGGTTTCTCCTATTCCCTGAATTTTGAGCAAGGTATAGAAGAGCCTTTTTTCCTGTTTCAAGACTCATCATGGACCTCTCACCCTTGAAATTCCCCTGTGAAGCGAAACAATACTCACATTTCAGGTTGCAATCATGGGCTACATGAAGACACATGGCCTTAACTATATTATCCTCATTGTACTTCAGGTTTGATATGTCATCAGCATCGGAAAAAAGCATCCCATTGTCTTCAAGATAAACAATTTCTTCATAAGCTTCCCTTATTTTATCTTCATCGTACTTATTAACCAATATTGGAACTATACTTTCCAGATCGTTTCCTACATAATGGTCAAGAAGGTCATATACCAACTCATCCACCATATGCACCGAACCGCTGTTGACATCCAGTACCATATGTTTTTCATTCAAATAGAACTTATGTATCAAGTCTTGTTTCAACTTATTTCCTCCTCATTTTTCTCAAATAAAAAGCAGTGGATAACCCACCACTCCTCATTATGCTACTTATTTTCGCACTTTTGATTTCCAACTGTACAGGATGTCTTACATGCTGATTGGCAAGATGTCTGACACTCGCCACAACCGGCATAGGAAAGAGTATCCTTCAGTCTGCTCTTTGTCAATGTCTTTATGTATTTCATATTCTTCCTCCTATCCCTGGTCAACAGGTTTTGATGGACTAATTATATCACAAGAAATATGTATTATAAAGAAATTTTTAGATTATGAAAAACACCCAATCCAAAAAGAAAAACTTCCAACTAAGGAAGTTTATTTCTTCATCATTCAGCTTACTCTGCTGTTTCGTCGCTTCTGCTACCGCTGTCCTTAATTACAGAACCAACTGCCCATCTTGTAACCTCTAGTCTTGTTTTAGCTGAACCTGACTCCAAGGTTAGTGCATCCTCTTTGGCCTTAACTATTTTGCCATAGATGCCACCAATTGTAACAACCTCATCACCCACTCTAAGTCCGCTTCTCATTTCCTTGATTTCTTTTTCTTTTTTCTTCTGTGGTCTAATGGCAAAGAAATAGAAAATTACCAAAAGTCCTATTGGAAGAATAAACGCTTGCAGTTGCTCCATTAACTAATCACTCCTTTTCTTATATATTATTATACATGAAATGGCGAAAAAATCACCTATTAATCTACTGAATATCCATAATTTTTATAAAATTCCTCTCTATACTCCAGTAGGTTGTCATTTCTTATGGCTTCTCTTATTCTTTCCATGGTTCTAATTAGGAACCTTAGATTATGAATTGTAGTAAGTCTCAATGCCAGTATCTCATTCACGTTGAAGAGATGCCTTATATATGCACGTGAGTAGTTTTTACAGGTATAGCAATCACAGTCAGGGTCCAGAGGTGAAAGGTCCTTTGAGTACTTGGCGTTTCTTATGACCACCTTCCCTTTTGTAGTCATTGCTGTACCATTCCTGGCTATCCTTGTAGGTAAAACGCAATCAGCCATATCCACACCCCTTATAACTGCTTCAAACAAATAATCAGGAGTTCCTACACCCATAAGATACCTTGGTTTGTCCTCTGGTAGAAGAGGAGCTGTATAGTCCAGAACCTCACACATGGTCTCCATCGGTTCCCCAACACTTAATCCTCCTATTGCATAGCCACTGAAGTCCATTTCCAGTAGATCATTTACGCTTTGCTCCCTGAGATCCCTATACATTCCTCCCTGAACTATCCCAAAAAGACCCTGCTTATCCCAATCCCTATGATGATCCCTGCATCTTTGAGCCCATCTTGTCGTTCTCTCCATGGATTGTTTTGTATACTCATAATCCGCTGGATAGGATACACACTCGTCGAAGCACATCATAATATCTGAGCCAAGTGCATTCTGTATATCAATAGCAGTCTCAGGGCTGATAAAATGCTTTGAGCCATCGATATGTGACCTAAACTCCACTCCTTCTTCCTTGATTTTTCTAAGATCACCTAGACTAAAGACTTGAAATCCACCACTATCAGTAAGAATCGGACCATCCCAGTTCATAAATTTATGAAGCCCTCCCGCTTCCCTGATAAGCTCGTGACCTGGCTTGAGGTAGAGATGGTAGGTATTGGACAGTATTATCTGCGCACCCAAGCCCTTAACCTCTTCAGGTGTCATTGTCTTTACCGTTGCTCTAGTCCCAACAGGCATGAATATTGGTGTTTCTATTTCACCATGTGGAGTTGTTATTTTACCAAGTCTAGCCTTGGTTTCAGTTGACTTTTTAATTAATTCATACTTTATTGCCATTATAACCTCCTGATTACTTTATGAACATGGAATCCCCAAAGCTAAAGAACCTGTATCTATTGTCAATGGCTTCCTCATATGCGCTCATGATAAGCTCCTTGCCTGCAAATGCACTAACAAGCATCATCAATGTTGATTCAGGGAGATGAAAATTTGTAATTAATCCATCTACCAGCTTAAAAGTGTATCCCGGATATATGAATATATCCGTCCATCCTGATCCTTCACTAACCCTGCCCTTTTCGTCAGCGATGGTTTCAAGGGTCCTTGTTGATGTTGTACCAACAGATACTATCTTCCCACCTGATGTTTTCACTCTATTGATAGCCTCAGCCGCCTCATGACTTATCTGGTAATATTCCGAATGCATCACATGGTCATTTATATCCTCCACCTTAACAGGTCTAAATGTACCAAGCCCTACATGAAGTGTTAAATAAATGATTTCAATACCTTTATTGCTTATTTTTTCCAAAAGCTTCTTGTCAAAATGCAAACCCGCAGTTGGAGCTGCTGCCGACCCAGGATTCTTGGAATAAACAGTCTGATATCTTTCACCATCTTCAAGCTTTTCGGTTATATAAGGTGGCAGTGGCATTTCTCCAAGCTGATCCAATATTTCTTCAAAAATTCCTTCAAAGAAAAACTCAATGAATCTTGTACCGTCTTCTCCAATCCTGAGAACTGTTCCCTTAAGGATTCCTCCTCCAAACTCGATCTTGCCACCTGCCTTCATCTTCTTTCCAGGTCTTACAAGACATTCCCAGATGTTCTTTTCAGTTCTCTTCAATAGAAGGACTTCCAGCTTCTCCTCTTTTCCTGGTCTATTCCCAAATAGTCTTGCAGGCAATACTCTTGAATCGTTAAGCACGATTCCATCGCCAGGATTAAGATGATCTATTATATCCACAAAATTTTTATGCTCAATTTTTTCTTCTTCCCTATCCAAGACCAGAAGTCTTGAACTGGTTCTATCCTCCAATGGATGCTGAGCTATCAGCTCTTGAGGAAGATCATAGTAAAATTCGCTTGTTTTCATTTTCAACTTCCTTATTTAGTATTTGGTGATTTCTACCCCTGTATAATAATGCTCCAGAATCTCTTCAAAATCAAAGCCCTGCTTTGCCATTTCTATAGCCCCATACTGGCTCATTCCAATACCATGACCGAAACCCCTTCCAGATATTACAACACTTCCCCTTGATATGTCAACAGTTTCCGGTGTTTTGTATGTAAACACACCTCTGTCTCCAATTACAGCTATTGACTCGTCACTATAGGATCTAATTCTTTCTTCTCCGGATATTATGCTTATCTTACCCCTATCACCCTCGAGCATCTGAATTCTTCTTTCAGAGACCGCATATAATGAGGAACCATTCATATCTTGGGAATCTGCATTTGTACCAACAGAAAAAAGTGTACTTTTTATGGTTGTGGTTCCAATCAAGCTTCTAAATCTCTCTCCCGATACCTCAGCACTACCTCTTGAACCGGTAAGAATAAGCTCCACAACCCTTCCAGATTCAGTCTTCTCGTTAATGTCAATGCTTGTTATTTCTCCGATGTCAATTCCACCTGACATAAGCTTCTGGTTTAAGCTGTCAGAATCCATTACAACCTCCCAATTGCTATTCACGGTGTTCAATGAAAAAGGATCTTCCACAGCTACCAGATAGGGTACTCTTCCTCCCCATACGTTCTCACTGCTTTCAGTGTGTCCTCCAGATGAAGAATGAAATACCGTACTGGCTATATTACCATCATATTCAGCTACCAATCCCACGGTTTGGTCCACTGCCCTGTTGGTGGTGGGTTGTTCAGCATCATATCCACCATACACCTGACAATGTGTCGTATCACAGACGTTAAAGCCCTCATTAATATGCTTGTTAAGGGTCGAATAGGCGTAGCTCCTTGCTGCAACAGCCTGAGCCTTCAAGGCCTCCTCACTGCTTAAGGAAGGTATTTCCTTGGGTACAACACCATAAAGATAGCTCTCAATATCAACGTGGTTGATAACATAGAGACCATTTCTGCTACCTATAAAGGTTATATAACCCCTGTATTTTTTGCCGTCTACACTCATCAAACCAGTTTCACTGTCCCATTCACCAAAGATGACAGTGCCATTGGCTGGCAATGTTGCAACATATGTGTTTGAATCATCGTACACATCAATCTCATCGTATCTACCAAGGCTCAAGCTAATGTACATTGTATCACCTTGCAGCTCCATCAAAGCGTCCACCTTGTCACCCTTCTGATAGATTGCCATTCCAGAATCCGTTGATATCCGAACCCTTTCAAGTGAATCATAGGTTTTCCCAATCTTCACGTCAATATATTCCAAATCCTCATCCGTTCTTCCTATGGAAAAGGAAGGCAATAATATAATTATCAAAGCAATAAATATAATTAAATTTCTTTTCATATCACGCACCAGCCTTATGTTTATTATTTTTCTGCAGGAAGAGGTATGTTGAAATGCCTGTATGCCTTTTCAGTTACCATTCTCCCTCTTGGCGTCCTGCTTAAAAATCCCATCTGTAGAAGGTAGGGTTCGTATACATCCTCAATTGTACCTCTTTCTTCACCAGTGGCTGCTGCAAGTGTATCCACTCCTACAGGCCCACCCTTGAAATTCTCAATCAAGGTTAAGATCAACTTCCTGTCAACGGCATCCAATCCAAGTCTGTCTACCTCAAGCACCATAAGACCCTTTTTTGCAATTTCCTCTGTTATGACACCATTTTCAACAACCTGGGCATAATCTCTGACCCTTTTCAACAGTCTGTTTGCTATTCTAGGGGTCCCTCTTGATCTCTTGGCTATTTCATATGCACCCATCGGTTCAATATCAATATTGAGTATTCTGGCTGATCTGGTGACTATCTCCGTTAGATTGTCCGGATTATACAGATCGAGATTCAGCATGACACCAAATCTATCCCTTAAGGGTGATGTCAAAAGACCTGCTCTAGTTGTTGCACCAATCAAGGTGAACTTTGAGAGATCAAGTCTCACAGATCTTGCTGAAGGTCCTTTCCCAATAATTATGTCCAGGGCGAAATCCTCCATTGCTGGATAGAGTACCTCCTCCACAGTTCTGTTGATTCGGTGTATTTCATCAATGAACAGAACGTCATCATCAGATAGGTTTGTAAGTATGCTGGCCAGGTCCCCAGGTCTCTCGATTGCCGGACCTGATGTTACTCTGATATTTACACCCATCTCGTTTGCGATAATATTGGCCAATGTTGTTTTCCCAAGGCCAGGAGGACCATAAAGAAGAACATGATCCAGTGACTCGCTTCTTCCCCTGGCTGCCTGTATAAATATATCC
>CAYMHD010000028.1:0-1087 GCA_964390135.1 uncultured Gudongella sp. | reverse complement strand
CAGGCAGCAGAAGCAAGCCGTCGCCGGAAATCGATGATGCTGGGATTTCAATGTATAAATATATCCAGCTTCTCCTTGGCTTTGTCCTGTCCGATGTACTCGTTTAACCACTTGGGTCTAAGCGTTGCCTCAGTCTCCGTGTCATCAATATTCATATTCCTGGCTACTATTCTATCTCTACCTTCATCCATAAACATGTCTCCCATTATAATTTTGATTTGTTATGGCCCTCTTCTTTAAATACTCTTACTATCGGGACAGTTTCCTTAATCCCAGCTTTATCATATCCTCAACAGTCATCCCGACCAGATCAGTCCCCTGGAAAGCCTTTTGTGCCTCATATCTGCTGTATCCCAATGCAACAAGAGCCTCCACAGCTTCATTGTCCATAGGTTCTGGTAGTTCGTCATAGGAATCATCCTCAGTAAAGCCTCCCTTTACCTTATCCTTAAGCTCAAGGACAATTCTCTCTGCAGTTTTTTTCCCTACTCCAGGACCCTTGCAAAGGGTTGTAACATCCTTTAGCATTATGGCCTTTTGAATTTGTGAAGGCCTAAGAGTTGAGAGTATTCCACATGCGACCTTAGGCCCTATTTTTGATACGGTCAGCAGAAGCTTAAACATTCTCATCTCATCTTCACTTACAAAGCCATAAAGACTCATGGAATCTTCCCTTACAATTAGATCAGTGAATACATGCTGTTTTTCTTCACCCTTTATGAGCTGTACAAGTGTATTGCTTGAAGTGTTAATACGATAACCAATCCCCTGGTTATCAAGAAGAAAATAATCCTCACCTATGTAGCTGATCCTGCCGACTATGTAATCAATCATCATTCCACCCACTTATTTTAAATGATTCCTTGAATTTCAAGGAGCTTCCATGACATATTGCAACCGCTAAGGCGTCTGCCACATCATCTGGTTTAGGTATCTTTTCCAGATTCAAAAGAATCTTTACCATTTCCTGAACCTGCCTCTTTTCAGCTCTTCCATATCCAACCACAGCTTGTTTTACCTGAAGAGGAGTGTACTCATATACCTCAAGGTCGTGATTGACAGCTGCAAGGATTTCAACACCTCTTGC
>CAYMHD010000027.1:15308-15651 GCA_964390135.1 uncultured Gudongella sp. | reverse complement strand
CCTCCCAGAGGCTGCTGTGTTACCAAGGAATATGGTCCGGTTGACCTTGCATGTATCTTGTCATCAACCAGGTGGTGAAGCTTAAGCATATACATGTAACCGACAGTTACAGGGTTTGCGAATGAATCTCCCGTACGTCCGTCCCTAAGTTCAATCTTGCCGTTTTCAGGATAGCCAGCCTCATTAAGCTTGACCATGATGTCTTCCTCGTTGGCTCCGTCAAATACTGGGGTTGCAACATGAATACCTAATTGTTTAGCAGCCATACCTAAATGGATTTCAAGCACCTGACCAATATTCATACGTGAAGGAACCCCTAGTGGATTCAACATGATATCAATAG
>CAYMHD010000027.1:0-15298 GCA_964390135.1 uncultured Gudongella sp. | reverse complement strand
GTATAATCACAGATTTCGTCCAAAGTTGCTCCATCAAAAATAGGAGTGGCAAACTTAATTCCGAGTTCTTTTCCTGCCCAACCCAAAACAGTTTCGTAAATCTGTCCAAGGTTCATCCTTGAAGGTACTCCCAGTGGGTTAAGCACTACATCCACAGGTGTTCCGTCTGGCATGTAGGGCATGTCCTCTTCAGGAAGGATCCTTGAAATAACGCCCTTGTTACCGTGCCTACCACACATCTTGTCCCCAACGTTGATCTTTCTCTTGGTTGCAACGTATACTCTTACCATTTGATTGACTCCAGGGGGGAGCTCGTCTCCATTATCCCTTGAGTAAATCTTGACATCAACTATAATACCAGTTTCACCATGAGGTACCCTAAGTGAGGTATCCCTAACTTGCCTGGCCTTTTCACCGAATATTGCCCTAAGGAGTCTTTCCTCTGCAGTCAGTTCAGTCTCTCCCTTGGGAGTAACCTTGCCAACCAGGATGTCTCCGGCTTTCACCTCTGCTCCTATTCTGATGATTCCTCTTTCATTAAGGTCCTTAAGCATTTCCTCGCCAACGTTTGGAATATCTCTTGTGATTTCCTCCGGTCCCAGCTTGGTGTCTCTTGCCTCTGACTCGTATTCCTCAATATGGACTGAAGTCAGTACATCCTCTATTACAAGTCTGTCATTAAGGAGTATAGCATCCTCGTAGTTGTATCCTTCCCAGGTCATAAATGCTATCAGAAGGTTCTTTCCAAGTGCGATTTCACCTTGGTCAGTACTTGGTCCATCAGCAATTATCTGGTCTGCTGCAACCTTCTCACCCTGCTTTATCATAGGTCTTTGGTTGATTGTGGTTCCCTGGTTGGATCTCTTGAATTTCAACAATCTATATTTATCTATCTGGTTGTCCCTGTCTCTTCTGATGTGGATCTCATCAGCAGTAACCTTTTCAGCCACTCCCGAATCCCTTGCCACTATTACAACACCTGAGTCCTTGGCAGCCTTGTATTCAATTCCTGTTCCGATTATTGGAGCCTCTGTCTTGAGCAATGGAACAGCCTGCCTCTGCATGTTTGCACCCATCAGGGCTCTGTTGGCGTCGTCGTTCTCAAGGAAGGGTATCATCGCGGTACCTACAGAAACTATCTGTCTTGGGGATACATCCATGTATTCAATGTCCTCAGGATTGAAAATGTCAACTATACCCAGTTTACCTCTGGCTATTATCCTGTTGTTGACAAATTTGCTGTCCTTGTCCAGCTTCTCGTTTGACTGGGCAATTATCATCTCGTATTCGATGTCTGCAGTCAGGTAATCTATTTCACCGGTAACCTGTCCGTTTTTCACCTTTCTGTAAGGAGCTTCAATGAATCCGTATTCATTGATCCTCGCATAGGTTGTAAGGGAGGTTATAAGTCCTATGTTTGGACCCTCAGGGGTTTCTATCGGACACATTCTTCCATAGTGGGAGTTGTGTACGTCCCTTACCTCAAAGCCTGCCCTGTCCCTGCTCAAACCACCAGGTCCAAGAGCGGACATTCTTCTCTTGTGGGTCAGCTCAGCCAACGGATTTGTCTGGTCCATGAACTGTGACAGCTGACTGCTTCCGAAGAATTCCTTGATTGATGCAACAACGGGTCTGATATTGATCAGGGCCTGAGGAGTTGCCACCTCAATGTCCTGAATTGTCATTCTTTCCCTGACTACACGCTCCATCCTTGCCAGACCTATTCTGAACTGGTTCTGCAAAAGCTCTCCAACACTTCTAAGTCTTCTGTTTCCAAGATGGTCAATGTCATCAGTTCCACCTATATTATAGAAAAGATTAAATTCATAATTAATGCTTGCAATGATATCATCAACAATGATGTGCTTAGGTGATAATTCCTTTATTCTGTCCTTTATTGCATCCTTAAGCTCTTCCTGGTCAGGGAATGCCTCCACAAGCTCCTTCATTAGTGGATAGTAGACTCTTTCCCTCAGTCCAAGCTCCTTTAGGGAGAATGGCAGGTCAAATGCTTCAGGGAATACAAAGTTATTGGAAAGAACCTTTACTTCCCTACCGTCATCCATCAACAGCTTCATTGAATTGATTCCACTGTTTTCAATTTCTATTGCCTTATCCCTTGTTATTCTCTCTCCCTTTTCAGCCAGGATCTCTCCTGTCTCAGGGTTGACTACGTCATGAGCGGCACGATTACCGGCAACTCTGTTATAAAGGGCTAATTTTTTATTGAATTTGTATCTCCCGACCTTGGCAAGATCATATCTTCTTGGATCAAAGAACAGATTGGTCAACAAGCTTCTGGCACTGTCCACTGTTGGTGGCTCCCCAGGTCTTAGACGCTTGTATATTTCCAGAAGTGCCTCTTCTTCGGTATTGGTTGCATCCTTTTCCAAGGTTGTAAGAAGCTGCTCAGTTTCACCCAATACGTCTATCACTTCACTGTCTGTTGCAATTCCAAGAGCTCTCATAAGAGTAGTGATTGGAACCTTTCTAGTCCTGTCAATTCTGACATAGACAATGTCATTGGAGTCGGTTTCATACTCCAGCCAAGCTCCACGATTTGGAATCAAGGTTGATGAAAACAGGCTCTTGCCTGACTTATCAATTGATTCTACAAAATATACTCCTGGCGATCTTACCAGCTGACTTACAACTACCCTTTCTGCGCCGTTTATGATAAATGTTCCCTTGTCTGTCATCAAAGGCATATCACCCATGAAGACTTCCTGTTCCTTTACCTCACCGGTCTCCTTGTTAATAAGTCTAACCTTAACCTTCAAGGGTGCTGAATAGTTAGCGTCCCTCTCTCTTGCCTCGTGCTCATCGTACTTGACGGCTTCTCCTATGTGGTAATCCACAAATTCCAAAATCAGGTTACCCGTGTAATCCTGAATTGGGGAGATATCATCAAAAACCTCTCTCAATCCTTCTGACAGAAACCAATCGTAGGAGGATTTCTGCACCTCAATCAAATCAGGCAGATCAAGTACTTCATCGATGCGGGAATAACTCATCCTGACCCGCTTACCAAATGTTACAGGATGTACCATTAAAACTTCACCCCTCATTAAACTAAAATAGCCAAAAGCCCCAGCTTTTGGTGGTACCAACTCATCGGTCAACTGAAAATAACAGGTTCTAAATGTCAGTATAGTATGCCCATTATAATCATTATTATGCAATATATTATACTATCATACACCTGGAGTGATGTCAAATTTTTTAAGTCATTTTTAGTGAAAAAAAGTGGCCTTCATGATGAAAGCCACTTTCTATTCTTTAATTACTTAACTTCTACAGATGCTCCAACTTCTTCAAGCTTAGCTTTTAGCTCTTCAGCTTCTTCTTTGCTTGCGCCTTCCTTAACTGGCTTTGGTGCGTTGTCTACAAGCTCTTTTGCTTCTTTAAGTCCAAGACCTGTGATCTCTCTTACAGCCTTGATAACCTTGATTTTTTCTCCACCAGCTGATGTAAGGATTACATCAAACTCAGTTTGCTCTTCTGCTGCTGCCTCAGCTGCTGCTGCAGGAGCTGCTGCCACTGCCATTGGAGCTGCTGCGCTTACTCCGAACTCTTCCTCTAGAGCCTTTACTACTTCTGAAAGCTCCAATACTGTTAAGCTTTTTACTTCTTCAATTAGGTTTAATACTTTTTCACTTGCCATTTTTATTTATCCCTCCGAATTTTTTTATTTTATTTATGCTGCCTTCTCTTCAGCTATAGCATTTAGTACTATAGCAAGACTTCTTACTGTACCTTGTAGTACGTTTGCGAATCCTTGAACTGGTGCGTTCATACCAGCAAGTACCTGTGCAACAAGTACCTCTTTTGATGGTAGGTCTGCCAGACTCTTGACTCCGTCAACATCAATTATCTTTCCATCAACGATTCCGGCTTTAATCTCAAGCTTGTCGTTTTTCTTGGCGAATTCTGATGTAACTTTTGCCGCAGCCACTGGATCTTCCAATCCGAAGGCCACCGCTGAAGGTCCTTTAAGGAATTCATTGAATTCTTCCAGGCCCAAGTCCTTGAATGCAAATCTCATCATTGTGTTCTTATATACCTTGTAGTCAACTCCAGCCTCTCTGTATTGCTTTCTAAGCTCGGTCAACTCCGCTACGTCAAGTCCTCTGTAGTCTACCAAAATCATTGATTGTGATGATTCGATCTTTTCCTTAATCTCCTCAACTATCTTTGATTTGGCTTGAAGGGTATGTTCCTTCATATTATCTTCACCTCCTGTACGGGTATAAAATAAAGGTCTCATACGCAGACACGCAGAGACCCTAATTCCAGATTAGATATTTCTCACCTCGGTAGGGTATTAAGCCTATGGGCTCCTACTGTCTGCGGTTCTTTATTTAATTAACATTGATGATTATATCAGCAACAACTGCTCTTGTCAACTAGTCAGTCAGTTTTCCTGGATTTAATTTGATTCCAGGACCCATTGTGCTTGAGATTGTTACCGTTCTCATGTATCTACCCTTTGCAGCGGCTGGTCTTGCCTTGTTAAGGGCATCCATGATTGCCATGAAGTTTTCTCTAAGCTTCTCAGTACCAAATGACACCTTGCCTATTGGCACGTGTACGATACTAGCCTTGTCAACTCTGTACTCAACCTTACCTGCCTTGATCTCATTAACTGCCTTTTCAACCTCGAAAGTAACAGTTCCTGATTTAGGGTTAGGCATAAGACCCTTAGGTCCAAGGATTCTACCTATTCTACCTACAACACCCATCATGTCTGGAGTTGCAACTACAACGTCGAAATCCATCCAACCTTCATTCTGGATTCTTGCAACCATTTCATCGCCACCGACGAAATCAGCTCCAGCATCCTCTGCTTCCTTAACCTTTTCACCTTTTGCTATTACAAGAACCCTGCTTGTCTTACCAGTACCATGTGGCAAAACAACAGCGCCTCTTACCTGCTGGTCTGCATGTCTTGGGTCTACTCCAAGTCTTACTGCAAGCTCAATTGTTTCATCGAACTTGGCTTTTGAAGTCTGCTGTACCAGCTCAATAGCATCCAATGTATCATAAAGCTTGCTTCTGTCAACAAGTTTTATGCTCTCTTGATAATTCTTACCTCTCTTTGGCATACTAAAAAACCTCCTTGTGGTATTAACGAAAAATTTCTCCCACTATTTATTATTCTTCTACTTCAACGCCCATGCTTCTTGCAGTTCCAGCTACCATGCTCATGGCTGCCTCAATTGAACCTGCATTAAGGTCTGGCATTTTAATCTTAGCTATCTCTTCAAGATCAGCCTTTGATATTTTAGCAACTTTTTTCTTGTTTGGTTCTCCTGAACCTGAGTCAATTCCAACAGCCTTCTTAATAAGAACTGGTGCTGGTGGTGTCTTTGTGATAAATGTAAATGATCTGTCTGCATATACAGTCAATACTACAGGTATGATCATTCCTGCCTGGTCTGCAGTCTTAGCGTTGAACTCTTTAGTAAACTGCATGATGTTTACTCCGTGAGGTCCCAACGCAGTACCTACAGGTGGAGCTGGTGTTGCCTTTCCAGCTGGAATTTGTAATTTAACTAGAGCTATGACTTTTTTTGCCATAATTCCACCTCCTCATTTCATTGTGGTTTAGCGGGATAATCCCTCCCACTGCACTTCTATTTATAAAGCATCATTGCTTATAAATCAATCCATCCCGGGACATTTCTCCCAGGCTATACTCTCTCTATCTGATCGAACTCAAGCTCAACCAATGTTTCCCTGCCGAACATGGAAACATATACCTTGACCTTGCGTTTTTCCATGTTGATGCTGTCAATGGTTCCAATAAAGTTCTCGAAAGGACCTGCTACAACCTTTACAGGGTCCTTGACCTTGAAGTCAACAGCCGGCAATACCATCTTCTCCTGTACTCCCAGGGCTCTGACTTCCTTGTCAGAAAGTGGTACCGGTTTTGATGACGGCCCTACGAAGCCTGTTACACCTCGTGTGTTTCGGACCAAATACCATGACTCATCATTGATAATCATTTTAACAAGAACATATCCAGGAAACATTTTTCGCTCCTTGAGCTTCTTTTTCCCGGATTTGTTGTCAATGTATTCTTCAGTTGGAACAGCGACTTCGAAGATATCATCCTTCATTCCCCTGTTCTCTACCATTTTCTCAAGGTTGGCCTTTACTTTATTTTCATGACCAGAATAAGTATGCACCACATACCACTTGGCATCCTTGGCTCTTTCTTCCCTACTCATATCCTTATCCGTCATAATTCAGGGACCACTCGGGCCCTTCCCTCCCTTGTATTACTAAATAATAATCGATAAAACTCCACCTAGAACCAGGTCAAGAATATAAACTATAACTGCAACCAGTACGCTGATGAATATTACAACTCCGGTATAGTTCGTAAGCTCTTTCCTGTCAGGCCATATAACCTTCTTAAGCTCTGATCTAACTCCTCTAAAGTAAGTGGACATCTTATCCTTTGTACTCACAGATCCTGTGTTTGCTCCTGCCATCATTTCACATCCTTACTTTAACAGTTATTTTGTTTCCTTGTGATTCGTGTGCGCCTTGCAGAACTTACAGTATTTCTTAAGCTCGATTCTCTCAGTTGTGTTTTTCTTGTTCTTCTTGGTTACATAATTTCTCTGCTTGCACTCTGTACACGCCAATGTGACTCTGTCTCTCATCTATCACACCTCCTACTTTCACCCATGGTGCTATCTCTATATATGAATTCAACTAATTTGGGCACAATCTCCCATTATTAATGCACTACTAATATAACCTATCACAAAAGGTTATTTGTGTCAATAAATAATTCAACATCCCAGACTCGGGTCATGTCATAAAAAGACCGGGTCAAAAGACCCAGTCTTTCACTCTTATTCGTAAACCTTTGTTACAACGCCTGCTCCTACTGTTCTTCCACCTTCTCTGATGGCGAATCTTAGTCCTTCCTCCATCGCGATTGGTGTGATCAGTTCAATTGAGAATCTTGCATTGTCCCCTGGCATTACCATTTCGATGCCTTCCTCAAGCTGGATGTTTCCTGTTACGTCTGTTGTCCTGAAGTAGAACTGTGGTCTGTAGCCGTTGAAGAATGGTGTGTGTCTTCCTCCCTCTTCCTTGCTCAGTACGTATACCTCTGAATCAAACTTTGTATGTGGCTTGATTGATCCTGGCTTTGCAAGTACCTGGCCTCTTTCGATTTCAGTTCTCTGCACTCCCCTTAGCAGTACTCCGATGTTGTCTCCTGCCTGTGCCTCGTCAAGAAGCTTTCTGAACATCTCTACTCCTGTTACTACTACGGTTCTCGCTTCTTCTGTAAGTCCAACTATCTCTACGTTGTCTCCAGTCTTTACGATTCCTCTTTCCACTCTTCCTGTTGCTACTGTTCCTCTACCTGTGATTGAGAATACGTCCTCAACTGGCATTAGGAATGGCTTCTCGATGTCTCTCTCTGGCTGTGGGATGTACTCGTCTACTTCCTTCATAAGAGCAACTATCTTGTCTCCCCATGGGCCGTCTGGATCTTCCAGTGCCTTAAGGGCTGATCCCACTACTATTGGAGTGTTGTCTCCATCGAATTCATATTCGCTTAGAAGCTCTCTTACTTCCATCTCTACAAGCTCGATAAGCTCTGGATCGTCTACCATGTCCTCTTTGTTTAGGAATACTACTATCTTAGGTACTCCTACCTGCCTTGAAAGAAGAATGTGCTCTCTTGTCTGTGGCATTGGACCGTCTGCTGCACTTACTACAAGGATTGCTCCGTCCATCTGTGCTGCTCCTGTGATCATGTTCTTTACATAGTCAGCATGGCCTGGGCAGTCTACGTGTGCGTAGTGTCTTGCATCTGTTTCGTACTCAACGTGTGCTGTTGAGATTGTGATTCCTCTTTCTCTCTCCTCTGGTGCCTTGTCTATGTTGTCATAGCTTATGAATTCTCCTGAACCGAATCTCTTGTTCAGTACAAATGTTATCGCTGCCGTAAGAGTTGTCTTACCGTGGTCTACGTGACCGATTGTTCCTACGTTAACATGTGGTTTGGTTCTTTCAAACTTAGCTTTTCCCATTTCTCGATTCCTCCTAATTTAAAGATTATTTTCCGCCCAATACCTTCTCTGATATACTGTTAGGCACTGGTTCGTAATGGTCAAACTCCATTGCATAGTTGCCTCTTCCCTGAGTGTTTGATCTAAGGTCAGTTGCATAACCGAACATTTCGGCCAATGGCACGTATGCTCGAATTATTTGAGCTCCACTTAGAAGCTCCATGCCTTCCATCCTACCTCTTCTTGAATTTATGTCTCCGATTACATCTCCCATGTACTCCTCGGGAACTGTAACTTCAACCTTCATCATTGGCTCCAGAAGTGTCGGTCCAGCTTTTCTCAAAGCTTCCCTTACTCCCATTGAACCAGCAATTTTATATGCCATCTCCGAAGAGTCAACATCATGGTATGATCCGTCATAAAGGGTTACCTTGATGTCAAGCACCGGATAGCCTCCAAGTATTCCTGACTCCAATGCTTCCTGGATACCGTTGTTTATTGAGTTGATATACTCCTTCGGAATTGCTCCTCCGACGATTGCATTTACAAACTCATATCCTTTACCCGGCTCCTGTGGTTCAACCTTCAGCTTTACATGACCATACTGTCCTCTACCACCAGACTGCTTGACGTATTTACCTTCAGCGTCAGCTGGCTTTTGGATTGATTCCTTGTAAGCAACCTGTGGGTTACCTACATTTGCCTCAACCTTGAACTCCCTAAGAAGTCTGTCTACGATGATTTCAAGGTGAAGCTCTCCCATTCCGGCGATGATTGTCTGTCCAGTTTCCTCATCAGTGTATGTTCTGAATGTTGGGTCTTCCTCTGCAAGCTTTGCAAGGGCTACAGACATCTTCTCCTGGCTGGCCTTGGTTTTTGGCTCGATAGCTACTCGTATTACAGGCTCTGGGAACACCATCTTCTCAAGGATAACAGGATTTGACTCATCACATACTGTATCTCCAGTTGAAGTGTCCTTAAAGCCAACAGCCGCTGCTATGTCTCCAGCAAAAACCTCGTCTATTTCTTCCCTTTTGTTGGCATGCATCTGGAGAATCCTTCCGATTCTTTCCTTCTTGCCTTTTGTTGAGTTATATACATAACTTCCAGCCTTGGCACTTCCTGAGTAAACTCTGAAATATGCAAGCTTACCAACATATGGGTCTGTTACTATCTTAAACGCAAGCGCTGAAAATGGCTCGCTGTCGTCAGCATGTCTTTCAACAACCTCTTCTGAATCTGGCAGGATTCCCTTGATTGCAGGGACATCCAATGGTGATGGAAGGTATGCCAGTATTGCGTCCAGAAGAATCTGAACTCCCTTGTTCTTGTATGATGATCCACAAAGCACCGGGGTCATGTTTACAGCAAGAGTTGCTTTTCTGATACCGTCCATGATCTCTTCGGTAGTCAGCTCTTCACCTTCAAGATACTTCATCATAAGCTCTTCATCTGACTCTGAAACAGACTCAATCAATAGCTCTCTGTATTCATTGGCCATGTCCACCATGTCAGCAGGTATCTCTGTAACTTCGATCTCCTGTCCAAGGTCGTCCTTGTATATTCTGGCATTCATTTCAACAAGGTCTACAATTCCTACAAATGTTTCTTCCTTACCTATTGGCAGCTGAATCGGAACGGCATTTGCCTTAAGTCTGTCCTTCATCATGTTTACTGCCCTGAAGTAATCTGCACCCATGATATCCATTTTATTAACAAAAGCCAATCGTGGTACACGATATTTGTCTGCTTGTCTCCAAACGGTCTCAGATTGAGGCTCTACTCCACCCTTTGCACAGAACAATGCAACAGCTCCATCAAGTACACGCAGTGATCTCTCAACCTCAACGGTGAAATCCACGTGCCCTGGTGTGTCTATGACGTTTACTCTGTGATCTTTCCAGAAAGCTGTTGTCGCAGCGGAGGTGATAGTGATTCCTCTCTCTTGCTCTTGTTCCATCCAGTCCATTTGAGCTCCACCCTCATGGGTTTCGCCTATCTTGTGTATTTTACCGGTATAAAATAATATTCTTTCTGTGGTGGTTGTTTTTCCTGCATCAATATGAGCCATTATGCCGATGTTTCTAGTTTTTTCTAGTGATACTAATCTTGGCACAATTTTTCCTCCTTACACACTAATTAATAAATCCCATCCACACATTTTAAACGTCCTACTAGAATCTGTAGTGTGCGAAAGCTTTGTTAGCTTCTGCCATTTTATGTGTTTCTTCTCTCTTCTTAACACTTGCTCCAAGACCGTTCGCTGCATCCATAAGCTCTTTTGCAAGCTTGTCAACCATAGTCTTTTCTCCTCTTTTTCTGGAGAATGATACTAGCCATCTCAAACCAAGAGTTTCTCTTCTATCTGGTCTTACCTCTATTGGCACCTGATAGTTTGCTCCACCTATTCTTCTTGCTTTTACCTCAAGAACAGGCATGATGTTGTTCATAGCCTTGTAGAATACCTCCAATGGGTCTTCACCTGTCTTCTCAGCGATCTGATCAAAAGCCCCATAAACAATATTCTGTGCTATTCCTTTTTTTCCATCCAGCATAATGCCGTTGATTAACTTTGTTACTACCACATCATTGTAAATTGGATCTGGCATGATTTCTCTTTTTGGTATATGTCCTTTTCTAGGCACTTTTCTTCCCTCCTTAACTATATAGAGTAGATTCATTGGTACTCGGCGTTTGCCGTTGTGCCTTAAAATGCATCTATATTAAAGTATTATTAGCATCTTAAGCACTTCATGTCGTTTACTTCTTAACCTTAGGTTTCTTAGCACCATACTTTGATCTTGACTGTAGTCTGTTTTCAACTCCAGCAGTATCCAAAGTACCCCTAACTATGTGATATCTTACACCTGGAAGGTCTTTTACTCTTCCACCTCTGATAAGAACGACACTGTGCTCTTGCAGATTGTGACCGATACCTGGAATATAGGCAGCTACTTCCATTCCGTTTGTAAGTCTTACTCTGGCAACTTTTCTAAGCGCTGAGTTAGGCTTCTTTGGTGTTATTGTTCTAACAGCAACACAAACTCCTCTTTTTTGAGGTGAATTGGATTCAGTCTCCTTTTTCTTCAAGGTATTAAGATTCATACCAAGAGCTGGCGACTTTGATTTGTAAACAACCTTTTCTCTTCCTTTTCTAACAAGTTGGTTAATTGTTGGCATTAAGGCACCTCCTTCTAATTTTTATTTAATAACGCAGCGACAGCTGCATTAATATCGATTCCACAGGCCTCTCCCAGCTCCTCCATGGTGTCAACATACATGACATCGACATCCTTGGACCTGCACAGGTCTTCAATCTCCCCGGTTACCTTCTTCTCGGCATCCCGGGCTATGAAAACCGTCTGGACCTCTGATCTGGACAGGGATCGCTTGACCTGTTTGGCCCCTACCACCTTGTCCTGTGTCTTTAAATCTGTAAACATTCTCTATCCTCCTTTAAACATATCAAAGATTATGTGGCCAAAAGACCACATAATCTTTATGTCATCAAGAGTCTTCTAAAGTTTGCACACTATAGTATTCTATCACTGTAGAATATCTGTGTCAACTAAATTTTCCTCCTCCTGGGGGATTATTTCGTCATCTATAACCTCAACATTCTTGTACCTTCTCATTCCGGTACCAGCTGGGATAAGCTTACCGATGATTACATTCTCCTTAAGACCCAATAGGAAATCCTCTTTACCTTTGATTGCTGCTTCGGTCAGTACTCGGGTTGTTTCCTGGAAGGATGCTGCTGAAAGGAATGAATCCGTGGCAAGTGACGCCTTTGTTATTCCAAGCAGTGTCATTCTTGCCACTGCAGGCTCTCCGCCTTCCTCTACAACCTTCTTGTTTGTGTTTTCAAATTCCATTACATTTACAAGGCTACCTGGCAACAGGTCTGTGTCTCCGGCTGATTCAATCTTAACCTTGGACAGCATCTGTCGTACGATGATCTCAATGTGCTTGTCGTTTATGTCTACACCCTGTAGTCTATATACCCTTTGTACTTCCTTTACAATATAATTTTGTACTCCTTTTACACCTTTTATCTTAAGGATGTCATGAGGATTGACAGATCCTTCCGTCAACTCATCTCCGGCTTCGATTACGTCTCCTTCTCTGACCTTTAGTCTTGAGCCGAATACGATGTTGTATCTTGCCTCTTCACCATCCTCGTTTGTTACCACAACTTCTTTTCGCTTCTTGTTGTCATTTATGCTTACAGTACCGTCAATCTCCGATATCACTGCAAGTCCCTTTGGTTTTCTGGCTTCGAAAAGCTCCTCAACCCTTGGAAGACCCTGGGTGATGTCAGCTGCCGCAGCAACACCTCCTGTGTGGAAGGTTCTCATTGTAAGCTGTGTTCCCGGTTCCCCGATTGACTGTGCAGCAATGATACCAACAGCTTCACCGATGTGCATTTCCTTGCCTGTTGCAAGGTTTCTGCCGTAGCAGTGGGCACATACTCCAAACTTGGCCTTACAGCCCAGTACGGATCTTACCTTTACTTCCTCTATTCCAATCTCCTGGATGAAGTCAGCCTGTTCTGCTGTGATCATCTCATTTTTCTTGACGATTATCTCTCCAGTCTCAGGATGAACGATATCCTCGAAGGTATATCTTCCGTCAATTCTGTCCCTAAGCTCCTCCAGGATCTCCTTGCCGTCCCTGTAGGCCTTGACTAGGAAATACTGGTCGGTTCCACAGTCCTCTTCCCTTACGATTACATCCTGGCTGACATCTACAAGTCTTCTTGTAAGATATCCAGAGTCTGCCGTTCTAAGGGCCGTATCCGCCAGTCCCTTTCTGGAGCCGTGTGTGGAGATGAAGAACTCAAGAACTGAAAGTCCCTCACGGAAGTTTGACTTGATCGGAACCTCAACCGTCCTACCTGACGCACTGGCCATAAGACCACGCATTCCGGCAAGCTGTCTGATCTGGTTCTTGCTACCTCTCGCTCCGGAGATAGCCATTACATATATGTTGTTCATAGGGTCAAGACCATCCATAAGGATTTCAGTTACATCCTCTGTTGTCTGGTTCCAGGTCTCAATAACCCTTTCGTATCTTTCTTCGTCTGAAATAAGTCCTCTTCTGTAGGATTTCTCAAACTTGTCGACTACAACCTCTGCCTTTTTGATCATTTCATACTTCTCATCAGGGATGACTACGTCACCCATGGAGATTGAAATGGCTCCGATTGTGGAGTACTTGAAGCCCATTGTCTTTATATGGTCAAGTATTTCAGCAGTAACAGAGTTACCGTGTTTTCTGAAGCACTTGTCGATTATTACTCCAAGCTGCTTCTTGTCAACTACCCTGTCAATCTCAAGTCCGTACTTGTCCTTGCTTCTGTCAACAAACCCAAGATCCTGTGGAAGGTTCTCATTGAATATGAATCTACCCACCGTACTTTCAACAAGCTGTCCACGGTCATCTGCATGGAGCTTCATTCTTACCTTGACCTTGGCGTGCATTCCAACATCCTCGTTTGCATAGGCATGGAGCAGTTCGTCGTAATCCTTGAATATCTTTCCTTCTCCATGCTCACCTTCCCTGTATACGGTCAGGTAGTATGCACCAAGGACCATGTCCTGTGAAGGAGTGGTTATTGGCTTTCCATCCTTAGGTGCAAGGATGTTGTTTGTTGATAGCATAAGAAGTCTGGCCTCTGCCTGTGCCTCTGATGAAAGGGGCACGTGGACCGCCATTTGGTCGCCGTCAAAGTCCGCATTGTATGCAGTACATACCAATGGGTGAAGCTTGATGGCCTTCCCTTCAACCAGAACCGGCTCAAATGCCTGGATTCCAAGTCTGTGAAGGGTCGGTGCACGGTTCAGCAGAACCGGATGGTCCTTAATTACTGTCTCAAGAACATCCCAAACCTGTGGCTTGATCCTCTCAACCATTCTCTTGGCACTCTTTATGTTGTGTGCATGTCCGTCTGAGACAAGCTTCTTCATTACAAATGGCTTGAATAGCTCCAATGCCATCTTCTTGGGAAGACCACACTGATAGAACTTAAGCTCGGGACCGACTACGATTACTGAACGTCCTGAATAGTCAACCCTCTTACCCAGAAGGTTCTGTCTGAAACGACCCTGCTTACCCTTAAGCATGTCTGAAAGTGATTTAAGAGGTCTGTTTCCAGGACCTGTCACAGGTCTTCCCCTTCTACCATTGTCTATCAGGGCATCCACTGCCTCCTGAAGCATCCTCTTCTCATTTCTTACAATGATATCCGGTGCTCCAAGGTCAAGTAGCCTCTTTAGTCTGTTGTTTCTGTTTATAACCCTTCTATAAAGGTCATTAAGATCTGAAGTTGCAAATCTTCCTCCATCAAGCTGAACCATTGGTCTCAGGTCAGGTGGAATTACAGGGATCACATCAAGGATCATCCACTCAGGTCTGTTCCCTGAGTTTCTGAAGGCTTCAACAACCTCAAGCCTTCTTGTTATCCTTACCTTCTTCTGTCCTGTTGCATCCTTAAGCTGTGCCCTCAGGTCCTTTGATTCCGCTTCCAGGTCTATCTTCTCAAGCAGTGACCTAACCGCCTCGGCACCCATCATGGCCCTGAAGCTGTTGTGGTACTTGTCAACTGCATCCCTGTATTCGGTTTCAGTCAGAAGCTGCTTCTCATACATTGGAGTATCCCCAGGTTCAATCACCACGTAGGATGCAAAGTATAGGATCTTTTCAAGAGCCCTGGGGCTCATGTCAAGAATCAGACCCATCCTGCTTGGTATTCCCTTGAAGTACCAAATATGTGATACGGGAGCTGCAAGCTCAATGTGTCCAAGCCTCTCTCTTCTGACCCTTGAATTCGTAACCTCGACTCCACATCTGTCACAAACTACTCCCTTGTATCTAACCCTCTTGTATTTTCCACAATGACATTCATAATTGTTAACAGGTCCGAATATCTTTTCACAGAATAAACCATCTTCATTTGGCTTTTGTGTTCTATGATCTATAGTTTCAGGTTTTTTCACTTCTCCCTTTGACCATTGTCTGATCCTTTCAGGGGATGCTAGCCCAATCTTAATTGAATCAAAAGCGACTTGTTTGACTTCAATATTTTTAGACGGTCTACTTACGTAATAATTAGAAGTAATGAAATCATCTGGTACTATCTCTTCAATATCCTTAGAATTACTTTGAGTCTCATTTCTCATCAAATTGTTATATTCAATTTGCGCGTCTTTTTTTTGACTCAATTCTGGAGTATTTCTTGGGTTTCCAAATGTGTT
>CAYMHD010000026.1:0-16068 GCA_964390135.1 uncultured Gudongella sp. | reverse complement strand
TCATATTAAATCATCAAATAACCTCTACACCAGTTTTTTATTCCTGATATATTCTTTTACATTTATTTTGAGGTTATTTGTGATACGGTTCGTTCCTCATTATCCTGAAGGCCCTGTAAATCTGTTCCAGGAGTATCATCCTCATCAGCTGGTGGGGAAAGGTCATCTTTGAGAAGGACAATTTTAGATTGGACCTCTTCATTACATCTTTTGATAGCCCAAGTGAACCTCCGATCACAAAGACAACATGGGAATTTCCCTCAACCATTATGTCGCTGAGCTTTTCCGCAAGGGCTTCAGATGAAAGCTGCTTTCCCTCTATTACCAAGGCTACAACAAATGCCCCTGAAGGGATCTTTGAAAGGATCCTCTCTCCCTCCCTGGACTTGATGATTTCCATCTCCTTGTCCGATAGGCTCTCCGGAGCCTTTTCATCATCCACTTCCATTATATTCAGGCTGCAGTACCTTGAAAGCCTCTTTGAATATTCCTTGATCCCTTCATTCAGATATTTCTCCTTGATTTTGCCAACTGCCACAACATCTATATTCATCTCAGCCTCCAACAATGGTTTCTATCATCACATCAACTGTCCTATACCCTTATGATAGCATATTTCATGGTTTTATTGACAAAAAAACAAGCCCTCCACTAGGAAGGCCTTTAAATCATTCATTATAGGTTCAATCAGATCAAACCTCTGACCACTTCAAGAGCTTTTTCGTAGTCTGGATGATTTGAGTTCTCAGAAACATACTCTACATGTTTTACCACATTATTTCTATCCAGTACTACAATTCCTCTTGAAAGAAGTCTCAGCTCCTCAATCTCGAATCCGTACTTTGTTCCAAAGTCAAGATCTCTATAGTCGGACAGGGTTATTACATTACCAATATCATTTGCACTACAGAATCTCTTCTGGGCAAAGGGCAAATCCACTGAGATAGTAATGATTACCACATCCTCAAGCTTGGCTGCCTCCTCGTTGAATCTTATGGTCTGTGTCTCACATACGCCTGTATCAAGAGATGTTACCACAGATATGACCTTTACCTTGTCTCCTGCATCACCAAGGCTGTACGGGCTCATGTCGCCCTTAAGAGCCGTGAAATCGGGAGCCTTGTCCCCAACCTTTACCTCTGTGCCGATCAATGTCATTGGCTTACCACCCACTGTTAAGGTGTCTGTTCTTCTACTCATTGTATCTATCTCCTTTACAAAATAATCATTTTAGCTCCAAAAAGGAGCTTGTTGGATAGATACCCGTAAATTTATTCATTACTCACACATTGCCTCTTCCTCAATGCACTCCCTAACCTTCTCGATCAGTTGGAAGTTAGTGAAATCATAGCTCAGGGGAGTGAGCGTTGCAAACCCCTCACTAAGATGGTATCTGTCTGTGTTTTTTTCCAGCTGGGCATCTTTTCTGCCCATGACCTTTAACGTCCTATCCCCATTGCCATTCTTCTCCGCCAGGTAGTAATCATATATTGGCCCACCTATCTTGCAGACCTTTATTGGCTTGGTCTCATCATGTAGGTTGTATGGGGTATTCAGATTGAGAACAACAGGTAATGTCATCTTCTCAGTATCAAGCTTTTTTAGAACCTGGAGTGCGTACTTGGCAGCAATGTCATAATTCATTCCTTCACTTGTCCATTCGGTAGAAACCGCAACACTGGGAACACCATAGAGATTTGCCTCTATTGCAGCAGATACTGTGCCTGAGTAAAGGATATCCATCCCTGAATTAAGACCCATGTTTATACCGGAAAATACAATATCGATCTTGTCATCTGCAAGCTCCTCCATTCCAACCCGGACACAGTCAGCTGGAGTACCTGATATGCTGTAAGCAGGGGACTTGATTCCTTCAAGCTCCACTTCCTTAATTACTATGGGTTTGTGTAATGTTATGGCATGACTCTGTGCACTTCTTTGGGTCTCGGGTGCTACAATTATCACATCATGCTCCCTTTCAAGGGCCTTTGCCAGGGTATGTATTCCCTCGGCCATTATTCCGTCATCGTTCGCAAGCAATATCTTCATTTTTTCCTCCTAAAATTCTCTAAATCGTACCCTCACATTCATTGTTGTTCCATCCCTGTCTATTGTAAGTTCGGCACTGTCACCGATTCTGTAGTTGTACAGTATCTTTCTCAGGTTTGCCATGCTGGTGACCTGGGCATCATCCACATATGTTATTACATCCAGAGGCCTTAAGCCTGCCTCATCTGCCGGGGATCCCGGAAGTATCTCTATCGCAACAACTCCATATTCAGCAGGCAGGTCTGTGTCCATCTGAACCTCGTATATTTCAACCTCGCTGCCTGTAAACCCTATATATACATTGTTGAAGGTTCCCTCTTCAATTATTTCCTCCAGAACAGGCTTGACAAGGTTTATTGGTATTGAAAAGCCCAACCCTTCTCCAGTCTGTATCTTTGCTGTATTGATTCCGATGACCTGGCCTGTGGAATTGAGCAGGGGCCCCCCACTATTCCCTGGATTTATTGATGCATCAGTCTGGATGAGATCCTCCATTACGTTGTACTGATTCACCTGTACAGATCTGTGGAGACCGCTTATTACTCCAGATGTGACGGTTCTTTGAAAATCAAGACCCAGTGGATTGCCTATAGCAACTGCAAGCTCTCCAACCCTTATTGCATCTGAATCTCCAAGCTCTGCAACGTGAAGGTTAGATGCACTTACCTTCACTACAGCCAGGTCCAATGTGGCATCATACCACAGAACCCTTCCCTGAACCTTGTCCCCATTTTCAAATAGAACCTGAATCTCCTGGGCATTCCCATCTCCGATTACATGGGAGTTGGTCAGAATGTAACCGTCACTGTTGACAACAACACCCGAGCCCACACCTTCAACCGGTCTGGACCAGAAGAAGTCCCTTTCAATGGATACGGTTGTTATCCCAACAACTGAGCTTACTGCCTTGGTTGCCACCGCCGCAACCACATTGATTTCCTCAACGGGATTGATTGTAACGGTATTCATCATGGATGGCTGACCCTCAGTGTATATTTCAGGCATGGGGATTATCCTGCCATAAAGATATGTGGGAGCTATATATGCCGTGACAAGACCACCAAAAAGTCCTGCAATCAGTGCTACAAGTACATATGAAAAAATCCCTCTCCTTTTGGGCGGTTTGTAATAGCTTCCATAGTTGAAGTCATTCATCCTCTTTCCTCCTCATTAAAGGCTGTATATTCCACTTATCCCATCCCTGTTGGTCATATTGAGTCTAAGGTCATTATCCACGTCAAACCCTTGGCTTAAAAGTCCGTCTCTCACTGTTGAGTAGGCCAGTTCCGGTTTGTTGTTATCCTGGCTTAAATGTGCAAGAAGGACTATTTCATTCTCTCCCCTGAGAACCTCGGACAGCACATCCGCTGCATCATCATTGGACAGGTGTCCCTTTAGGCTCATGATTCTCTTCTTGAGCATCATTGGATAGCTTCCCTCCATAAGCATTCTGACATCATGATTTGATTCCATGAAGTAGAAATGGGAATTGCTTATCTTCTTCTTTATACCCTCGTTTATCCAACCTGTATCTGTTACGAAGCTTAACTTTGTCTTGTTGTTGAATATAATGTAGCCCACCGGCTCGCTGGCATCGTGTGAAACATTGAAGGGGTGGATCAGGACATCCTTTAGCTCGATATTCTTGTTAGTTGAAAAGACCTTTGTGTTGTGGGTCTTAACATTCTTGATTATTGATTCCATACCCTTCCATGTGTTTTCATTGGCATAGACTGGGATATCATAGCGCCTTGAAAGTACTCCGACTCCCTTGGAATGGTCAATGTGTTCATGGGTAACAAGTATGCCATCCAGGGATCTTGGATCCACCTGGATTTCATTAAGCAGCTGCTCTATTCTCTTTCCTGAAAATCCTGCATCTATTATAAGCTTTGTATTCTCTGTTTCAATATATTGGCAGTTTCCGCTGCTTCCACTTGAAAGGGAGCAAACCTTTACAGTCATTTGGAAAACCTCCTCCTTTTGCTTCTTTAATTATATAGTAACATGCAAAAAAAAAGAAGGCTAACCCTTCTTAATTTTTCCTTCTATTCAAGGTCAAGTATAACGTCATATCCATCCTGGAACTGGACTCTCCAGGCAGGAACCGCCCTACCTTCCATTGCCTGCTGGTAATCGTCCAGATACTCCTGCTTTTCAGGATCAAAATAATAGCTTAGGGAGATGTCTGTTATGGTCTTGTTACTTGCATCCTCCATGCTCAAGAGCTCCAGTATTGCCTTTGGTGCAGGTACGATCTTATAGTCGGTCTCCTCAATTTCCTTGGTGTTTAGCCAGGTCCTTTCCATCCTTGTAATCCTGCCATCCTCTATTATGACAACTGTGTAGCTCAATTCAATATATGAGTCCTGAAAAATCTTGGTAAAGTCCAGATAGTACCCATTTTCAGTCTCCCGCCAGTAGGAAAGTCCCATATCATCTGTTTCATATCCTCTTTCCATAAGAAACTGCTTCGCCAGTTCCATTGCCTGTTCAAGATTACCAATGGGATTGCCAGCTTCAGTTGCAGCATTTTCATATATCATCAGTTTTTCATTTATTAAAGTGATTCCTTCATCTCCATAATCAATTTCAATTACAGCTCCTTCATTTCTATTGATAACTCCCTCTGAGTTGAAAAACCTATCATTTATGGTCCCTGGCAGCATATCTTCATATTCAACAGTGAGGTTGTACAGTTGCCCAGTTTCTGTCGGTAGATCAGACTGGAGAAGTATTCCATTTCTTCCCAGAAGCTCCTCTGTTTCCTCTATGAATTCAGGATTGAGAACAGCATTTCCAACCTCCTGCTCTCCATATAAAAAATATGCCAGGAATATGTTGGTGATCAGGAGTGCAACTATCAATATTGTTTTAGCCTTTGACCAATCCATGCCTCATTCTCCTATCTCTGATACACAAGCTTTCCACTGTATGCATTGAAGGCATATACACTTTCATGAGCCCTTATGAGCCATACACCTATCAACCTCTCCTCCTGATCCTTAAGGCCCGGATCGTAGTAGGATATTGTTATGTCCTCCACTGATGATAGCACCCTTTGAACCACCTGATCACCCAGCGCTTCCTTTGTTTCACCTGTGTGCTGCAGGTATTCACTCTCCAGAAAAATGTAATTCTGATCAATTACATCAAAGGATGACATGATCTGCCTGCTGTCCTGAAGACTTGCAATGTTTAAGTCCATCTCACCTCTGAAAAGCTGTTTGTAGCTTCTTACCTGATTGTTGAAAACTTCAATCTGGACGTATTCCTCCACTTCCCTATTCCCAAGAAGCACCGGTATCCCCCTTACCCTGTATCTGAAGGTAAGGCTGTATCCAAGGCTACCCTCAGCTTCGATATCCTGAATTCCAGCAAGGTACATCCCCTTGGCAGAGTAGGCCTTCTGGGATATGAATTCCGCTGCAGTGGATAGGCTCAGGTAAAGATTCCTTTCCTGAATTGTGTCCTCCAGTGAATGGAAGTATTCAACTGTTCCATTCATATTGAACTTCAAAACCTTGTTGTTGTAGATATAGATTGTGGACCCGTTGCTCTCCACAATTTGCCTGATGTAGTCAATCTCCCTCTCAAGAAACCTTTCAGCAAGGATTCCCATTTCCTCTGTGGTCATCTGGGCGATGTCATTGCTCACATATACTACAGGCAGGCTGTTCCTTATTTCATATGGCACATATATGTCCCCCACCTCTGTGGGAAATATCTCAGACAGCGAATAATAGTAGTCGAACTCGGCGCTATCCTCAAAATCAATGATCTCTGAGAGGACCTTGTCCACACTGATCCCAGATGCATAGGCCAATACATCCCTTCCATTCCCTGAAAAAACAAAAAAGGGATCCCCG
Source organism: uncultured Gudongella sp. (assembly GCA_964390135.1). GTDB lineage: Bacteria > Bacillota > Clostridia > Tissierellales > Tissierellaceae > Gudongella. The sequence goes on along the minus strand of CAYMHD010000026.1, from coordinate 10,150 downwards.
CTACCTTTTACTATGGCGATTCTATCCACATAAGGTATGGTATCCACAATATCATTTGGTTCGTTTACATCCCAAGCCTTGGCCAGTATATAGGTGCTGATGCTCTCAGGGAAGTAAAATACAACTGCCATTTCCCCAGTCTGTCCGGGCCTGTATCCTGATTCGGGTTCCTCTGTCCTGATGGTATCTGCGCTAAGCAGCCCCGCAAGTGACTCCTTGGAAGTATCCCATATTCCGTACTTGTTTGCATCATAAACCATGGTATAGTTGCTTCCACCAAAGCCCACAAGATATTTGTTGGGCGCAATCATGTCTGAAAGCAGGTATGAAGACGAATAGGATGCTTCAGGTTCGAAAAAACCAGTCACTCTCTCTGGAAACTGCATCCACAGCTGCTGTGTCATAGCGAGGCTTGTTCCCACCAAAAGAAAAAGGAGAATGGTCTTAAATTTTTCCTTCATTCAAACCTCTCCTCTTAATTATTCTATCTTAAAAGTTGTACTCCCACTACATTCCTATCTCTAGTGTATGATGGAAGCCTTATTTCCGTACTTCTCAAATTGTATTTATAGATAATGAACTCCTCATTTTCAACACCCTCGACTCCAAAGTCTATAACCAGCTTGTTGATCCCACTTACAAGATCCATCTGCTTCTGGAAAAATCCAAGGTTGCCGGAGGTTACACTCTCTTTGGCAATCGATATATAATCTTCATGGGCTGGTAGTCTGTCCAGGTTGAAGCTTCTTCTTGTCAAATCAGTTGTTCCGAAAAGCTCTACTGTAACTTCAGTTCCAGATGGTGCTCTTCCGTTAATGAGAACAACTCTTTCACTTGAAGAAAATATTTCTCTTTCCGGCTTTATAATTTCGTAATCAGTTCTGGTTGTGATTGCATTGCCTGTTGTAACGGTGGATGCATGCGCAAAGCTTGCAAAACCAAAAACTGCCATCATTATCATCAAACTGGCCAATGTTCTTTTAAACATACCCTAACCCCCTTTATCTGCATATTCTATCATTTGCATTATACCCCTGCAATGTTACAAACATATTACAGCAGGGTTAAAATAGTGTTACACAACCGGCAATGTTATTTTTACAAGGGTTCCTTGATTCTTCTTGCTGGTGATTTGTATGGTGCCGTCATGAGCCTCGATTATCTCCTTGGCTATTGAAAGCCCAAGGCCTGTACCGCCCATATCCCTGCTTCTTCCCTTTTCTACCCTGTAGAATCTTTCAAATATCCTGCCTACATCCTCCTCCGGAATTCCAATCCCATTGTCGGATATGCTGATGTCAATAAAGCTGTCACGATTTTTTGCCGTTGCCTTAATTGTACCATTGGTCTCAGTATATTTTATGGCATTGGAGAGAATGTTTAGCAAGACCTGCTCCATTCCATCTCTGTCCGCCTTAATCTGAGGCAGATCAGGCTGAATGTAGGTCTGGATCCTCTGATTCTTCTCATGGGCAAGAAGCTGAAGCTTTCCAATGGAGTCGATGAGCATGTCTCCCATGGAGATATTTTCCCTATTCCATTTTGTCTTCTGGTAATCTATGTTTGAAAGCTGAAGAAGATCCCTTACAAGCCTACCCATCCTGTCACACTCCCTGTCTATGACGGACAGGAATCTCTGCTGGGTATCCTGGTCAACCTCATTTGTCATCAAAGTCTCTGCATAGCTCTTGATTGTAGTGATTGGAGTCTTCAGTTCGTGGGATACATTGGCCACAAATTCCTTTCTCATATTATCCAGCCTGTGCTCCTGTGTGATGTCCTGAAGCACCATTATAACGCCTGCTATGTGATCCCTCTCATTCTTATATGGGGCATATTTTACCTTGTAGACTCCCTGATCCTTCTGAAATGTTGTCTCACCACTTAAGGTATCAGGATCAGTGTAGTCAATGTTTTCCATTCCAAGCCTTTCCAGTTCAAAGCTCTCTGAGCTGTCAAGATGTGAATCATCTATCTCCATAAGCTTCTGACCGATTGGATTTGCATGGATAATGCTGCCGTTTTTGTCCACTGCAATAACGCCCTCAGCCATATAGCTGAATATTGTATCCAGCTTGCTCCTTTCAAGGTCCATCTCCTCGATTGTATCCTTGAGCTTAAGGGTCAGATGGTTAAACATACCCGCCAGCTGACCTATTTCATCGTCCGATTTAACCTCAACAAACTGATCGAAATCCCCCAGGGCCATCTCCTCTGCTTTTTTTGTAACATCCCGTATTGGTCCTGTTATGCTGCTGGCAATGAAGAATCCAAGAACAATGGTTATGCCCAATGCTATCAAAGTTGCATTTGTAAGTATTGCCCTTGAGTCCTCAATAGTCCTTTGGACGTTTGAGAGGTCAGAGGTCATGTAAAGGATACCGTTTATCTTTCCCACACTGGAAAATACAGGAGCTGAATAATGCATGAATTCATTTCCTGCAACATCATCCATTATTACGGATTGAGCCCTTTCACCATGAAATGCCTGCCCGATTATAGTAGGGTCGGTGTATCTGTATGATAGGGCATTGTTGCCAACTATGGACTCATATTGCTTGTTGGTGGTGGCCAGAATTTTGGGCACCTCCTCATCATATATCACATAAAGGGTTTCACCGGTTCCCAGTCTCCAGTCATTTAGTGTGTTCTGTATACCTTCCCTGTTTTCAGTCCAGTTACCTGTAGCGATGTAGCTTGAAGTGGACATTATGGTTTCAATCTGCTGCTCCATTGAGGATCTTGCAGTTTCCAGCTGCTGGTTCTCCATTCTGTTCACTATGAATATTCCAATTATAACCATGGCAATAAAAACCAGAAGGAAATACACCACGATAAATTTCCACCTGATGCTGGAGAACATATCAGACCCTCCTGAAAGAATATCCAACGCCTCGTTTGGTGAGTATATACTTGAACTCACCTGAATCGTCTTCAATCTTTTCCCTTAATCTTCGTACCGTAACATCCACGGTTCTAATATCACCGTAGTATTCATAACCCCAAACCTTTTCCAGAAGCTGTTCCCTTGTAAAAACCTGCTCCGCACTCAGGGCCAAAAACTTAAGCAGCTCGAACTCCCTCAATGTGAGGTCCACTACCGCTCCATTCTTTCTCACCTCATACTTTGTAAGGTCTATCTCCAGCTCCTCTGAGGTTATTTCAGCTTTTCCATTTCCTGCTGACAGATCATAATCCAGTCTTCTGAGGTTGGCCTTTACCCTGGCAACAAGCTCCCGCATGCTAAATGGCTTTACCATGTAATCATCCGCTCCCAGCTCCAGTCCAAGGACCTTGTCCACCTCTTCCTCCTTGGCAGTCAGTACTATTACCGGGAATCTGAAGGTTGGTCTGATTTCCTTGAGCACCTGGAAACCGTCCTTTCTGGGCATCATAATATCCAATATCAGCAGATCCGGATGTGTAAGCTTGATCTTCTCAAGGCCCTCTTCTCCATCATATGCAACCGTAACCTGGAAGCCTTCCTTCTCAAGGTTGAACTTAATTATATCTCCAATGGCTTTTTCATCATCTACCACAAGTATCTTGTTGTTCATGTGAATCACTCCGTTTTTTGTATTATTTAAGTAAATTATCTCCTAATCGGTCAAAGAAGTCAATCGCTTTGAGCTTTTGTGTGTTTCAAAAGATATGTCTTGATAAATATCTTTATCAGTACTATAATTGTTTTAGCAAAAGGGAGTAGCTAATCTGTGGTAATCGTCATTTCGGCCTGGCCCGGTTATCACCTTCATTGAAGAAGCAAGACTTTTGTTCATTTTCCAATGGACGAAAGTCTTTGTAATTTTTTGGGTATATAGTTACTGTGAGTAAAAAAGGAAAGAGGGGATAGAATGGAATGGTACCGAAAGAATACTCAGGAGATAGCTGATGAGCTTAACGTAAAACCATCGGCAGGACTCTCCGCAGAGGAAGCCAAGAAAAGGCTGGATGAATATGGTCCAAATGAACTTAAGGAAGAAAAGGGAAAGAGCCTGATGTCAAAAATCATCGCTCAGTTTTCCGATTTTTTGATACTTATACTTATGTCAGCGGCACTCATATCTGTATTTGTAGGTGAAACAAAGGATGCAATAGTAATAATGTCAATAGTTGTTGTGAACGCCATGCTTGGACTCTATCAGGAGGGCAAGGCTGAGAAGGCCCTGGAATCCCTTAAGAAGATGGCTTCTCCCTCGGCTAAGGTCCTAAGGGATGGCAAGACTCAGGAGATTCCTGCAGCACAGCTTGTGCCTGGAGATGTCGTTGTACTTGAGACCGGGGATATTATCCCTGCAGACCTGAGGCTTGTTGAAAGCTCAAATCTGAAAATTGAGGAGGCTTCTCTGACTGGTGAATCAGTTCCCTCCGAGAAGAAGGCTTCCATAGAGCTCACTGAAGAAACCCCACTGGGAGACAGGCGAAACATGGCCTATATGAGTACCATCGTCACCTACGGACGTGGAAAAGGAGTGGTGGTTGAAACAGGAGCAACCACGGAGATCGGCAAGATCGCAACAATGATTCAATCCATAGATGATGAGAGCACTCCGCTTCAGAAGAAGCTTAACCAGCTTGGAAAGATCCTGGGAATAACCGTCATTATAGTATGTATCGCAGTATTTGGAATTGGTATGATTCAGGGCAGAGATCTACTTGAAATGTTCATGATTGCAATAAGCCTTGCTGTTGCTGCAATTCCAGAGGGTCTGCCTGCAATTGTTACAATCGTCCTCGCCATCGGAATGAACAAGATGGTTGAAAGAAACGCAATTGTGAAGAAGCTTCTCGCAGTTGAAACACTAGGTGCCACCTCAGTTATTTGTACTGACAAGACAGGTACCCTTACACAGAATGAGATGACGGTTGTGAAGCTCTTTACAAACAATAGAATTGTTGATGTTGAGGGAAGGGGCTATGAGCCTGAAGGAAAGTTCCTGGTTGAAGACCATGAAATTAAGATTGAGGAGCTTAAGGGCTTGAATCTTCTACTGACAATATCAGCCCTTGTAAATGATGCAAAGCTTGAGGAAAAGGATGATCAGTTCAAGATTCTCGGAGACCCTACAGAGGGTGCCCTATTGACACTTGCAGAAAAGGGTGACATTGACTCCAAGACCATAAATGGAAAGTACCCAAGGGTGAAGGAGCTTCCATTTGACTCTGAAAGAAAGATGATGACCACCTTCCATGAAATGGCAGGAAAGGATGAGATTGTATCCTTTACCAAGGGAGCTCCCGATATAATCATAAACAGATGTAACAAGATCCTTCTTGATGGAGACATAATCAAGCTCACTGATGACATCAGAGAGAAGCTTCTGGATCAGAACACTACTTTTTCAAGGGATGCACTCAGGGTTCTTGCCCTGGCCTTCAGGGAGTACAATAGGGTGCCAGAAGAGCCTTCTTCTGAAGAGCATGAGAATGATATGATATTTGTTGGTCTTACAGGAATGATTGACCCGCCAAGGTCTGAGGCAAGGGATGCAATCGCCAAGTGCAAGAATGCAGGAATCAATACCATCATGATAACAGGAGATTACAAGGATACGGCCTTTGCCATAGCCAAGGACCTTGGGCTTGCAGACAAGGAAGAGCAGGCAATGATGGGAAGCGCCATCGATACGATGTCTGATGATGAATTGAGGGATGTGGTCAGAAATACAAAGGTATTCGCCAGAGTATCTCCTGAGCATAAGGTGAGGATAGTGACTGCTTTAAGGGAAAATGGTGACATTGCTGCCATGACCGGTGATGGAGTAAACGATGCCATGGCCATCAAGAAGGCTGATATTGGTATAGCAATGGGCATAACGGGCACTGACGTAGCCAAGAACACTTCAGATATGATACTCACCGATGACAACTTTGCAAGTATAGTTGCAGCTGTTGAAGAGGGGAGAATAATATTCTCAAACATCAAGAAATTCGTGTACTTCCTTCTGTCCTGTAACATCGGAGAAATTCTGCTGGTATTTGTAAGTATACTTTTGAATCTACCTGTGCCCTTGCTGGCAATTCAGCTATTATGGCTGAACCTTGTTACAGACAGCTTCCCTGCTTTGGCTCTTGGTGTTGAAAAGGGAGAGCCCGATATCATGGACATCCCTCCAAGGGATCCACAGGAAGCGATACTTGACAGGAGGATGCTAATGGGAGTTTCCTTCCAGAGCCTTGCTGTTGCAGGAGCTTCGCTGGCAGCATACCTTACTGCACTTGGAGCTTATGGTGTGGAGAATATAGTTGAGGTACGGACAATCACCTTTACAACCTTGATATTATCAGAGCTGTTAAGGGCATATTCAAGCAGATCTCAGAAGTATACACTATTCAAGATAGGGTTCTTCTCAAACAAGAAGATGCTGCTTGCCACTGCAGGGGCCTTCCTGCTCCTGATGGCAGTTCTATATGTACCTTTTATGAACAACATTTTCTATACCTTCCCGCTTAATGGTGGGGATTGGAAAATTGTTCTAAGCTTTGCATTTATACCACTGATTGTAGGTGAGCTTTCAAAGATAGTGTTTCCTTTGATCCTGAAGGAAGAATGATTAGGCATAGGTTAACCCGGATCGAATTTGATCCGGGTTTGTTTTATATAATCTTAAATACTACTCTAACCTCTATTGATCCTTGTTCCTGTCTCACCATGGATAGCTTCCTTAGCTTTCTCAAGTGAACTGATTATAGATTGTCTTCCTTCCTTCGATTGGACGAATTGTGCTGCAGCAAAAACCTTAGGCAACATGCTTCCAGGTGCAAAGTGACCTTCCTCCATAAAGGATTTTGCTTCTTCCAACGTCATTGACCTTAGCTCCCTTTGATTTGGAGTCCCGAAATCAAGAGCAATTGTTTCAACAGCGGTCAGTATGAAAAGAATATCACAATCCAACATTTCAGCAAGCTTTTCGCTTGCAAAATCCTTATCTATTACAGCAGCGACACCTTCAAGCTTACCGTCATCTTTTCTAAGTGTGGGAATTCCTCCCCCCCCAACGGCAATTACAACATGGCCCCTGTCGACCATGTCTCTAATCATATCAATTTCAACTATATCTACTGGTTTTGGAGAAGGCACAACTCTTCTATATCCCCTGCCGGAGTCCTCCACCATTGTATAGCCTTTTTCTATTTCAAGATTTCTGGCTTCTTCTTTAGTATAGAATCCACCTATTGGCTTAGTTGGATGCTCAAATGCTCCATCATTCTGATCAACAACCACCTGGGTTATTATTGTTCCAACGGTCTTCGCAATCCCCCTGACAGAAAGCTCGTTTTTTATGGCATTCTGAAGGTGATATCCGATGTAGCCCTCACTCATTGCACCACATTCCGGGAAAGGCATTTCTGGAACTTTACTGTCGGTAAGGTTTGCTGTTTCGAAGGACAAGTTTATCATCCCCACCTGCGGACCATTTCCATGAGCCACAACTACTGTATGACCCTCCTCTATTAAGTCTGCAATTGGTTTTGCAGTCTTTCTTACAAGTTCAAGCTGTTCCTTTGGATTGTTGCCAAGGGCATTGCCACCCAATGCAATCATTACCTTACTCATCTCAATCACTCCATTTCATATAATTTTTTTATCTGAAAATACCAGTTGTGAAGATAGGTCATTGCTACATCTAGGATATTCTATCACACAAGGGTAATTCATTCACTATAAATCTCTTATATAATATAAAACTTTTTATGTTTAATTTCCAATGGTGTCAATTAATCTCTAAAACTTGTTATAATATAAATATGATTAGCAATTTGGAGGTATACATATGAATACGGAATTTAGCCTTATATTATGGCTTGTAGCTGCCTTACCCATACTCCTGCTGCTACTCTTTATGGTTGGTCTGAAGTGGTCTGCTCTTAAAGCAGCGCCTGTTTCCCTTTTGGTCACCCTGTTGACGGCTTTGTTTGTCTTCAAGGCCACACCCGAATTGATACTTATTGAAGCAGGAAAGGCTATTTGGAGCTCCTTAAGCATAGTTTCCGTGGTAATAACCGCAATACTTCTTTATGAAACCAGCAAGGAAGCCAAGGCTTTTGATACATTGAACAAGGCATTTTCAGCTGCCGCTCCCAATGAACTTCTTAGAATCCTGCTAATAGGGGTTGTCTTTTCCAGCTTTCTTCAGGGAGTAACCGGATTTGGGGTTCCCATACTGGTTACGGCCCCCCTCCTCATTGGAATCGGGGTTGCACCCATATGGGCTGTAGTGGTTCCACTTATAGGCCACTGCTGGGCGGGTACATTTGGTACCTTGGCACTTGCATGGCACGCATTGATATTGCAGACTGACCTGACATCAACAGTATGGGCTGCCCTTTATGCTTCTGTATTGCTTTCGATCCTAAATCTATCAGCTGGTATTGCAATCGCCTGGTTCTATGGACGTTTTGAAGCCATTGGAAAGGGACTACTTGCAATACTAGCGATATCTATAACACAAGGTTTTGGACAGATTGTTATGACCCAGGTAAATCCTGACCTGGGAGTCTTTGTTCCAAGTGCGGCTTCGGCAGGTATTTTGATCCTGGTATCAAAAATGAATATGTACAGAGACGGCTGGTCAGTTAAAAACAGTAGGATTATGGAGCCTTCAGCTGCAAATGAACCAATTGAAGGTTCAAATGCAATGAGTGCTTTTCAGGCATTCTTCCCTTATCTTGCAATGACTTTCATAACCCTTTCAATACTTATGATTTCACCTTTGAATAGCTTCTTTGGTTCACTTTCCTATGGGCCCAGCTTCCCAGGATCCGTGACTGGCCTGGGAGTTCATAATGCTCCAGTTGCTGTTTATGCACCAATCAAGCCCTTCACACATGCATCCTTCTTTCTGGCACTATCTGCATTGATGGGATATGTGTTCTATCAGAAGAGATCTTTTGTGAGGACTGGCAGCCTATCACTTATACTTTCAAGGGCGCTCAGAAAGGCTCTTCCTTCAAGCCTGGCAATACTGTCCCTTATGGGAATTTCACGTATAATGACCGGATCCGGCCAAACAGAGATCCTATCCTATGGTGTTGCCTCCCTCTTCGGCAATCTATACGCAGGAATAAGTCCTTTTGTTGGGCTGGTGGGTGCCTTTATTACAAGCAGCAACATGTCTTCAAACATCCTATTTGGAGGATTTCAATACTCTTTATCAGAGATTCTTCAAATGGATAGCTACCTTCTTCTTGGAGCCCAAACTGCAGGTGGCAGCATCGGCACCTCCATTGCACCCAGCAATGTTGTCCTTGGAGCCACAACTGCCGGCATCCTTGGCAAGGAGGGTGATATCCTAAGAAAGATCCTGCCTTTTGTAATTACTGTAACAAGTTTGTTTGGAGTAATTACCCTTATCCTAACATTGTATTTCTAAAAGAGAGCATAAAAAGGGAAGTGTGGATTTCCACACTTCCTTAATTTTATCTGTATATAAATCTGCTTGGGTTCTGGTGAGACCCATTCACTAGAATCTCAAAATGCAGGTGAGGACCTGTTGATCTTCCTGTGTTACCCATTTCAGCAATGTGCTGCCCTCTGTAAACCCTTTCTCCTGACTTTACCAGAAGCTTGCTATTATGTGCATATCTTGTTACATATCCATTCTCATGGTTGATTTCAATCATATATCCATAGCTTCCCTTGTAACCTGAGAAGGTAACCCTTCCTCCATCTGCAGCATAGACATTTGTGCCTGTGCTGTTGGCAAGGTCTATTCCCCTATGCATGCTTCCATTTCTCATTCCGTATGGAGATGAAAGTCTTCCGCTTGTTGGGACCATGAAGGATCCAGTGGCTGCAGTCTTTGGCAGTTCCTTGGTTCCCTGTACCACTACCTCTGTTACAGGTTCAACTAATACTTTCTCACTTATAATTTCCTTGTCTTCAACTATTCCATTTAATTTTGTAACATTTGCCACTATCTCTGAACTTCCCTTTTCACCCTTGGTGATAATCTTCTTCTGATTCTTGTACATTGAATCATCTGTCTTAACTTCTGTCTCAAAGGCTGTATCCTCTGTGTATTGTATCTGCTCTACTGTTCTATCTGTCAGTAGGGGTGTTGGAACAAAAAGGTTTACCTCATCCCCCGGCTTTAGAGTCTGTGAATCCTGATCTGGATTTGCGCTTAGAAGCTCCTCCACTGTAGTG
>CAYMHD010000025.1:16047-16186 GCA_964390135.1 uncultured Gudongella sp. | reverse complement strand
AACAAGACTCTTGTGATGGTAACCCACTCAAATAGAATCGCGGAGGATTTTTCTGACTTGATAATCAGAATCTCCCCGGATGAGCCAGTTCAGATAAGGGAGGTATAAGATGAGCAAGGATATATTGAATCTTCAGCTT
>CAYMHD010000025.1:1916-16004 GCA_964390135.1 uncultured Gudongella sp. | reverse complement strand
AAGGGAAATCCTTATCGCCTCTATACGGATGACCCTCCAGCTTGTACTGGTGGGATATGTCCTTGTATATATCTTTGAGAGTACAAACCCTCTTATGACTATCCTTGCAGTTGGGGTTATGGAGGCATTTGCAATTGACAACATCTTTAAACGGACAAAGGAAAAACTTTCAGGCAAGCTCAAGAAAATCATAGCCTTTTCAATGGTGACAGGCACCCTTACAAGCATTCTATATTTTCTATTTGTGGTCATAAGGATATACCCTTGGTTCAATCCCCAATACTTCATTCCCATAGCGGGGATGATAATAGGTAATTCCATGACGGGAATATCCCTGGGCGTCAAGGGGATAGCAGAGGGAATGAGAAACCAAAGAGCCCTGGTGGAATCGTCCCTGATGCTGGGTGCGACTCCAGCCAGAGCTTCACGGGAAATTGTGAACAGTGCATTTGATTCCGCAATCCTTCCCACCATCAATTCCATGGTTGGAATGGGAATTGTGTCCCTTCCTGGCATGATGACAGGTCAGATCCTTTCCGGAACATCACCACTTATTGCTACCAAGTATCAGATTGCAATTATGCTGGGTATTGTCGGAAGCGTGGCTCTTTCTGTAATACTGTTTGTTATACTTGGCTATAGAACCTTCTTCAACCAAGAGGACCAGCTTATCCAAACTGACAACTAGTCTTCAACTAGGCCTGTTATTACCCTAAGCTTACCGGGAAGAACCTCTATTTCCAAAGGAAGGTCCGGACCCTTTTCTCCATCCACATCACTTTCAATGGATATCCCAGCAGGAGTCGAGATACGTAGCGTTTTTGATCTGAAATACTCGATAATGTCCTTGTCCTCGAGTTTGCCCATCAGTACAGATGGGCTTATTTTTATCGCTTCCAGAATGTCCAGCTTTTTAAACACCAAAATATTCAGCATACCGTCGCCCATATGAGCTTTGGGTAGAATCTCCCTGAATCCTCCGATAGTGTCCAATAGACCTGCGGCAAGAACTTCTATATCACCTTCCCAGCTTCCATCATCCATGGACAAGCTAACCCCAAATGATGCATCCTTAGCCAGCTCCCTTGCGGAAGCTATGAAATAGGCCAAGGGTCCAAGCTTTGCTTTCTCATCGCTGTCAACATTGTGAATGGCACTGGGAATTTTACCAATTGCCAAGGTGTTTGTATAGTACCTGTCATTTGCCTTTGCAACATCTATCCTCCTGATATCACCATCCTCAAGGAGATCAATTGCGTCCTCGGGATTCAGTGGTATATGAAGGGCTCTTGCCAAATCATTTACAGTCCCCATTGGGACTATGCCAAGAACTGGAGGATCATCAAATCCAGCAAGACCATTCACCGTCTCATTGACCGTTCCATCTCCTCCAAGAGCCACCACAAGTTGAAAGCCCTTATCCCCTGCTTCCTTGGCATATCTTGTGGCATCCCACTTGCCTTTAGTATATCTCACCTCAAGATTCTCATAACCCTTTCCGATTCCCTTCCTGATCTTATCTTCGAATTCCGCTGCCCTTTCCTTTCCGGATGAAGGATTTATTATAATCATGGCTGACTTCCTCATGGCTACACCTCCGAACTGTCACCTATACTCCCGAATCTATGCGTCACATACTCAATTATCACTCCATACACAATCCCTGCCATAAAGCTTACCGGATCCTGAAATCCCGATGTTGCATAAAATGCAAAGGAAACTAAAAGTCCAAATCCGGCACCTCTTAAAAGAGCTTTGTTGAGTGAAACCGTCTTCCATGTAGCACCTATCAATATTCCCATAATGAGTCGATTATACCAGAGCGCAAAGAGCCAGTATAGCTCCCTTTCAAATCCGGACCTTATGGATGCACCAACTATACAGACAACTCCAAGGAGCATACCTGTAATGATGGATATTTTCATTCTTCGGGTAATCATAATTCATCCCAACCTTTCCTGAAACCTAAAATCAATTGTCTTGTCTTTCCTATACTTACCCAAATTTTGAGGTTTGATTTTGCAGTTGGAATATATAAAATAGAGAGACCTTTTGCTGAAGGTCCCTCTAAAACTAAATCCACATACTAAATTCCAAATATCTTCCTACACAACCCTTTCCCTGAATCTGTCCTGAAAATCTCCTCATAGACTTTCTTTACGGAACCTTTTTCCTTGCTCTTCTCGTAAAGATTGACCAGGAAGTCAGCCTCAACCAATATCTGATAGTCCCTGCCGTCAATGTCATCATAGGTATGGTGATGTGCCACCAGATAACAAACCCTCTTGATGACATCCTCAGGGTAGTCTAGATTTTCAAGAAGTGTTCGGGCATGTTCAGGCCCCTCCTTCTCCTGAAGCTTACCTGTGCTTTCCCCGTACTTCTCCCTTGATACCTTAACCCCAATATCATGGACTATTGAAGCAGCCTCAAGTATCTCCATCTCATCATGAGACAAGCCTTCCATCGTTCCGATTATTCTTGAAAACTCATGGACCTTGATAAAATGTTGTATCATCCAGGGATCTCCAGCATCATGGTCCATCATCAACCCTATCAGTTTGTCCTTCTTATCCATTGTAATCCTCCATTTCTGCCACTGCCTCAATTTCCACAAGGCTTCCTCCATGGAGCTCAGGAACCGGAACAACAATCCTTGCTGGTTTGTGGTCTCCAAAGAATTCTGAGTAAACCTCATTAACCGCATCCCAATTCTTCACACCTATTATATATATCCTGCATTGTACGACATTCTCCTTGGCTGCTCCAGCCTCCTTAAGCACCCTTTCAACATTTGACAGGGCCTGTCTTGCATGCTCCCTAACTCCACCAACAGGAAGCTCCCTTGTGTCAGGGTCTATTGATAGCTGCCCTGAGACATAAAGCATCCCGTTTGAAATTACTCCAGGGGAATAATGTCCCTTGTTTTCACCTTTGAATTTTGGCTGTACCTTGATCATATCTTTACCTTCCTTCAATTTATTTTTGGTTATTCAGCTTATTTTTCAGTCCTCGCCAATTTGGAATAAAGCTAGTCATTAGTCTCTTGAATCTGTCATTGTGGAGTCTTTCCAAAAGGTGAGTCATCTCATGGACTATGATGTATTCAAGCAAGCTCTCATCTCTTGTGGCCAATTTTAGGTTGATCCATATTCTCCTTTCCCTAATGTTGCAGGTTCCCCAGCGGGTCTTCATGTTCTTAACTCCAAAGGCCTCAACCTCTACTTCCATTATCTTCGCCCATTTTTCGATGTATACTGTAAGTAGTGCCTTCAGCTGGTCCCTGTACCATTCGTTAAGAAGCTTCTCTCGCTTCTCCCTTGTATGACCTTCTCTTACAAGCAAGATCAAAGTGTCCTCCTCCATCTCAACCATCTGTCTCCCTGAAGTTGTCCGAACCTGCAGTGGGTACTCCCTACCCAGAAAATAGTGATTCTCACCTGCTAGATATTCCTTTGGTCTATCAATTTTGGTCTTGCTGAGCTTTTCCCTTTGAAGCCTGATCCACTCCATTTTTGATTCTACGAAGCCTACTATGAAATCATCACTTACTCCATTTGGAACAGATATCCTAACCTCCCCATTTGGGGAATGGACTGATAGTCTCAGTGTCTTAATATTCTTTCTTGTAACAATAGCCTCAAGGTCATCGACAGGTATCATATACGTTTTTTTGATCATTCTCTAAAGGTCACTCCCTCAAGGCCCATTGAATCAATAACCGCCAAGGATTCCACCCTTATGCCTTGACTTCTTATCTCATCTCCACCTGTCTGAAATCCCTTCTCTATTACAACACCAATGCCCACAAGCTTAGCCCCGGATTTTTCAATTATCTCCAATAGTCCTGAAGCCGCCTTTCCATTGGCCATGAAATCATCAATTATTAGAATCTTGTCTTCCCTATCTAAATATTTTCGGGAGACCTTCATCGTGTAGTACCTCCCTTTTGTATATGAGTATACCTGGCTATCAAAGGTTTCAGCATCAATGTTTTTGGAATCGGATTTCTTGGCAAATACTACAGGCACCTTGAAATACTGGGCAGCAATGCTTGCGATTGCTATTCCTGAAACCTCTGCAGTAAGGATCTTTGTAATAGACTCCCCTTCAAACTTTTTGCTGAACTCCTTGCCTATCTCATTCAACAGCTCAATATCAAGCTGATGATTAAGGAAGCTGTCTACCTTTAGGATATCTCCTCCCACAACATATCCTCTTTCCAGTATGGCATTTTTTAATAGCTCCATCTAATACCTCCATCAAATCTCAATTGTATTTCCCTCCAGCTTGGCGGCGGTTTCAGGACTGCAGGTGGTAAAAATGATCTGGTGTTCATCAGCAAACTCCCTAATCATTCTAACAGCCGCATCTTTTCTATAAGGATCCATATCCACAAGGCAGTCATCCAGAACAAGAATTCCTCTTGTCTCCCTAAGCAAATTCTCCGCCAAGGCAAGTCTAACTGCAAGTCCTACGGAATCCCTTGTACCAGTTGACAGAAGCTCCAGTGGCATCCTAGAGGATTCCTCCCTTTCCAGGATTATATCCATGGACTCCCCAATACCACCTATATCGTAGTTGTTCTGGGTTAATATCCTAAGATACTTGGACATTGATTGGACCAATGGCTTGTCCGTATCACTATCCAGTCTCTCCTTGGTCTTGCTGAAGGCATTCTTTATCCTTAATAGGGCCTCCCCCCTATCAAGTAGCCGATTGAAGCTTTCCTGAGCGGATTTGAACTCCGTTTGCAGCTCCTCATATGAGGTGTCAGGTAGATTTCTCTCACATTCCACATAGCTTTCCCTTGCTTCATAAAATTCTGAATTAAGCCCTTCCGCCTCTTCCCTTGCATTTTTCAGTGCAAGGAAGAACTCATCTGGATCCTTGAATTCCTCCGGAAGACTCTTCAAACCTTCCAAGTCCTTACCAACAATTTTAAGATCTGCTCTCCTATCAATAATGAGATCCATAAGATTGTCCTGGGTGCCGTACCTTTCCTTCCACGAATCAAGCTTATCCTCAATTGATTTTTGATCAACCCTTTTGCCAAGGATTTCTCCGTTAATACCATCCATTTCCTCTTCAATCTCGGCCAGAACCCTTAATCCTTCCAGATCACCAAGCCCTTCAAGGATCTTTTCCAGGTCTTCCCTGGATTCTTCACCAAGAAGGATCTGAAGTCGTTCATCCAGCCTATTGATTGCCTCCTGGACTAAGGTATGCCTTTCTCTTTCCCTCCTGGCTTCCTGGAGGGAACCAACCTGAATATCCTTTAACCTGTTTTCAATACCTTCCTTCAGCTCCCTTGCTCTTGCCGCTGATTCCTCCAGGTTATGGTCTCCTGCAGATATCCTTATCTCAAGTCCATCACTGCTTCTTATTGTCAGCATCCCCTTGGCTGAAAATTCATCACCTTCTGCCGTCTTTCTTTCATCCTCAAAGCCCTCTGATACATATATATCAGCACCCTTTGGACTACTTATCAGCTTTCCCCTTAAGCCGCTTGCACCAAGGACCATCTCGAGCTCTCTCAGCTGCAGACTTTCAGCCTCCAAAAATTCCAAATCCTCCTTGGATATCTTCTTCAGTCCATTCAGTTCAACATGCCTTTTTTCAAGCTCATCCTCTGTAGCTTCTATATTGTCAAGTCTCTTCTTTATTCTGTCTCTTTCACCTACCTTTGCGGCCAGCTCCCTCTCACTTTTTAAATTCTCAAGCCTTTCTCCAAGTCTCTTTAGCTGCCCCTCGAGGACTTCTATTCTCTCTGCAGCCGAGGGCCAGCTTTTCTGGATCTCCTTAAGCTCATTTATATCCTCTTCGATCTTTGTGATTTTAGGCTGCAGCTGCTGCCTTTTTCTTATATCTGTTTCAAGTTCCTCCAGGTTTTTCTTTCTTTCCCTCAGCTGGTGAAGACGCTTTTCAACCTCCTTGAAGCCGGTGTAAGCGTCCTCAAGCTCCTGCTCCCTTTTTCTGGCATCCTTTAACTGCTGATTAAGGTTTTCCTTTCTGTAGAAGCTCTCAAGAATCCTTCCCAGACCGATCTTGTAGGGGTCATTTATCCCCCTGTTGTTTTCAGGATACTCCTTTTCCATATCCCATCTCTTATACATATCCTCAATCTGGGCATCTATTCTACCCTCAAGCTCATCCAGGGAAACTCCATCGAGCTCCATCACCGTCCTTCTTAGAAAATCTCCAATTTCAACATTGGTTCCATTATGGGAGGTCATTCTTTCAATGGCATTCTTAAGTTCCTCCTGCTTTGAGAATATTATCCTCCTGTAGGTCTCCTCACCGAATACAAGAATACTTCCGACAATCTCCTCAATGGTAGCCTCATCCTTCTTGATGGACCCGTCAGGCATGGTCAATGATATTGATGGTGTAACTCCCCATTCTTTTTTGAGGACGTACTCCCCATCACCATGCAGGATGTGGACAGAACCATCTATGAAATCACCGTCGGGATGGGGCATGAATCTCCTCTTGAACTCCTTGTCCTCCTTGGAGCGGTCTCCAACCTTTGTGCTGTTGAAAAGTGTTGCCGCAATTCCGTTCACCATGGTGCTCTTACCAGCCTCATTGGGTCCCAGAATCACATTAAGCTTTTCATGAAACTCCAGATTCATATCCTTGATTCCTGCAAATTGTCTCGTTGAATAGGACTTTATGATCATTTCCTCACCTCCGAAATGATTTCATATGCCAGCTGCAGGGCTTCCTCGTCCTCTTGAAGTGATAGGAGAAGCTGCTCAGGAAAGGATCCCTTTGTGAACTCCCTGTGTATCTTGTCTGAATTTATTCTAATCTTCAGCTCTGAATCATCGAGTATGAGGTGAAGAAGTCTTTCCTCCAGGTCCTCCCTTATCTTGAGTCTATGTCTGTAGGCTTCCTCATCAATTGTTCCCTTGAGACTTATCCTTGCAATTGTATTTTGGATATCTTCCTTGAATTCTCTCTCAATCCGACCGTAATCCTCCATCTGATTCACCTTGAACTCCATATCCATAAAACTGTATTTTCCTGTTTCCACCCTCTTTGCATCAACTTCCCTATAGTCATCTATATCTACAATCCATGCATTACCCCCATGCTTGCAGTCAAGTCCGTCTGGTTCCGGAGTTCCGGGGTTGTAAACCTTCCAGTTCTTGATGGTGTCCATCTCAGGGTAGGTAATGTGTGTATGACCCATCAACCACACATCAACAGGTATTCTATCCAGCTCCTCCAGGGCCATATTGAAGTACTGGTTATCCAGATCTGGTGATATCCCTGAAAGCGCTCCATGTCCAACTCCTATGTTAATGAGATTCCCATCCAGTTCCATTTTCTTGAGCCATCCCAGATTGTTTTCCTTGGAGTGTTTTGAATGGCATCCTGCTGGATATATGACTGCATCCAGACCGTATTCCCTTAGATCATACGGTTTTTCTTCCGTTAAAAGCATAACCCTGTCATCAACAAAGTTGAGAAAGCTTGACCACAGGTCCACCATCTCCGTGTGATAATCGTGATTCCCAGGCAGAATGGCAACACAGCCTCCTTCGAACTTTGAAAGATGGTCTGCCACTGCAGCCTGGGTCTTCTTGTCAATCCCCTTTATCTTGTCAAAGAGGTCCCCCGCTATTACAAAGAGATCGCTTCCCTCCCTGTTGGCCTGCTTTACCATCCTTTCTATCACTTCAATCCGTGCAGCCTTCAAAAGCTCCCTTACTCCTGCAGGATAGCTGTTAAAGGTCATGCCTATATGTATGTCTCCAGTATGGAAAATCCTGATCCCCACAATATCACTCCTCCTATCAGCCCTTATAAATCGTTCATAAGAATATCTTAACATAACCTGGCACCTTTTTCCCAACAAAAAGGACACCCTTGCGGATGTCCATTTAAACCTGAAGTTTGATTCAGTCTATCCTCCTGAAACCAGAAGCATTACCCTTATGTTTGCATCACTTTCAGCTTCCTGAGAAAGTTCCTCCTTTGACAATACCTCTCCATCAACCATGACAATAGTACCCTCACCTGTGCTAAAACCGGCTTTTCTTATGGCATCCGCAATAGTCATCCTCCCAATTAATTTAACCTCTTTCTCATTGACCCTAATCATTAGAATTCGAAAAGTACTTCCAGTTCATAATCGTCTATATCGAATTTGGAACCGGTTGCCTCTGATCTTTCGTTGTAGAAGAAAGCGGGTAATCTGTCGTCCTTTTCGGTCATTCCAGCCATCTTGTTGAAGCCCCTTTCTGTTAGTAGGGTCTTTACTCCCATTGTGGTGACACGGGAGTATTCAGATGAACCTCCATACATGGCTCCCATCATTTCACCCAGCAGGGGCAGCGCAGGAACAACATGGGCAAATGCGAATATGCACATCATGCTATCAGCAAAGCTCATTGCTACCTGAAGCTTGTTTGATACATAGGATTGAGCCGCTCTTCCCCTGTCATCAAATGCCCTTCCCATTGCCAGGCCAGCCGTATGGTCAGCTCCCATTGGGCTTGTGGCATAGGTTATTCCAGTTCCCTTTGTATTCCTTGGGTCATATGCCGCCATTGCCTGATGCTTTACAACCGGTATCCTTTCACAATTGAGCTCCTTGCCGACGGCTTCACATCCATTGCCCATAATTTGTCCAAATCCCGTTCCATCTGCCATTTCCTTAAGTAATTCCAGGGCTCCTTCAGCATCTCCCCACTGGAGTTTTCCAGTCTCCATACACATGGCAATGGCATTTGCCGTATCTATTGTATCAACCCCAATGTCATCGCACAGTCTGTCCATACTTGCTATGGCATCAAGATCTGTGATTCCACAGTTTGGACCAAACAAGGCTATGGTCTCGTACTCAAAGCCGGATGTAAGGTAGTTGCCATCCTTGTCATTGTAGCAATTGGAGCACTGGAGAACACACCCTGGCTGACAAGCCATCTTGTTCTTTCCACCCCTGCTTGCAAGGTTTGTCATGAATTTCTTGGCTCCAACCTCCTTGTAGTCGGGGAAAAGCCTTCCTGAGAAGTTTTTCACTGGAAGTATTCCGTTTTCACCCGTTGCCTCAATGGTTGCTATTGTCCCGATATTATGGAAGGGGTCCGTCTTGGCACCCTCTGCCACCATCTTGTTTAGCTTTAGGGCAAGCTCGTTGAATTTTTCTTCGTCCTTGAATTCAAACCTGAACTTTTCCGCTGGTTTTTCAACCACTATTGCCTTGAGTCCCTTGCTCCCCATCAAGGCCCCAAGTCCTCCCCTTGCGGCAGCACGACTTGGATGTCCTGAATTGAACTCCGATATCTGAATTGAGGAAGCCCTGTACCTTCTTTCTCCAGCGGATCCTATGGAAACCGTAGCCAGCTTGTCCCCAAACCTTTCTTTTATGGCATCCACAAAATCATAATTGTTCATGCCTCTATACTCTTCAGCATCTTGGAGGACAGCCTCTCCATCGCTGGTGATCCTAAGTATCCAAAGCTTATCCTCACTTGGAATATTTTTAACTGCAATAAGCTTCAAGCCATGATCTGCAAACAATGCAGCTGCGTAACCCCCTGAGTTACTTTCCTTTATTCCTCCGGTCAATGGGCTTTTCCCTCCAACCGAAAGGCGGTTGGAGGTTGTCAGCTTCGTACCTGCAAACACTGAAGTACAAAACAACAGCTGATTGTTCTTTCCAAGAGGATCCCAATTGGGGGGTACGTTCTTGATCAGGTATTGAGCCACCAGTCCTCTACCTCCAAGGTCCTGGAACTCTTCCTCCAGAGGCTGCTTTTGAACTGTCAGTGCTTCCATGTCTATCGTTAGTTTAGACCACATATCTTATCCTCCTTTACATTAGGCATCATAGGCTGATTTTATGATATCAGCTATTTTACCGCTGGTTATCCTGTATGGTGCCAAGGCAAGTCCCGCATCCTGGCTAACCATTGGTGCAGTTCCCATGGCATCCTCAAGAGATATTCCCAAATCCTTGAGATTTGGAATATCAACAGACTTTATAAGCTTCCTTAGGGCTTTTTTGCCAAGCTCTCCAACTTCCTCAGGTGTAGCATCATCAGGAACCTGGATACCCAGAGCTTCGCAGATCATCCTTACCTTCCTATGCTCTGTCTTGGCCGCATATTCAATAACCTCTGGAAGTGATATCGCAACTGCAGTGCCATGAGGGATATGGAATTTCGCACCCAGTGTGTGACCGATTGCATGGCCAACATGTACCAAGGCATTCGTAAACGCCATTCCCGCAAACATTGATGCGTAAAGCAGATTTTCCCTTGCCTCTATATTGGACCCATCCTCGTAGGCAACAGGAAGCCACTTGGCAATTGTTCTTATTGCATCCCTTGCAAGAGCATCAGAAAGGGGATTTGAATGTCCTCCTGTCAGAGACTCAACCGCATGACTCAGAGCATCCACACCTGTGGCAGCAGTCAGCTTGGGTGGTAGCCCCAAGGTCAGCTCAGGATCGAGTATTGCCAGTGTACCTACACAAACATCACTGATCACGCTATCCTTCTTGCCCAGTGACTCGCATGAAATTACACACATGTTGGTGACTTCACTTCCGGTTCCACTGGTTGTTGGTATAAATATCAGGGGAACACCGGACTTAAGGTTCTTTTGAACTCCAAAGTACTTCATGATTGGCGGTGGATTGTTCATTAGGACATTAATTCCCTTTGCAGTATCCATGGAGCTTCCCCCACCTATCGCTACAATGCAGTCTATACCTTTCTCCTTCGCCATTTCAGCTGCTCCCTCAACAATTGTATCGGGGGGATCCGGCAACACTCCGTCGAAGTCAACTGTCTCTATTCCTGCATTTTGAAGATTCTCAATAACCTTGTCAGAAATCCCCACGGCCTTCAGTCCCTTGTCAAATACAACCAAGGCCTTTTTACATCCTCTCTTCTTCAGTTCAAGTCCCGTCCTAAGGGAAGATCCGCTACCCATAATCGAAGGAACGAATACATTATACTCAGTAATCATACTATTTACCTCCTTTTACACATTTGGTCATTCTGTCCCATCTACGCGGTTTCTACCTCTGTGGTTTTTGGTCTGTAGATTATCTTCAGGAAGAAAAGAATACCTGTAATCAGGGTCAATCCTCCTGCAAATAGTACAAAGAACCATGTTAGTGTATGTTGCTCCGGGTATATCAGAGCGACTGTGAAATAGCAGAATGCGTAGTTGTTGAAGTATGTATGGGATATGTCTCCCAGTACTATCAGCAGGAAAATGGACAGAAACACCATCAGGAAAATACTTGGCTGCATACCCAGTGTGGGTGCAAGCAATTCAACTCCAAGGAACAAGCCGTAAGCAAACAGCAGGCCGACAGCACCTCCACTGAAAATACTCTTAAGATTCTCCTTTTTGGCCCCTCCAAGAAAGAAAAACAGCGGTATTAAAAATGCCGGCCATCCATCGTGAATTCCCACAAGACCCAGTACAAACAACAGCACACATAGAAGTGACGCTACCATGAAACCAGTTTTTACGGTGACTCCTCTTATTTTTGACATTTCAGACTCTCCTTTCATTCATTTGTTGTAATTTTCTTTACTTTTAACTAGATTATATATAGAAGAATACCTATGAGTATAGGTATAGACATACGAAATACAAGCCCTCTCTTTGGTCTGAATATACTAATATAAAAATTTAACAAAGTTTTTATGATTTGTATGGAACAAGAAAAGATGATAGAATACACATAATAACAAGTGTTAAAGGATGTGAGAAAATTGAAGTTTAAAGACCTTCTTGATGTCATAACCAAAGATTTTGATATTTCCTTCCACTCCCTGGAAAACTGCCCAAATGACATATCAGATCTTCGGCTTCTTGGCAAAAGCAACAAATGGGAGCCGGATGTCCTTTATGTCGGTGAATGGTCAAATGTCAAAGACTTACCTGAGTTTCCAGTAATGACCCTCACCTGTGACCGGCCGGATAGCGTCCCTAGAAAAGGCTGCCATGGCTACATCAAGAAGGATGATATGGTAGAAATATTTAACCTTTCAAAGGATCTGATTTTTGAAAGCCTGAAATCCGAACGGGCCCTACTGCAGCTTAGGAGGGATGTCACCGAGGAAAAAAGTATTCTTTCTGCAATAAATACAGCAGCACGGCTCCTGGGAAATGCTCTTATCCTTGCGGATGCATCCATGAATGTCCTTGCCTATTCAACCGTATATGAA
This sequence comes from uncultured Gudongella sp., assembly GCA_964390135.1. Taxonomy (GTDB): domain Bacteria; phylum Bacillota; class Clostridia; order Tissierellales; family Tissierellaceae; genus Gudongella. The sequence continues at coordinate 3,798 of CAYMHD010000025.1, read as the reverse complement.
ATTGCCGACCCCCTTTGGGCAGAAAACATAAAAAGAGGACGGTACTCCTATGAATTCATTAAGAAGGTACAGTCCAGTAAGGAGATGAGGGAATGGCAGAAAAGAGGAAAAGAAACCCAGGTGATAACCCTGCCGGGTGATATCCAACCAAAGCTGGTAGCAAGAATAACCCAGGATGGTCACGTAAAAGGTGGCATAGTCATGATTGCCCATCACCGGCCAATAGACAAATCCCATTATCAGCAGCTCCCAATAGTTGGAAAGATGCTGATGGATGCCTTTATCAAGGAGACCTATGGAATCACTGACAATTCTGTTGCAAGTACAATCCTTTACAGCCTGCTGGATGATGAGAAAACATCAGAAACCCTGGATTTAGCAGACATAACCGATGTCAGATTCCCAGATGAAATGATGGTTGTGGTGGCAAGATTTATCAAGCCCGTGGAGAACAGATATTTGAAAAGAACTATTTCTGTCGAGCTCGAGAGGATTTTCCCGGAAGGATTTTCAGTACAGTACAAGAACTACATGGCCATACTTGTCCCTTCAATTTCACATGAGCAGGAAACTTCACTTGAAATGCTCCTGACCAGTGAGGACCTTTCCATTGGGGTTAGTTGGCCATTCAATGATATTTCAGATTTCAAGAGATGCTTCAATCAGGCGGTTTCATCCATAAAGCAAGCCCACCTGTTCAACGAGGAAGGAAAAGTATTGGGCTATACGGATTACTCCTTCTATAATCTTCTCTACAACTACACAGGAAGGATACCTCTGTCCCAGTATTGCAATCCAGCCCTAAAAAAACTCCTCGACTACGACAGGGAAAACAATACGGATTTCTATGACACCCTAAGTATCTACCTTGAGTACAACAAAAACATAAAGGAGACTGCCAATGCCTTGTTCATACACAGGAACTCTCTACTGTACAGGATCTCAAGAATCAGCGAAATAATTGGTATGGACCTAAACGATTCAGGTAACCTTCACTCCCTTATGGATAGCATCAGAATAAGAAGTTTTCTGGATTCACGTGGAAAGGGCGAAAAAAAATAGGGGTCTCCCCCTATTTTATTACTCAAATTTTACCTCAACCCTACCCAGCTGGCTGAACTCGCACCTGAACTCATCCCCTGCAGAAGCTGCCGGAGATGCCGTGAAGGCTCCTGATAGTATGACTTCCCCTTTTTTAAGGGATTGTCCGAAATCGTGCAGCTTGTTTGCAAGCCAGGCCACTCCCATTGCAGGGTTTTCAAGGACCTCCTTGCCGGTACCGCTGTTTACAAGCTCACCATTCTTGTAGAGGGACATTTCAATCTCAGGAAGTGAAATCTCGTGAATATCAAGCTTCTTATCCCCCAGGATGTAGAGAGCGCTTGATCCGTTGTCTGCAATGGTGTCAACTAGCTTTATTTTCCAGTCTTCTATTCTGCTGTCCACTATTTCAATTGCTGCACATACATAGTCAGTGGCTGCATATACATCCTCAATGGTCACATTTGGGCCAACCAGGTCCTCCTTCAGCACAAAGGCCACCTCCCCCTCAACCTTTGGTTGGATGGCAATGTTCATGGAAACCGTACCTCCATTTTCAACCTCCATGCTCTTGAACAGGTGTCCAAAGTCAGGCTCGGTGATATTAAGAAGCTGCTGCATACCCTTTGATGTCAAACCGATTTTCTTCCCTGTAAGATGTTCCCCCTCAGACAGAGCTCTTTTCACATTCCTCATCTGTATATCATAGGCATCATCTACAGTCAGATTCTTGTTTGTCATTGTCAAGGGTCGCATGGCCGTTCTTCTTTTAAGTGATTGGTAAAGCTCCATTGATAATTGTTCATTTGTAATCAGTTTTTCTTCCATAGTCATCCTCCGG
>CAYMHD010000025.1:0-1899 GCA_964390135.1 uncultured Gudongella sp. | reverse complement strand
ATTGATAATTAAAATAAAACACTGTCTCAGAATAATCCCGGGACAGTGCAAAATAACAAGTTACTTCTTCCCAAACATTCCACCTAGCATATCGCCAATATCATCCACTACGCTGCCATCCTTGTCCTTATCAAGAAACTGTGCAGCAATATCCATCATTCCACCCTTGGCACTCTTGCCAAGTGCGTCAGTTACAAGGGATGCTATTCCCGAAGTACCTACACCCTGCTGCTTCTGTTGCTGTCCCATGACTCCCATCAAAAGGGGTGCCAGCTGTGACAATATTCCTCCAACCTCATCCTTTCCAAGACCGGCTTCCTTGGCAATGCCCATCTTAACCTGTTCATCCTTGGAAGATAGAATATGGCTCAGAATTTTCTCCCCGTCGTTTTTGTCTATTGCAGAAGGATTCTGAAGCATCCCTTCTACATCATCCTCCTGATGCTGCTGCAATGCATTCAGAAGTGCCTGGGCTCCATCATCTGACTGGGCATTTCTTCCCATGGCCTGCATAATGGTAGGTATACCCAGGTCAACAACCTTCTTGACCTTGTCAGTGTCTGCACCTACCTGACCGCTTATCTTCTCTACATTCTCCTGGTTTGACAACATGCTCATAAGGTCCATCATATCCATATATCATTCTCCTTTCTCACTTAACATTATATTTATACCCAATGGATTTTTAATGACACTGCCCATACAGACTCAACTCCCAAATCTCTCCCTTGCAAGCTGGCCAATTATCTTCTTCTCATCAAAGGGCATCTTTTCACCCTTTATGGATTGCCATTTCTCATGACCCTTTCCAGCAACAAGTATGATATCCTCCTTTTCAGCAATTGAAATAGCCCTTTTCAAGGCCTCATACCTATCAACAATCCGGATGTAATCCTTTTTTGTGGTCTCGATTCCCACCACTACATTGTCAATTATCCTTTCAGGGTCCTCCCACCTAGGGTTATCTGAGGTAACTATGCAAATATCGCTCAATTCAGATGCTATTCTCCCCATTACTGGCCTTTTGTCCCTATCTCTGTCACCGCCTGCCCCAAATACGGTAATAAGCCTTCCTTTGCAGGATTTTCGAAGTGATGAAAGAACATTGTACAGCCCATCTGGGGTGTGGGCATAATCAACAACCGCCTGAATACCGTTTCCCACATCAATCCTTTCCATGCGTCCGGGAACATTGTCTATGTGTCTTACAGTTTTTTGTATATCCACATAGTCTATCCCTTCCTGGATGGCAACAAGGATTGCTCCTGTAACATTGTATATATTGAACTCCCCAGCAAGATTGGTTGTAAAGTCCATAACTTTTCCTTCAACCTGCAAGGTGAAGTCGATTGTGTCGGAATTGTAAGTGATGTTATCAAGCCTTACATCGTGACCATTTCCCATGCCGTACTTTATTCTTCTTGCTTCCCAATCGTGTGATTCAGCATAGAATCTTTCACCATATTGGTTATCACCATTTACAACAACATAATCCTTGGGCATCTGAAGGAATCTTTTCTTTGCCAGGTAATACTCCTCAATCGTCCCATGGTAATCAAGATGATCCTGCGTAAGGTTTGTGAATACTCCCCCCCTAAATGTCACATGGTCTACCCGCCCCATATGGACACCCTGAGACGAGGTTTCCATTACAACATAATCCGCTCCCAGATGGTCCATCTCGTCAAGAAGCTGTTGGATTTCAAGGGATTCAGGTGTGGTGTTTAAGAGGGATTTCTCCATCATCTCAAATCCGGCTCCCAGAGTCCCGATTACTCCTATTCTTCTACCTGCATTCTCAAATATCTGCTTGATGAAGTAGGTGGTGCTGGTCTTTCCATTTGTACCGGTTACGCCAATCACTCTCAGTCTTTCAGATGGATGTCTGTAGAATTGGTC
>CAYMHD010000024.1:0-16361 GCA_964390135.1 uncultured Gudongella sp. | reverse complement strand
TTTTTATGCCACAACAATCAATTTACATTACTCACTGCAATTTCAACATTTACGCATGTTTTTACCAGCGATATATTGTCAGAATATTCCGGATTTAATAGCAAAAATTTGACAAAGTATTTTTTTTGGTTTATTATACATGGAGCATCACAAATAGTTACAAATTGGTTACAATCTGTAACAAAATTAAAGGAGGAGAATTATGGACAATACCAAAGCCAACACGGCTAGCAAGGTAGTGGTCCTCTTACTTCTGGCTATAGTAATGACAATATCATTGGGGGTTAGTTCCTACCAGGGGGCAGAAATAACACTCACAGTGGACGGTGAGACTACAAAGATGGTCTCACATTCATCAACAGTTGAGGAGCTTCTAATGGACGAGGAGATTGAGTTTGACAGGGATACTCTTGTTGAGCCCGGTCTGGACACACTATTGAAATCAGGATTAGAGATTACCGTAACAAACCCAAAGACGTACACAATTGTTTTCAAGGATGATGTAACAGAAGTCACATCCTACAACACAAGGGTTGAGGACATTCTTGAAGAGGCAGACATAAATATCGGACCAAAGGATTTTGCAACACCCTACTTGAATTCAGAAGTAAGGACAAATACCACAATAGAGTTTTTCCAGGTTGAGGAAAAGCTGAGAGTGGAAAACACCTCTATTCCATTTGAAACAGAGGTAGTTAATAACATAAGACTGGACAAGGGTATTACAAATACTCTCCAGGAAGGAAAAGACGGATCAAAAAGATCACACATTAAGGACATATATGTTAATGGTGAAATGTCTTCGTCTGTCGTAGTCCTTGATACCGTTGTGTCGGAGCCCGTCTCTCAGGTAATCGAGAGGGGAGCCAACGATATGGTATCCACATCAAGAGGAGATATGCGCTTTAGGGAGGCAATGATTCTAAATGCCAGCGCCTATGACCTTTCCTTTGCAAGCACTGGAAAGAGACCTGGTGACCCGGGCTGGGGAATCACAGCCTCAGGAACAACTGCACGACCTGGAACCGTTGCAGTGGATCCTCGCGTCATCCCCTTGGGGACAAGGCTCTATGTTGAGTCCCTGGATGGATCGAGTGATTATGGATTTGCTATAGCTGAAGATACTGGAGGAGCCATTAAAGGCTACAAAATCGACCTGTTTTACAACTCAAACGCCGAGGCCATGAGATTCGGTCGTAGGGATGTAAAGGTCTACATTCTTGATTAGTAAAAATAGATATCGCAAATTGCGATATCTATTTTTTTAGTCCTTTATCTTAAGCTCAAATACCTTTGTGCTGACAGGGGCGTTCTCGATCCCATGGGGATGAAGGAACTCCCCTTTTCCGTTTGCCAGGCCATCCTGGTTGAAAAGGCAGCGTATTGTCAGGTCAGTTACCCTTCTTTCATCCTGAGCCTGTATATGCCTTTTTATGACTGAATGAGGCAGGAGGCAGGAGGTTTGTGTCGCATTGTGGATAACCAGTAGATAGCCACCGTTTCCCCGTATGGTGTAGGCAATGACCGGACAGCTTGCTCCGTCGTCAATAAACCTTAGCTTCTTTCTTATTTTATCGGCATGGTCCATCCTGAACTCAGCCCTCTCTTTCCTGAAGCTGATAAGGTCCTTGATGTAATTGAAAATGTCAAGATTCTCCTCCTTTAGGGACCAGTCAATTCCATTTATTGAAAGCGGTGCATTGTAGGTGTTCTCCCTTCCATTCTTTGTGCGCAGAAACTCATTCCCTGCATGGATAAAGGGTACTCCCTGGGACAGGATCAGAATTGCATGGATGAATTTATTGTAATCCTTGAGCTCTTCCCTGCTCTTTGTTGGAAATACCTTGAGGAGCTTGTCCTGCAGTATCAGATTGTCATGGGAATTTGCATAATTGATGGTTTCCCTTGCCATGGATGCAAAGCCAATCCTTGATTCATCATAGAAGATTGAGCCTGCAATACCGGTTTCCGTCGCCTTCTTGTGGTCCAGGTTTCCCTGGGCAAATCCAAGCTCGTAGCCGTCATTATCACCCTTTATGGCGTTTCTGAAATTGTCGTTGAACAGGGAGAAATGAAGCCGTCCCTGCTTACCCTTTGAGGTTGTCTTGTGTGATGGAAGGGTTGTTATTCCGCCCATCCAGGGCTCACCGTATATCAAGACGTCCTTCTTTATTTTCCTCAGCCTCTCAAAGGCCATCTCCACTGTATCTATATCGATAAGTGCCATCAGGTCAAACCTGAAGCCATCGACCTTGTACTCCCTGAGCCAGTACTCCAGACTGTCCAATATGAACCTTCTGGTCATGGGGTTCTGGGTATCCAGCTCGTTGCCCACACCTGACCCATTTGAGAAGGAGCCATCATCAGTAATCCTGTAGTAGTAATCAGGAACCAGGATGTTGAAATTGGAGTCCTTGCTTCTGAAGGTGTGATTGTATACCACATCAAGCACCACCTTCAATCCCGCCTTATGAAGTGCCATGACCAGGGTCTTGAATTCCCTGATCCTTGTTTCCGCCCTGTGGGGATCCGTTGAATATGACCCCTCCGGGACGTTGTAGAGCTCCGGGTCATAGCCCCAGTTGTAGTTGTCGTCCCTTGTGGCGTATTCCCTTTCCTCCCTGACTGAAATGAAGTCATTTACCGGCATCAGGTGAACATGGGTAACGCCAAGCTCCACAAGATGGTCTATACCTGTTTTAAGGCCATTGTAGCTTGTGCCCCTCTCTCCCATTCCCAGATAGGTTCCACGTCTGCTTGCTCCCGAGCTTTCGTCTCCGGTGAAATCCTTGATATGTGTCTCATATATGAATGCGTCAACTGGTGAAATCTCCCCAGGCTCCCAGTGGTCATGCCACCCCTGGGGATCAGTGTCCCTCAGGTCAATTATTGCTGACCTTAGGGAGTTGCAGGACGACCCAACGCTGTAGGGGTCTGTCACCTCATATTTCCCCTCAACTATGTAGGTGTAGTACCTGCCCTTTAGGTCTCCCCCTATCTCTATGAAGAAGGTTCCGTCCTCCTCCTTTTTCATGGGGTATTCCTTCCTCCTAATGCTTCTGGAGTTCTCGTATACCCTCAGGCTTATATCGCTTCTCACAGGGGAGAACACCCTGAAGCTGGTCCTTTCAGGGCTGTAATCCATCCCAAGCTTCTTGTCTGTGGTTATCTTCATGTGTACTGACATATCTGATCCTCCTATTTGGATGTCTGCCACAATTTCTTTGCATACCTTGAAACAACAACATCAGATGCAAATTCACCTATCAAGGCTATGTTATGCAGCATCTTTGCGGTCCATTTATCACCGGTCAGGTAGTCCGCTTCCATGGTCTGAATCCACCTTTTATACTCCCTAAAGTCCCTCAGGACAAAGTTGTTGTCATTGTATTTAAGGAGCATGTCGTGGATTCCCCTAAACTCACCTTCAGCTATTATATCCTTCTTGCCTAGAAGGGCATCCACCGCCCTTCTTACATCCTTATTAAGATAGTAGTATTCCTGTGAATTGTATTCCTTTGTATTATAGCATCTTATCACTTCATCAGAGGTTATTCCAAAAAGCTCTATTGAGCTGTCGATGGTGTAGCCTCGAAGAAGCTCGTTGGTCTCTTCCCTGCTGCCAATTGCCACGGCTCCGTTGATCATTGCCGTAAGTCCGGCCAAATGCAGTCCCCCCTTTGTAGGTGTTGTAAGGGAATGGGTAATGTCCAGGGCCGGATACAAGAACTCCTCCTTTTTCAGTGAAAGGTCATGTACAAATATAAGCTTCAGCTTCTCCCTTATGGTCTTGTCCCCGTTGATCACATGAGCCAATCTGTTTGCAAGCCTTATTATCTCCTTGCCTTCAAAATCGTTTGTCGAAGCCTTACCACCCATGAATATGGTTCTTGGAACCATATCAAGGTTTGGATTATCCTTTAGGATCAGGTATGAGTCCAGTATCCAAAGGAGCATGAGGAGCTGCCTGTTGGAGGCTGAGATATCCTTGAGATAGCCGTGGAAAATGGTATTTGGGTCCAGGACTATGCCCTCTTTTCTGTAGAGCTCCTCACAAAGGAGCTTTTTGTTTCTTTCCTTAACAGCTGCAACCTTGTGAAGCAGGTCCCTGTCATCCTCCATTTTTAGAAGCCTTCTTACCACTTCCGGATTTTCCACAAAGTCCTCCCCAAGATAATCCTCAATAAGGTCCCTCAAAGGAGGGTTTCCTGACAGTATCCATCTTCTATGGGATACCGCCAAGGGATGTCCTATTGGCGGCCCTTCATAGACTCCAGCTCCAGGGATGTTGTAGAGCCTTACCTGGTCATCCCAAAGGATGCCAGAGGATTTTATTCCCTCCTCCACCTCTCCTGTGCTTTTCAGCCTGTTCAGGTATCTGTGGTGAATTTCCTCAAGGACCATCCAAAGCCTGGGAAGCCATTCCCTGAAGATCTTTCCTTCCAGGGTCAGCAGGGTGTCCTCAAGTGGTACCAGGGGTGTGTAGAAAAATGCATATGAGCTTATCTCCCAGGCATCGTCCCACTCCAGCTTGTACTGGTCCACAAGTATCCTCATAAGCTCTGGTATTGCCAAGAGGAGATTTGTGTCCATCATAAGGAAGAGAAAATGATCATTTAGGGTTTCTATTTCCCTTCCATTGGAAAGGTGTGTTTTTATAACATCCTGAAGGGCTCCTGAAACCAGGAGGTATTCCTGCTTGAACCTTTCCTTCCTGTTTTCAGCCGTAGAGTCAAGGGGCTTTATCCTTCTGGTTATGGTTTCATGGTCGAAAAGCCTTAGGCGGTTGCAAAATCCATTTCTGTAGCCAAGGTATGGCAGGTCGTAGTATCTGAGGACAAGCTCCTCAGTATCTGAAGTGGTGAACACAAGGCCCTTGTCCCCCATGGAGATGTCTACCCTTCCTCCTGTTGTAACCCTGTATTTCTTGTCTCCCTTGTAGAGCCAGTTCTTGCCCCTGACCCACCAGTTGTCGGGTTTTTCCAGCTGCTGGAAATTTTCTATTTCCTGACGGAAATAGCCTTCTCTGTAGAGAAGGCCATAGCCGATTGCATTGTATGAACCACTTGCAAATGTATCCATAAGTCCATTTGAAAGGTAGCCGATGTCAGAATAACCAAGACCCAGCTCCCTGTCCTCCAAAATAAGGTCACGGAGACTACGCCCTCTCTTTTGGAGGGCTTCCTCTAGGGATTTTCCTTTATCCAGGTAATCTATGTTCTTTCTCAACAGACTGCCCGGAAGGTACTCCATGGACATGTATACCATGGTCATTCCCTCTCTGCTGTTTTTCTCTGTCCGGGACATCTGTCTTCCAATGGTCTCCCTTATGTGGTAGCTTACAGCTCTGTATAGCTCCTTGGAGGATGCCTCCTGTATTGTGACAGCGCCATGCTGATAGAGAATCTTCTGAATCTCTTCCTCCGGTCTTTCCTCTAAAATAGTCATATTACCACCTCTGGTGCAGCAGTGTATTGTAGAGTCTTGTGTATTCCATTGAGGATTTCTCCCAATCGTGCTTGGCCTTCATTGTCCTTTTAACCAGTCCATCCCAGGAATCCTTGTCTGAATATACCTCCAGAGCTCTCCTTATGGTGTGGAGCAGCTCATGGGCGTTGTAGTTTGCAAATGAGAAGCCTGTTCCCTCCTGGGTGAACTCATTGTAGGGTATTACGGTGTCCTTCAAGCCTCCAGCCTCCCTGACAACGGGTACCGTTCCGTACCTTAGGGCAATAAGCTGGGATATGCCGCAGGGCTCTGCCATTGAAGGCATCAGGAATATGTCCGAGCCTGCATATACAAGATGGGCCTCCTCCTCGTTGAAGTAGATATGTGCTCCCATCTTGTCGGGATACTTCCACTGGAAGTGCCTGAACATATCCTCGTATTCCTTTTCTCCCGTTCCAAGGACAACAACCTGGATATCCTCCTGAAGAAGCTCATCAAGGATGTATCTCACCAGGTCAAGGCCCTTCATATCAACAAGCCTGGATACCATGGATAGAACCGGTACATCCTCCTTCAGGGGAAGTCCAAAGGTCCTCTGGAGGGCCTCCTTGTTCCTGGCCTTGTCTTCCGGATCCTCTACGGAATAGTGATAGGGTATCCTCTTGTCGGTTTCAGGATTGTATAGATCATAGTCTATACCATTTATTATTCCCATCAGCTTGTATTCATGTCTTCTTATTATCCCCTGGAGGCTTTCTCCGTAAAACTCGTATTTTATCTCCTGGGCATAGGATTGTGACACCGTCGTCAGGGCGTCACAGTATACAATTCCAGCCTTCATGAAATTCACCATTTCATAGTACTTGAGGCCTTCCTCGTGAAAGTACTCGGTTGATAATCCTGCAAGGCCAAGGATCTCCGGTGGAAATATGCCCTGGTACTTGAGGTTGTGTATTGTGAATACTGTCTTTATGCTTCTGTAGTATTCCTGACCCCTTGAAAAATCCTTTATATACAAGGGTATCAGACCAGTGTGCCAGTCATTTGCATGGACGATATCAGTTTCAAGATCAAGCTCCTTGATCATCTGAACCACTGCCTTGTTGAAAAATACAAACCTTTCACCGTCGTCATACATACCATAGAGGGCATGCCTGTGGAAGTAGTACTCATTGTCTATGAAATACACATCCAAACCATCCTCCTGGTAGAGATGGATTCCTGCATACTGGTGTCTCCAATCCAGGTCCACGTAAAATTCCTTGACCTTTTTCATCTTCTGTCTGAAATTCTCACCAATCCTTGAATAAAGGGGAAGAACCACAGACACCTGGTGTCCCTCCCTCTGAAGGGCAAAGGGCAGTGAGCCCGCCACATCGGCCAAGCCTCCGGTCTTTGCGAAGGGAGCCATTTCAGAGGCTACAAATAATATTTTCATTCCCCATCAATCCTTTCTGATTACCTGCTTCTTCTCCACTATAAACGGCATAAGCATGCTTCCGGCTATTCTTATGTCCTCTCCAACGATTCCCTGCTTGTCCATAATGGAGTTTATGACCGCTGCATTTTCATGGATTTCAGATTTCTGCATGATTATCGAATTCTTGACAATTGCACCCTTCTTGATCTTAACTCCCCTGAATATTATTGAATTCTCAACGGTTCCTTCTATTACGCATCCGTTTGCGACCAGGGAATTCTGGACCACTGAGTCTTCAGTATAGAGGGTTGATGGCTCATCCTTGGTCTTTGTGAATATTGTACCGTTTGTATAGAAAAGCTCTCTTGCTATGTTCTTCTTCAAAAGGTTCAGGTTGGCATCATAGAAGCTCTTAAGGTTCCTTATGTTTTCAACATGTCCCGTGAACTCGTAGCTGTTGATCTTGTATTTATCCTTGTTCATCAGTATGGTCTCCAGAAGGTTATCAGATTCCCCTCTTTCGATGGCCTCCTTAACAAGCTTCATGAACACGTCCTTCTTCAAAAATCCCATCTTCAGATACATGTTGAATTCCCTTTCAGTACCCAGATTTGTCCCTATGTTAAGGACGGTTCCATCATCAGCCAGATTCATCTTGTGAGTGTTCACATACTCACCAAAGGGATCCTGTTGCTTCTTGTATATGAAGGTGATATCTGCTTCACTCTCCCTGAAAAATTTGAAGGCTTCAGTAAGGTCCACCTTGGCCAGTATGTTGGGGTGGTTTATGAATACGTATTTCTCCTTTGCCTGCTCAAAGAAGTCCTTTGTTGTATAGTACTGGGGAATCTCTCCTGTCCTTTTTGCTGACAGGCCATGACTTACCGGCGGAAAGAGGAAGAGCCCGTTGAACCTCCTGTTCAGGTCCCATGCCTTTCCATCCTCCACATGGTCCATTGTTGACCTTACCTTTTCACCTGTATATACAGCAACTGTCCGTATCCCGTTGTTGACCATATTTGATAGGCTGAAGTCGATGAGTCTGTACCTCCCTGCAAAGGGTAGCATGTACACCGGCCTGTGGACACAAAGGGCTCCAAAGTTGTTTTCTATGTTTGCACCGCTAATTATTCCTAGACATTTTTCCATCCTTTTCGCCTCCTTATTCCACTGAGATTCCTTCATCAGAGACTAGGTAAATGTTCTCCGAGCCTTCCTGTCCGATAACCTCTCCCGCCTTGACTGTCATACCCTCTGAGATGACCGCCCTGTATACCTTGGCGCCCTTCTCTATGACACAGTCGGAATGGACAACACTGTCGATTACAAGAGCATCCTCCTCTATGATCACATCGCTGAAAAGTATGCTGTTCTTCAGGGTCCCCCTGATATAGCAGCCCTCGTTGACCAGTGCGTTCTTCACAACCGAACCTCTTGCAAGGTACTGTGGTGGAAGGTTTCTGGTTCTTGTGTAGATTCTCCAGTCCTTGTCATAAATGTCCAGGGTATTGCCCGGGTCCAGAAGGTCCATGTTGGCTTCCCAATAGCTTTTTACAGTTCCAACGTCCTTCCAGTAGCCGTCAAACACCCAGGCATACATTTTCTTGCCTTCCTCCAGCATCATGGGAAGTACGTTCTTTCCAAAGTCATTGTCAGAATCGGGATTTTCATCATCCTTTATCAGGTACTCCCTCAGTTCCTTCCAATCAAACATGTAGATTCCCATTGATGCCATATTGTTCTTTGGATTCTCAGGCTTTTCCTCGAACTCCACGATTTTGTTCTCTTCATCCACATTGACAATCCCAAACCTGGATGCATCCTCCCAAGGAACCTCCATTACCGCGATTGAAACATCTGCTCCCTTTTCCTTATGTGCTCGCAAAAGCTCCGAATAGTCCATCTTGTAAATGTGGTCACCTGAAAGTATAAGCACATACTCAGGATTCATCTCGTCCAGAAAGTCTATGTTCTCAAACACTGCATTTGCAGTTCCCGTGTACCATCGTCCACCGTCCTCTGAAGTGAAGGGAGGCAGTATCCTAAGACCACCCATATTTCTGTCATAGTCCCAGGATGAGCCTATTCCAATGTGTGAGTTAAGAAGATACGGCTTGTACTGGGTAAGTATACCGATGTCATCGATCCCTGAATTGGCTGCATTACTCAAGGCAAAATCTATGATTCTGTACTTGCCACCAAAGGGCACTGCGGGTTTGGCTATTTTTTTCGTCAAAGTCTTTAGTCTGGAGCCCTGACCTCCGGCCAGAAGCATTGCTACTACCTTGCTTTCAATCATATTACTTCCCTCCTGTCCTTTTTTCTTCCTTCAGCTTCAGATACATTGCCCCAAGAGGGGGTAGCTCAACTCTAATGCTGTACGGTCTGTCGTGAAACTTTTCGTCTGTTGCCTTGTAGCTTTTGATTCTCTTGGTATTTCCACCATATCTTTGATGGTCACTTGTAAATACGGTTCGATAGGTTCCCTCCTCCAAGACCCCAATTGGATAGTTGGGTCTTGGTACAGGCGTAAAGTTGAATATGCAGACCAGTCTGTTTCCATCCTTGTCTATCCTTTCAAAGGAGATTATGCTTTCCTGCCAGTTCTGGTGCTCAATCCACTGGAATCCATCATAGGATGTATCCACCTCGAACAGGCATTTCTCCTCCATGTAGAGCTTGTTTAGGTCCTTGACGTATTTGTGGAGCTTCTGGTGCATTTCATAGTCCAGAAGATGCCAGTCCAGACCCTCGTACTCCCTCCACTCAATGAACTGGCCGAATTCCCCTCCCATAAAGAGGAGCTTCTTGCCGGGGTGGGCGTACATGTATTGGTAAAGCAATCTGAGGTTTGCGAATTTATCCTCGTAGAAGCCTGGCATCTTGTCCAGGAGTGAACGCTTCCCATGAACCACCTCGTCATGGCTCAGAGGAAGTATGAACCTTTCGGAAAAGGCATACATCATACTGAAGGTCAGTGCCTGGTGATGGTCCTTCCTGTATATTGGATCCAGCTCCATGTATTTCAAGGTGTCATTCATCCAGCCCATGTTCCACTTGTAGTTGAAGCCCAGACCACCTTCGTCTAGAGGATGGCTTACCTTTGGCCAGGCTGTGGATTCCTCCGCTATCATCATGGTGCCCGGATAGTTCTCAAATATTATGGAGTTAAGCCTCTTTATGAATTCAATGGCTTCGACATTCTCCCTTCCACCGTACTGATTTCTTATGTCCCTTCCACCAAAGTCCAGGTAGAGCATATAGGCAACAGCATCGATCCTCAGTCCGTCTATATGGTAGTAATCGTGCCAGTAAAGTGCGTTTGAAATAAGGAAGCTCAAGACCTCAGGCTTTGAATAGTCGAAGTTAAGGGTTCCCCACTGGTCGTTCTCCGCCCTGTTCCGGTCCAGAGATTCAAAGCAGTAGGTACCGTCGAATCTGGCCAGACCATGGTCGTCCCTGGTGAAGTGTGCAGGTACCCAGTCAAGAATTACCCCAATGTCATTCTGGTGGCATTGGTCAACCAGGTACATGAAGTCCTTTGGACTTCCAAACCTGCTGGTTGGTGCAAAGTATCCCGTCACCTGATAGCCCCATGAGGCATCAAGGGGATGCTCCGCAACAGGCATCAGCTCAATGTGGGTGTAGCCCATTTTCTTAACATATCTCACCAGCTCGTCAGCCAGGTCTCTGTAGGAATAGGGTATGGCTCCCTCCTTCATCTTCCAGGAAAGAAGGTTCACCTCATATATTGATACCGGTGAGTTGTGTAGGTTGTCCTTTCTGGTCCTCATCCACTTCCTGTCCTGCCAGTTGAAACCCTTTATATCGTACACCTTGGAATCGGTTTCAGGCCTTGTCCCTGCATGAAAGGCGAATGGGTCTGCCTTGTACCTAACCTCTCCGGTCTCAGCAATAATCCTGTACTTGTATTTGTCATAATCCTGGACGTCCTGGACAACAATTGACCAGATTCCGCTGCCAGGTATTCTCTCCATGGGAAGGCTCCACTCATGCCATCGGTTGAAATCCCCGGTAAGGTAAACCTCTCTGGCCCTTGGAGCCCAAACCACAAACCGGTGTCCTTTCTTTCTACCCTTCTTGTAAGGATGCGCCCCCATGAACTCATAGGCCCTGTAGAAGGTTCCCTCGTGGAAGAGGTAGGCATCCAGCTCTCCGTCATCTATGTAGAAGTATTTAACTTCATCTCTTTCGGTCATATCCAGCCCTCCATTCGATTTCCAGGTTATCATTCACTCTAACTTGAGCAATTGTAAATAAAGGTATAGCTATACCTTTGTATATCTATACCCCAAAAATGTGTCTTCTTTCTGGATATAATTCTTTTTTGCCAACAATTGGAGCTTTTCTTCCAGTCTGCCAAGGGTCATAATCACTCCCTCCTCCTTTTCCAACTCCTGAATGACTCCAAGAAGGTCCGATTCCATGATTGGCAGCTTGTTCATTATCAGTTCAAGGTACTTTTCCTCGTCCTCCCTTGCCTGCTTCCTAAGCTCGTCAAAGGGGTTCAGGGTATGGGGACTTGAGCTGTAGGCAGCCCTTACCCTTGCAAAGAGGGTTCTTCCCATAAGGGCCGATGATATGAACACATCTCCCGTCCTAAGGTAGGGTAGCCTCTTTGCCTCCTCATGGGTGATGTCGGTTTCCTCCCTGATCGTATCTATATCCGATGCACGGACTGTCCTGAATATGAATTTGGTGTTCAGCTGAGCCGTGATTGTCTCGTCAAGAAGCGTAGGCCTCTGGGTTGCCAGAATCAGGAAAACTCCATATTTTCTACCCTCCTGGGATATTTCCCTCAGTATGGATTTTGAAGGTGAATCATAGCCCTTGGGAGCGAAATTGTGAGCCTCATCAGTGACGATAATGAATGGCGGAAAGTAGTCTCCTGCCTCCCTTTTATAAAGTGAATCCTTGTAGTCCCGTCTCTTGTGGTAGATGTTGTTTAGTAGATATGTGCTATAAACCTGGAGGATCCTGGTGCTTCCCTGGATCACTACAAGCTTGCCGTCCTGGAGCTTGTTCTCGATTTCCCTGCTGTCCTTGGAGAAAATTCCTTCATTTGAAAGTCTTCTGAGTCTCCAGAGAACACCCTTTACCGAATTGTAGTTGCAGGTCTTGTCATAGGAAAGATACAAGTCCTTCCTGTCCTCCCACCCTTCCCTTTCACTTTGGGAGGTGGCACCTGCTATCCTTCTTTCTATCCTCTCCAGGGACCCTTCCTCCTGGGCTTCCGTAAGTCCCTCAAGCCTCCCCAAAAAGCTTGTGAAGGAGTCCCTCCTTTTGAACATCACATCCACAACCCCGTTCATTGCATCTGAAAGAGGGCTGGCTGCATCAAGAAGATTCTTCAGGTCTCCAGCGGAAAGGTCCTCAAACCTGACTCCAACATGAGCTCCAACCTGAAGGCATGAAAACAGGGATGTGAAATCCTCCTCTCCATCCTCAAGATATTCAGGGGTTTCGGAAAAGTCCATCTCAAAATGTGGGTCCAGAACGATTGTTGGAATTTCCTTCTTCATGATTTCCTCAAGGAGGACCCTGAGACCGAAGGATTTCCCTGAGCCTGAGCCCCCAAAGACCCCAATGTGGGGATAGTGGTGCATTGACCTGTAGTCCATTATGAATGGAAGCTCCCGTTGCCTTTTAAGTCCTCCCTCCTCGAAGGTGTAGAGGATATTCTTCAGGTTCTCGTCCATATCCTGTGCCACATCATCAGTGTTTCTGATTACTCCCAAAACCAGACCGTTTTCAGGATCTGTCTTCAGCATGATGTCCTTGATTTCGTGAAATTTTGGCAGCCTAACATCAGAGCCTGTCTGCACGGGGTAAAGGGCCTCGTTGAGCAGCCTGACCTTTGCGATATAGATTGTGTCCTCATCCACATCGTAGCCGAGGGCCCTTAGGCTTTCAAGGACTGCATTGTCAACAAAGTCCCCTCCGATGTCCAGGGGGATGTAGCGGTTGAAGGTCCTGGCCTCCACCACCTCGCCGATCAGGTCCTCCTGGAAGGGGTCCTGGATAAGGAGAAACTCGTTTATGCGGAAGTTTCTCTCCTTTGAGCCTACGTAAAATTCCTGCTGTGTTGTTATTCCTACAACCTTCATGTTTTAACACCCCACTTAATAATTCACAGTTCACAATTCTCAATTCACAATGAAAAAATTCTTTAAGTCCTAATTTTTTACGATTGAAAACTTATAATATTATTGGTTCCAGCCATATTATTTCAAATTTTTAGAGCCACGAATCTACCAGCATATTACCTCTTACTTCTAAAATCTTAACTGCACATTTCTTGTCATCAATTGTGCATTGTGAATTGAGAATTGAGAATTGTCTTCTCAATTTCTCTTATCCCTCTCCGATACAAAGAATCTTTCATAGACTCCCCGATCAAGATACCTTTCCAGCATTCCCTTCATCATCTGGTCTGAAATCTTGACCTCCTTGTCCACAATGTCGATCCAAAGGGGGACTCCCCGGCTGTTCTGGGGTGTAAGTGACAGTACAAGCCTTGCCATCTGGGTCAAATGGTCCCTTTGGCTCTCGATTATATCCAGGCCTATGGTCATGGGGGAAAGTGAGCTTCTCAGAAATGCCGAGCTGTAGCCCATGGGCTCCTTCTTGCTTACGGCCTCATCTATAAGAAGCAGGTCCCTGTATTCCAGAAGGCCGAAAAGCAGTTCCCTGTCATAGAGGCTTCCCTTAAGGTCTGGGTATTTACTTTTAAGCTGGTCACCTATGACCTTTGTCTTTATATCCTTTATCACACCAAGGAGGATTGTCCCCGTCTCCTCACACAGCTGAACCAGCTCATCCCAGATTTCACCTGCATAGATATTGTATCTGATCAGTCCACCGTCCATGAGTATTGCATAGGGCCTGTGGACCTGTACAGCCTTTATTGCAGCCTGAACCTCAAGACCTGCCAGCTTCTGGTTCTTCTGCTCCTCCCTCTTTTCACCATCCTCATCCTCTCCATCGGTGATTACAGGAGTGTATACTTCAGCCAGGTACAGAGGGTCCCCTCTCCTTATTGTTGTCAGTGCCAGGGCCTGATAAATCTCTATAAAATGTGGGAAGTTTCCTCCTGCCCGATTGCTGGAGCCATCCACACCACAAATTCCACCCCTTTTCTCAAGGTCTGCAAGCTCCTCTGATGATAGGGGAGCTATCTCCTTTATTAGTCCAACTTCAGAAGCAATAAAGTCCCTTAGTCTTTTTTTGTCTCCATCAAGGATCAACCCATACTTTTCCTGTATGGCTGTATTTATGCTCTGGAGTTTTGATTTAAGTTCAGTGTTTAATGAGTACATTTTCTTACCTCACTTTATTGTGATAACACTTCAAAGTTATTGACTTTTTTTGGAAAGTATGGTAATATTTTGGCTAGGTTATTATGTTAACCTAATTGGGAGGTGGTTAGATGAAATCCACAGGTATCGTCCGTAAAGTGGATGAGCTAGGTAGAGTGGTTATTCCTATCGAGCTCAGAAGAAATCTTGACATCCAGGTCAAGGACCCTCTTGAGATATTTGTAGATGAGGATAAGGTAATTCTTCGGAAGTTTTCCCCATCATGTATCTTTTGTGGAGAATCCAAGGGTGTGCAGGATTTCAAAGGCAAGAACATCTGCCAAGGCTGCCTAGAGGAGCTTTCGGCAAAATAGGACCACATAAAAAAGCATTCGGGTAATACCGAGTGTTTTTTTATTACTAATAGGAAATTTCCACTACTTCTTATACTGAAATTTCCGTACATGAGTATCATAAAAAGCTGCCTCCATACATTTCGGATGCTTTTTTTATACCCTAATCCAGGTCCAGGCTTTCCTGGTAAACCTGGTTTCTGGGTACTCCGTGGACCCTTACAAGCTCCTTAACGGCTTCCTTCTTGCTCATTCCACCCTCCACCAGCTTTCTAAGCTCATTCTTTATGTCAATTTGCTCAGGCTCAGCTTTCTCAGCACCACTGACAACAAGGACCATCTCACCCTTTAGGTTTCTCTCCTGGGCAACTGACAGGATCATACTCAGACCACCTCTGATGGTCTCCTCAAAATGCTTGGTCAGCTCCCTTGAAAGGGAAGCCTGTCTGTCACCGAGGATATCAACCATATCCTCCAGGCTGCTGGTGATTCTGTGGGGGCTCTCGTAGAAAATCAGGGTTCTCATCTCATCCCTGATCTCTTCCAGGACCTTCTTCCTATCTGTACTCCTTGAAGGCAGAAAGCCTTCAAATGCGAATTTTTCAGTTGGAAGTCCTGATATTACAAGTGCCAGAAGGGCTGCAGAGGGTCCCGGGAGTCCTTCAACCTGGATGCCTTCTTCGATGGCCAGCCTTATAAGGTCCTGTCCCGGATCTGATATGCCAGGCATTCCTGCATCTGATACCAGGGCTATTGTCTTTCCCTCCTGCAGGTGGCGGATAAGATTGGGGCCCTTTTCCCTGATGTTGTGCTCGTGGTAGCTGGTCATTGGCTTTTTGATCTCGAAGTGATTTAGTAGCCTCAAGGTATGTCTGGTATCCTCTGCTGCTATAAGGTCAACTTCTTTGAGGATATTCAGGACCCTCAGGGTTATATCGTCAAGGTTTCCTATTGGTGTGGGACAAACATATAATGTTCCTGCTTCCATCAATCTCACCTGCCCATTCCATAGATTTCATAAATCTTTTCATTGTAGCTTCCCTTTTCGTCGTAGACAACAATGGGCTCCCTGTACTTGAAGTCACTCCTTCCACCCTTTACAGCCTCCAGAAGAAATAGGTTTGGCTGCTTTCCTGGCTTTGGATGGATCCACTGCATATATTTGGGTTCAAGTCCATGGCTTCTCAGAGTACACAGCACATCCACCAATCTGTTTGGACGATGCACCATGTATAGCTTTCCAAGGGGCTTGAGTATGTAGTGGCTTACAGCTGCAATGTCCTCCAGGGTTGCTGCAATCTCATGCCTTGAAATTGCGAAATTGTCCTCCCTGCTTACAATGGCTCCACCTGGCTTCATGTAGGGTGGATTGGTAATCACTGTATCAACACTGGCCTTTCCCATCATTTCAGGAAGCTCTTTAAGGTCTGTATTGATTATCCTTATCCTGTCCTGCAGGGAATTCAGCTCTACTGTCTCCTGAGCCATTTTTGAAACATCTTTCTGGATCTCAACTCCATATACAAGGTCTACACCTTTCCTGTCAACAATTCTCAAGGGTATTATTCCCGTTCCGGTTCCAAGGTCCACAACAACTCCCTTTGCCTTGCTGAAATGGGAAAGGAGAATGGCATCGATTCCATAGGAAAAGAGACCCTTGTCCTGTATTATTTTGTATTCTGTTCCTGGAACCAGATCTATTCTTCTCATGGGAAACCTCTTCATTTAATTCTCAATTTGTTGGGATGCCAGCCAGGGTCATAAGACTCTTCGCCAAGCTCAGAGTGACAACTTAGTTGGCTATCAAGCATTAAAACTTAA
>CAYMHD010000023.1:10798-16521 GCA_964390135.1 uncultured Gudongella sp. | reverse complement strand
TCATGATCTGATGCCTGGTCATCCCCAAGGCTTCTCTTTTTGCATCTAGGTCTTCGGTCCAGAGACTTTCACCGGTATCCACCAATCTCTCAACAATCTGAGAAATGGTTCCCTTTGTGGAAAAATTATAGGTCTCGGGAAACAGATATCCCTCCAGGCTGAAATATAGTAGCTCATTCTCAAAGCTATCTGAGTACCTATCCTGATATACCCTTTCAGTCTCCTCAATGAATTCCTCCATTGTTCCAAGTCCGGTTTCCTCTACCTTCTCCGCAAACTGGTATAGTATGAAGCCCTCCGGAAAGGTGACGCTAACCTGAATCTCCTGCTCACCAACCTGTATAATTTCATATACATCATCTATGGACATTCCCCTGTCAATGGTATATGTCCCCGGTCTAATACTTGAAGCAATTTCCTGGCCATTGTATCTGAACCACAGCCTGCTTTTTATTACACCTGCTTCATAAAGTCTCTCTGAAACCGAATGAAGGGTATCACCCCGTTGGACCACAAGCTCTACGGGATCATCATTGTGGGTCTTGTCCAGATATCCTGGCGCCAGAAAAAAACCTGCAACTCCAGCGATCAGCAACAGCAAAATTATAACTAGTATAGCCTTTTTCATCCTACTCCTCCCCTTTTGAACCATAATGGCCCGAAAGTCTTTTTTTGTACAGCCTATAGGTTTTATATATTTCTCCGCCATACTTCTCTATATCTCTTTTCATAGGCTCATTGTAATCCCATATTGTGGACCCCTCAACAAAATCATATCCCTTCTTGACGGCTGCCCTAAAGGTATTCCAGTAAATTGCTGATGAAACTCCCTTTTTCTGAAACTCAGGAACTACAAAAAGGACAAAGAATCTGATCTTTCTTATCTTATTCTTGTAGTACAGATATTTTATGATCCCAAAAGGCAGCAAATGGCCTTTCATCTTTGCTAGAACCTCATTGTAATCAGGCAATGCGATATTGAAGCCAATGGGTTCACCTTCAACTGTTCTTGCGATATAGATCAAATCCGGATCCGCATATGGTACAAGCTGCTTTGCAATAATGTCAATCTCCTCGTCATTTGGCGGCAGAAAATCCTCCCAATGTGAAGGCATGGCCTGATCTATTACTCTTTTTACATCCTTCATCTCCCTGTCAATCTTCTTCAGGTCAATTGGATCTACCCTGAATCCATATCTTTCCATGGCGTAGGGAGCAATCTTTTCGTATCTTTTTATGTTTTCATTTGCACTGTCACTTTTATATGCATATACATCACAATACTTCTGAAAGCCATATTTTACAAACAGGTCCGGGTAGTAGGGTTTGTTGTATGTGTTCATTATCAAGGTTGAATCCTTGAAGTTATCAATCAGGAATCCCCTGTTATCATCCCCTCCAGGGATAGACAGTGGTCCCTTGACATATTCCATGCCTCTTTGGCGCAACCATTCCTCTGCGTAATCAAGCATAGTGTCGGCAACCTGCTGGTCATTCACACATTCAAATAGTGATATATAACCATCCTTCAGGTTCTTGTGATGATTAAGATGCTCATTTATTCCCACCAATAGCCTTCCACAAACCTCTCCATTCCTTGTTGCAATTATCTTTTGGTTTGGTCCGGATTGATTCAGATAGTTGCCTTCACCTTGAACGTATTTCATGTTGTCTCCCACCAAAGGTGGGACCCAGCCCGCATCACCTTCATATAGGCTGTATGGAAACCTAACGAACCTATTGAGCTGCCGTTTATTGTCTACAGTTTGTATAGTAATGGTTTCACTTGGGTTCAATCATTTCATCTCCCATGGATTTAATCAAATAAAAGCTCCATAAATTCAGAATTGGTCATATTGCTGAAGTAATCAGAGATGCTGATTTTCTCCAAAAATTCCTGAACATAATCCTTGTCATATCTCAAGCCCTTGAGCTTTTCCACAAGATCGTCCACATCCTTGGTTCCAAAGAAATCCCCAAATATTCTGGCATCATTTATGATACCATGCTTTATCTCAAGTCTAACCTCAACTGATCCTGCAGGAAATCTCTTGTAATTCTTCCATCCGAAATCCGGTGACTCTCCGTAATTCCATTCCCAGGTTGAGTACTTCTCCTCATAAAGCTTTTGTATTCCGTCAAGCTCCTCCTGACTTAGCACATACTCTTCCATCTCTTCGTCATGATACTGGAAAATGTGCTTCAGGAGCATGTCCTTAAACTCAAGAATGGATGCATCTTTCTCCATGTAGGGTCTAATATTTGTGACCCTTGACCTCACTGACTTCACACCTTTGGATTCAATTTTGTCAGCCTTTACATTCAGTGCCTTTGATAGAACACTCATATCCGTATCGTATAGAATCGTCCCATGGTTTAGGATCCTTTTCCTGTACACCGATTGGGCTATTCCAGATATTTTTTTCCCATCAAGAGTCAGATCGTTTCTGCCTGACAGCTCAGCTTTAATCCCGAACTTTTCCAATGCTTTCAGGATGGGTATGTTGATCTGCCCGAAGTCGATTCTTTCCTGCCCTTTGGAGTTGGTGTATATTGAAAAGTTCAAATTCCCCAGATCATGGTATACAGCACCTCCGCCGGTTATTCTCCTTACAATCTTTATATCATTCTCCTTGACATATTCGCTGTTGATCTCTTCCAATGTATTCTGATTCTTACCCACGATTATTGCGGGACCATTGATCCAGAGGTATACAAAATCCTCCTCCCTGGGCAGATTTTTAAAGCAATACTCCTCAAATGCCAGGTTGTAGTTCGGGTTGTTTGATAGGTTTGTTAGATACTTCATTTAGATATATTCCTCCTATTTTCCAATTAATATATTTATGTCCATTAGTTGACTCTGCAGCTCCAAAAGTCTGTTCTTCAGCAAATCATAGTCATTTTCCAGCAGTTCCTCTTCAAAAAGCCCATTAGATCTGCTCATCAGGGAATTGAATTGTTCGTAAACATTCTGTAGTTCCTTTGCAATATCCTCCCTTAGGATCTCCGGTTCTATTGTTATCCCTTTTTCAACCTCAATTGCATCAATGTCAATCTTGTAAGAATTCCCCATGTTTGGAATAATCGTCTTAAGCCCAAACCTTTCCTCAATCTGTTTTGAGAAGGCTTTGGCTGTTTCCCTTTCACCGTGGACTATAAAGACTTTCTTTGGCTTTTTCTCAAACTTGTCTATCCAATTAAGCATAAATGTCCTGTCTGCATGCGCTGAAAATCCTTCAAGGTCATAGATTTCAAGTCCCACATGTATCTCTTCTCCAAGAAGCTTAACCTTCTTGACTCCATCAAGCAGTATTCTTCCCAGAGATCCCTCGGCCTGATAGCCTACAAAGACCAAGCTGTTCTTTGGATTCCAAAGGTTATGCTTGAGATGGTGTCTTATTCTGCCTGCTGTGGCCATTCCACTTGCTGAAATGATTACCTTGGGGAAGTCTGCCTCATTCAAGGCCATGGACTCCTCCACTGTTTTCACATAATTAAGGTTCTTAAATGTGAAGGGATTGTCTCCCTTTAGGATAAGATCAGTGGTCTCCTGGTCAAAGGTTCCAGCATTATTCTGGAAAACCTCTGTTGCATTCAAGGCCATTGGACTGTCAATGTATATTGGTATTTGCATGTATGATTTTATGTTATTGTATTCGTAGTACCTGTTCAGCTCATAAATCAGCTCTTGAGTCCTTCCAACAGCAAAGGAAGGTATCAATACGGTTCCGCCTCTTTTGGCAGTCTCATCAATTATCTCGATCAACTTTTCTGTACTTTCCTTCATTGGTGGATGATCCTTGTCCCCATAGGTCGATTCAATCACAAGGTAGTCCGCCTCGTCAATGTATTGGGGATCTCTAATTATTGGTCTGTCAGGCATTCCAAGGTCTCCAGAGAATACAAGCTTTGTGGTCTTTTCATCCTCTGTAATCCATAGCTCAAGAATCGATGAGCCTAGGATATGGCCTGCATCCTTGAATCGCAAGGATATTTCTCCATTGATATCTATCTTTTGTTCATACAGATGGGGCTCAAAGTATTTCAGACTATGCTCAGCATCCTCCATTGTATAGAGAGGCTCTATTGAGGGCTCTCCCCTCCTTTTTCTTTTCTTGTTTTCCCACTCTGCATCATATTCCTGTATTTTGGCGCTATCCAAAAGCATGACACCACAAAGGTCGTAGGTTGCCTTCGTTGATATTATCTTCCCCCTGAAGCCTTCCTTGACCATCTTGGGAATTCGACCGCTATGATCTATATGAGCATGGGTCAGTATCAAAATATCAATTGATGCCGGATCGTATGGAAATTCCTTGTAATTCAATTTCTCAGTTTCCTGATTTCCTTGAAACAATCCGCAATCTATGACAATATTATGATTTTTGGTATTCAACAGATAATTGGAACCTGTTACCATTTGTGCTGCTCCAAAAAAGCTTAAATGCATAGCATTACCTCCTCCAGTTATTTGGTAGTCACTCTTCCTACTAAGTTTTACACACTTATGGGTACATTATACCATTAAATCAAAAAAGATGGTAACCTCCTGTTTCAAGAAGTTACCATCAAAATCATTTATTGTGCACTTGTTATTTCAGTCCATATTCTGTCATATTCACTAATAATGTCCTGAGGATCCTTGAAGACCTCTGTGTTTTCAAGCATTTCCTCAGATGGATAAGCAACCGGACTGTTTTGGATTTCTTCATCCAGCATTTCAACAGCCTCAGGCACTGGTGATGAGTATCCAATATAATCTGCATTCATTGCAGCTATTTCAGGTCTGGTCATAAAGTCAATGAATTGTTCTGCAGCCTCTGGATTCTGTGCATTTGCTGGGATTACCATGGCATCGAACCATAGGTTTGTTCCCTCTGATGGAATTACGTATTCCAAATCAGGATTTTCATCCATCATGGCCACTGCATCCCCTGACCAGACAACCGCAATTGCAGCTTCTCCACCGACAATTACATCCTTTACCTCATCCCCAAGATAAGCATATACAATTGGCTTTTGTCTTATAAGCTCATCCCTGGCCTCCTCAAGCTCTCCAATATCTCTGGTGTTCATGGAGTAGCCCAATTTTTTAAGTGCTACGGCAAGTGTGTCTCTTTGACTGTTTAGCATAATTATCTCGCCTTCGAACTCCTCGTCCCATAGGTCTTCCCAGCTGGTTAAAGGTCTATCCACCATGGTGGTATTATAGATTATTCCAACGGTTCCCCACATGTATGGCACAGAGTAGCTGTTGTCAGGGTCGTAGTCAAGATTTAGGAATCTGTCATCAATCTTTTCAAACATGCTTATATTGTCCATGTTTATTTCCATCAGAAGGTCTTCCCTGATCATTCTCTCAATCATATAGTCTGATGGGATTACAACGTCATAGCTGCTTCCACCCTGCTTCATCTTTACATAAAGGTCTTCGTTGGTAGCGTATGTGTCATATACCACCCTAACACCATATTCCTCCTCAAACAGGTCCAATACCTCAGGATCAATATAGTCTCCCCAGTTATAAACGTTTATGGTCTCTTCGTTTCCCCCGCATCCAGTCGCAACCACACTTAGTAGGAGGACCATAGCAAGCATTATCAAAATTTTATTTTTCATTTTTCTACCTTCTTTCCTGAATGATTTTTTTGGATTTCTCACTTCTGTTGTTTATGATCAATAGCAATGCAACCAGAGATATGAACATCAAGGTTGACAGT
>CAYMHD010000023.1:0-10788 GCA_964390135.1 uncultured Gudongella sp. | reverse complement strand
CTCGAATAGCAAGAAGTCAAAAATGATGCAGCCGTCTGCCACCGTGTGGAGTAGATGTATATGCTCAAGTTTGAGATACCATGCCCAGTTGTGAAAAAGCTGATTACAAAGTCATCAATTGATAGGGTGAATGCAAGGAGTCCGCCTGTGATTATCCCAGGCATTATTTCCGGGATGACCACTTTTCTCAGTGCATACATGGGTGTTGCTCCCAAATCCATTGCTGCCTCAGCTAAGTGCACATTCATTTGCTTCAGCTTAGGAAGTATTGACAGAACAACGTAGGGAACAGAAAATGTTATGTGTGCAAGAAGCAGGGTTATGAATCCAAACTGCAGCCTTGCCATTCTGAAAAGAGCCATTAGGGCAACCGCTGTAACAATATCCGGATTCAACACCGGCAAATAGTTAAGATTCAGTACCGACTTCTTTGTGATGCCCCTCATTCCGTGAATTCCGATTGCAGCCACCGTCCCCAGGAAAGTTGAGATTATGGAGGAGGTAATGGCAATGGCAAAGGTGTAGTACAGAACCCTAATGACCTCCCTGTCCCTGAAAAGCTCTGCATACCATCTTAGGGTGAAGCCACTCCAATCTCCCCTGAACTTTGAGTCATTGAAGGAGTAAATGATCAGGATGATTATGGGAGCATACAAAAAAGCGAATATCAAGAAGGTGTATAGCCTTTTCAAATTCCTGTTTACCATAATCCTCCACCTCCTCCTTCCTTCTCCTTATCAAATTTGGAGGTAAGAGCCATGGAGGCAAGTATGAACACCATTAGAATGATTGACATGGTGGATCCAAAATGCCAATCTCCAGTGTATCTGAACTGCTGCTCAATAAGGTTTCCTATCAATGTGGACTTGTTTCCCCCAAGGAGCCCTGATATGACAAAAGTACTGACAGCAGGTATAAACACCATGGTTATGCCTGTTATGACCCCTGGCAAGCTCAAAGGGAAAATAACCTTCCAGAAAACCTCCGCCCTGTTTGCGCCAAGGTCCTCTGCCGCCTCTACCAAATTGTTGTCCATCTTTGTCAGAACTGAGAAGATTGGCAATACCATAAATGGCAAAAAGTTGTACACCATACCCAGGAGAACTGCTGTATCATTGTACAATAGGCTGACACCTTCAAGACCAATGAAGGAGAGCGCCTTTGTGAGTATTCCATTCTTCCCTAGAAGTGTCAACCATGCATATGTTCTCAGCAAAAAGTTCATCCACATTGGTATTACAAGCATAAGGACCATGATATTCCTGATTTTTGGCTTTTCCTTGCTTATTATCAGTGCAATTGGATACCCTAAAAGGAGACAAATCAAGGTGGATACAAAAGCCAGCTTAACAGACCTGTAAAGAACCCCCAGATATATCGGGGAAAAGAACTTCTCAAAGTTTTCTATGCTAAAGCTGAAGGTTGAAAAATTCTGACTGTCACCAGTGGTGAATGCAAAATAAGTTACCAGCAAAAGGGGGATTAGAATGAAGATTCCAAGCCAGACAAGATATGGATAGCCGATTCTGTTAAGTTTCATCAGCATCCCCCTTTCTCATGATGTGTATGTTGTCAGGTACCACAATCATTCCAACCTTTTCACCCACACCCTTCATAATCGTTGAGTGAACCGTCCATGTGTAGTCATCACCCCTGATCTCCATCTCATAGTGAACACCCTTGAATATTACACTCTCAACCTCACCTGAAATGTATCCATCCTCGTAGGATACAATCTGCAGATCTTCAGGTCTTATGACCACATCAACCGGTTGATCAAAACCAAATCCCTTGTCGACACAATCAAAAGTCCTTTTGGCAAAGGTGACCTTCAGATCCTCATTCATAATACCGTCGATTATATTGCTCTCTCCGATGAATTTTGCTACAAATCTGTTGACAGGCTCGTTGTATATGTCAGTGGGTGTGCCGATCTGCTGTATGCGACCTCTATCCATCACCACTATGGTGTCTGACATTGTAAGGGCCTCTTCCTGGTCGTGTGTTACATACACAAAGGTTATTCCAACACGCTTTTGTATTCTTTTCAGCTCATGCTGCATATCCTTTCTCAGCTTCAAGTCAAGAGCTCCAAGAGGCTCATCCAGTAGCAGCACCTTTGGCTCGTTCACCAAAGCTCTTGCTATTGCAATCCTTTGCTGCTGACCCCCGCTAAGTGAATCAATGTCCCTATCCTCATAGCCTTGAAGATTTACCAGCTTAAGCATTTCAGAAACCTTGGCACTGATATTCTCCTTGCTCATTTTCTTTATTTTGAGACCAAATGCTATGTTGTCAAAAACATTAAGATGTGGGAAAAGTGCATACTTCTGAAAAACTGTGTTGATCTGCCTCTTAAATGGGGGGAGTTCTGTTATATCCTCTCCATCGAACATAACCCTTCCCCTTGTAGGAGTTTCGAATCCGCCTATGATTCTAAGAGTGGTTGTCTTACCACAACCACTGGGCCCAAGAAGGGTTAAAAACTCGTTCTGCCTTATATATATATTGATATCCTCCAAAACCGGAGTGTCTCCAAATTGTTTGTAAATCTCTATCAAATCGATTGCATGTGTTCTTGTCATCATACCCCTCCTAAAAATTTGGCGGTGTACTTACCCAGATTAAGGCTGCTTCACTCTTTCCTGCATTTTCAATGTAGTGATCGCTGTTTGTCCTGTAATAGAAGCTTTCGCCCTTCCTTACCTTATATTTTTCACTTCCCAGGTGAAGGTAGATTGTACCTGTAAGAACATAGCCAAATTCCTCCCCCTCATGAGGTGAATCCTCCTTGGTCCTGCCTCCCTGCGACAGGGTTACCATAATTGGCTCCATGGTATTTTTCTGTGCATTGGGGATGATCCAATGGAGAACATACTTCAACTCCTCATTTACAGTTTCAAAAACATCGTCCTTATGAAATACGATCTTCTCTTCCTCTTCCTCGTTGAAAAAATCCTTGAGGTTTGTTCCCAACCCTTCCAATATATCTACAAGAGTTGCAATTGATGGTGAAGTCAAATCCCTTTCCACCTGTGATATGAATCCCTTGGTCAGCTCGCACCGGTCGGCCAGCTCTTCCTGGGTAAGGTTTTTCTTTACTCTTATAGCCTTGATTTTTTCTCCGATATTCATAGCACCCTCCATTTCATTAAACAAATAGTTTATGGTTACTAAACAGCTACCACAATATTATAGATTAGTGCCTTCATACTGTCAACCCATTTCAGTATTTAATTACCCAAGTTCCAGTGGATTTACATGTCAATAAATCCTTCTACATTAAACCCCAAGTAAATAAATAGAAAACAAAAAAGGACCTTCCGGTCCTTATTCGATGCTCACAACCTTCATTCCCTCAATTGCCTCCTTGACAAGACTTTCAATGTCCAATGCCTCTTCTGATTCCTCAATATCCCCAAGCTTGGGTCTGGTGACCGGGTGCTTGGGTAGAAATACGCTGCAGCAATCCTCAAATGGCTTAATGGATGTTTCGTAGGTTTCAATATCCTTTGAAATCTCGATGATGTCAACCTTGTCCATACCAATAAGTGGCCTTAGTATGGGCATCTGGACAGATCTGTTTATCACATCCACACTATAGATTGTCTGGCTTGCAACCTGCCCAAGGTTTTCTCCTGTTATCAATACCTGATGGCCTCTTTCCCTGCTTATCTCTTCTGCAATCCTCATCATAAACCTTCTGGACAATATTGTCATTTCATCTTCAGGACAATTATTGTTGATCTCCTTTTGTATGTTAAGCAGATTTATGCTGTATATCTTCATGGGTCCGGTATACATTGAAACAATTTTAGCCAAATCCTGTACCTTCTCTTCAGCCCTTTGGGATGTGAATGGATATGAATGGAAATGGACAGCATCCACCTCCACTCCTCTCTTGGCCATCATGAAGCCCGCCACAGGGCTGTCTATACCGCCAGACAACAAGAGGAGACCCTTTCCATTGGTTCCTATGGGAAGACCCCCATATGCCTTTGTCCTGTCTATATAGACATATCCATATTCCTTAATGTCAACATAGAGCATAAAGTCCGGATTATGGACATCCACCTTCAGGTTCTCTGTGTTCCTGAGAACATAACCCCCTACGTCCCTTGATATTTCAGGAGATTTCAAGGGATATCTCTTGTCAGATCTGCTGGTTTCCACCTTGAAGGTTGTGATCTTGTCACCATGTAGCTTATCCTTGACAAGGGTCAATCCTGCTTTTCTGATATCCTCCATTTCCCTGCTGGTTCTTATGCATGGACTGATATAAACCAGGCCAAAAACCTTTCTCAGTCTTCTGATTGCGTCGTCCTGATGGGCATCTAGACCCTCGATGTATATCTTGCCCTGCTCCTTGTATATTCTATACTCTCCAAAGTCTCTGAGAACTCTCTTCATGTTCTTGATCAAACGGTCCTCGAAATACTTTCTGTTCAATCCCTTAAGGACTATTTCACCGAGACTTACGCTGATTACTCTTTCCAATAAATCATCTCCTCATTATGCTTCTTACATCTTCAACTGAATTCCTTAATACCTCTACGGTTCTGATCACGTCATCCTCAGATATCTCATATGAAAAGCAGATTCTCAATGTACCCTCAATATGATTGTCATCAAGTCCGATAGCCTTCAGCACATGGCTTTTTTCTGTTCCCTTCGATGAACATGCAGAAGTTGTCGACACATAAATCCCTTCATCCTCAAGATAATGCAGCAGAACCTCACCTCTTGTCCATCCAAAGGACAGGTTAAGTACATATGGGGATGACAAGTCTCCTGCTGGACTGTTAACTATGACGTCCTCAATCTGTTCGGTTATCAGTTCAGTCATAAATTTCTTCAGGATACCTACCCTTTGTGATTCAACATCACCCTGGTCCGAGAGAACCCTTACGGCTTCTCCAAATCCAGCGATTCCTGGAATATTCTCAGTACCTGATCTCATACCCATTTCCTGATTCCCACCAAATACCAAGGGGTAAACTCTGGCTTTCTTGTTGATATATAAGCCTCCCACTCCCTTGGGGCCATGAATCTTATGTCCGCTAAAGGCAAAGCTATCAACTCTACTTCCAATCAAAGAAAATCCAATTTTACCAAAGGATTGTACTCCATCAAGATGATAATGTGGCTTGGAGGATCTCTTTGAAAGTAGCTCACCAATGGAATTTATATCCTGTATTGTTCCGATCTCATTGTTCACATGAATGATGGACACCAGGATTGTCTCATCACAGAGCTCTTCTTCAAGTCTCTTGATGTCAATCCTCCCATCCTTTCCATTAGGAATCCAGGAAACGCGATATCCCTTTTTCTCATATTCCTTAATGGTATTCATTACAGCTGGATGTTCAATCATGGTGGTGATGATGTGATTCCCTCTGGAGCTCCTAGCCCCAAGTGCTCCCTGAATAGCGATATTATTAGCTTCAGTTCCACCTGAAGTAAAGTAAATCTCCTCTTTTTTAACCCCCAGATATTTGGCTATCACATTTCGGGAATCCTTCAGTATCTTTTCTGCATCCATGCCCAGACGGTGCAGAGATGACGGGTTTCCGAAGTTAAGCTTAAGAGCCTCAGTCATTTTTTCCACCACAGAGCCACGGGGTTTTGTAGTGGAACAGTTATCCAAATAAATCAAATCCTCACCTCTTAATATCCCATATCTTCATCAATGATATATACATGAATGCTGGTACCATTGGGATTTTTACTTAGGATGGTTTCAGCCTTGCATATCCTGTCCTTGGAGTCACAATCACTGCAAACTCCAGTATACACACATGGAGTTGTCAAATTCAATCTCTTGGCATTCAAAGGTGCTGCAATGGTTTCAATTCTCTTGAATGCTCCATCAACGTCCTTGCATATCTTATTTCTTCCCACAACAACAAAAACCTTCTTGTGACCAAAAATCATGGAGGCAACCCTATTTCCTGTTCCATCCTTATTAACAAGTTTTCCGTCTTCAGTAACTGCGTTTGAGCTTGTAAGGTAAATATCCGTAGTTGTTGCATTTTCCAGGGCAGCCTTTTTATCCTCAGCCTTCCAATGCCAGTATGTAGCATTTCCTCTCTCCACAAGTTCTTCGTAGACACCCATGTCAAGTATTGTCATGGAGCCTCCTATTCCAACTGATTCATCTGTGCTTATTTCACTTAGCAGCTTCTCCTTTGCATCCTGTGCATTTTTGAAAATACTAGCCTTAAATCCATTCTTCTCAAGAGCCTTGATAACTTTATCCATTATAAATCTCCCCTTTCTCATCATTCTTATTATACTGTAAATAGCTCTCCATTAAAACTCCCTTTTGTTAAATGATAAACTTTATCATTTGTATTGCAATAAAATAACATATTTGTTATAATCAATATGAGGTTATCCCCCTGGTAACCTCAAGTTAGATCTCTATTCCCAATACCCCTTTTGAACGGTTATGTTCCGTCCTAATATTTTTAGGATGAGAGGCTCCAAAGTTTGGAGCCTTCTTTTTTTTGTTGAAGATTACACATGATTATGTTACGATTTTAATATATTAAAGTCTTTTTTCCGACATAGGTTCTTGTAAATAAATAGGAGGTGGCCAGATGAGAAAAAAATTGGCAATAGTTTTCACTGGAGGGACAATTTCCATGAAGATTGACCCTGAGATACACGCTGCAATACCTGCTTTGAATGCCGATGAAATTGTGAGTACACTTAAGAACATCGAGGATATTGCAGACTTTGAGGTTATAAACTATGCAAACCTACCCAGCCCTCACATAACACCAGCTATTATGATGGATATTTATCATCTGGTCAGGGATAAGCTGGCTGATCCAACCATTGATGGGGTCATAGTAACCCATGGAACAGATACCATGGAGGAGACTGCATATATGCTTGATCTTCTAATAAATTCAGATAAGCCTGTGGTAATAGTTGGAGCAATGCGAAATTTCTCTGAACTTGGCTACGATGGTGCAAGTAACCTTTCCGCAGCCATTTGTACGGCGGTTTCCCAGCAATCCAAAGGCAAGGGTGTGCTTGTGGTAATGAACAATGAAGTAAATGCTGCAAGTCAGGTGACAAAAACCAATACACTTTCACTGGATACCTTCAAGTCACCAGAATTTGGACCACTTGGAATCGTTGACAACGATGAGGTCATATATTACAGAAATATTGTTTCAAGACAGGTTATAGACACAGACAGGCTTGAGGAAAAGGTTGCCTTGCTTAAGTCCGGTGCTGGTATGGAATCTGATGTCCTTGACTTTTATATCAAGGAAGGCTACAAAGGCATAGTTATCGAAGCCATGGGACGTGGAAATCTTCCTCCTGCCATGGTGCCAGGGGTTAAAAGGGCAATTGAGAATAACATACCTGTGGTAATGGTCTCAAGATGCAACACAGGCAGAGTACTCTACACCTACGGTTATGAGGGTGGAGGCATGCAGCTTAGGGAGATGGGTGTTATCCTGGGCGGGAATCTCCCCGGTCAGAAGGCAAGGATGAAGTTGATGCTTATATTGGGTAAAACCAATGATCATGATGAGGTCAGAGATTTATTTGAACTGAATCTATTCTAGAACCAGAGGCGCCTTTGATTAAGGCGCCTCCTCTTATTCCACTATCCCAATCTTTTTTCAAGATCTTCAATATCACAGCTTTCCACCTGGATTGTGTGATGTTTAAGGCTTTCAGTAAATTTTAAACCTGAAGCGGTGGCAATGCACACTACTTCAGAATCTGGCTCAATTATCCCTTCTCCTATGAGCCTATTTGCAGCAGCCAGGGATGTTGCAGATGCAGGCTGAACAAAAATACCTGAATCGGCCAGAATCCTCTGATGTCTTATGATGTCATCCTCTTCAACATCTACAGCCATTCCTCCATTCTTCCTGATTAGTCTAAGTACCTGGTTCCCACTGGGTGGGTATGGATTTTCAATGGCATGTGCTATAGTTCCAAACTCATTCAACTGCTGAACCTGATTAGAGCCTGATTCATAAGCCCTTACTATTGGATTACATCCCTTTGCCTGGGATGCAATGAATATTGGCATCTTATCCGAAATTCCACTTAGATGTAGCTCCCTAAATCCTTTTTCAATGCCTCTGAAATTTCCACCGGCGCTGGTTGGTACTATGACATAATCCGGCACCTTCATTCCAAGCTGTTCAAAGATTTCAAATGAAGTGGTCTTGTAGCCCTCCACCCTATACGGCGCATCTGAATTAATGAAGTATATACCATTCTCCCTGCCCAATCTTATGCTTTCACTGTAAAGCTGCCTGTAGTTTCCCTTGACCCGAATAAGCCTTGGTCCATATATTCCAATGGGTCCAATTTTTTCTTCAGCCATTTCCTCCTTCACAAGAATTGTTGACTGCAGACCTGCCCTTGCTGCATAGGCTGCTACGGATGCTGCCATGTTACCGGTTGAAACGGTTCCAATTTTCTTGTAACCCATGGCCTTGGCATAAAGAACACCTGTAAGGGTACCTCTGTCCTTGAAGGACCAGGTGGGGTTAATTCCCTCATTCTTGATATATATTCTGCTTCCCCTACAGTCCTCCGTCCCCTTGTCCAAATGAACCAATGGAGTGGCTCCTTCTCCAAGGCTTATTGCTTCATCCAATTCCAGGAAGGGAAAGAATGAAGCGTACCTGTTGAATATTCCCTTTTCCATTGGAAACTCCTCTGCGATCCGACCATCGGATATTGCCTGGATTTCAAGTGGTTCATCACAGATGGTGCATCTACCAGTTTCAGTCTCAAGATAGTAAATTTCATTGCAGCTTGTGCATATAAGCTTATACATATGGGTCTCCTCCTATTTAAATGTTTTCAGATGCTCTGATGCTTCCTTGGCAATATCGACAATAATTCTAATCCATTTATCCTTGTTGTCGGGACTGAATCTGTTGTTTGGTCCGGATATTGACAGACAAGCCATTACATCCTCATTAGGTCCAAACACAGGAGCAGCTATACAGGAGACATCCTCGTCCCTTTCTTCCACGTCGAAACCGTAGCCATGCTCCTTTATGTTCAAAAGCTCTTTTTTTAGGCTTTTCTTGTCAGTAATTGTGTTATCGGTAAATCTTTCAAGCTTCAAACCATCTATGATGTTATTCCTTTCCTCCTGATCCTTGTATGCAAGAAATATTTTTCCACTTGCAGTGCAATGCAGGGGGGCTGTCGCTCCTGTTTTGGTAAACATCTTTATGAGCTTGTCGCTCTCCTCCTGTGCCACATAAACTATCTCCTCCCCTTCAAGGATGGTGAGATTGGCAGTTTCGCCTGTATAGTCCCGTAGCTTGGAAAGATAAGGCTTGAGTTCAAGGGAAATGTTGTTCTGGTTATAAGCAGTCATGCCCAATTGCCACAGCTTGAGACTCAGCTTGTACTTTTTTGTCTTTTCATTTTGTGTGATGATGTTGGATTCCTTCAGGGTGTTGAGAATATGGTAGGTTGCACTTACACCATAACCCAACCCTTCACTTATTTCCGTTGCCCCTTGTTCCTGCTTCTGATCTGCAATATAATTGATTATATCAAAGGCTTTTTTTACTGATCCAATTGTCTTCTTAGATTTTGATTTGTTTTCCATGTTATCCCTCCGTTCATCTATTATTGTACACTATTTTTTCTATTGGTAAAAGCTATTTAACATAAACAATAATCTGAAAGGTTGTTATCCATATGAAAGTCATAAAAAGTATCATTAATATTCAACTTGAATTTATGCCAATGATAGAAATTGAGAATCTTTGCTTTTTTGATATTGAAACCACAGGATTAAGCAGGGAATATCATCATATATATCTAATAGGAGCATTCTTCTATAACAAGAAGACAAGTGATTGGACTCTGATTCAATTTTTTGCAGAGGACTTGAGCGAAGAAGAAGATTTGCTGCTAAGATTTGTAGCCATGGCAAAGGATTTTAAAATCCTCGTGACCTACAATGGTAACTCCTTTGACCTCCCCTTTGTAAGGAAAAGACTTGAGAAATACGGTCACTTTTGGGATGTAGACAATTCCCTGGACCTCTTCAGGTATGTAAAGGACAACAGAAGCATCCTGGACATGCCGGATCTTAAGCTTAAAACATTGGAAAAGCAGCTTGGAATCTTCAGGGATGACTTGATATCTGGAAAAGACTGCATAGAGCTGTATAAATCATATACATTAACAAAAAGTGAAGAGAAGCTCCGCCCAATCCTACAGCACAATTATGACGACCTTCAGTACATGCCACACTTACTACAAGTCTACAATATGGTCGAGAGACACAAGACAATAGAAATCAACTCCGTTGATCCAAGTATGAATTTTTATTTGGATACTATAGATTTTGCTGAAGAAAAGCTAATGATAAATGGTAGCTACAACGCAAGCTTCAGTATTCCCTGGAATTACTACAGACCATTTTACACATTCATTCTTGATGGTGACAGCTTGTTCCAATTTACCATTGAAACAAAAAAAGCCAGATTATCCGAAAATGTCCTGGCTGATATAGTAGATGCTCGAATGATTGAAGAACTGATTGTGGAAAGGGATTTATCTCCTCATGATTCACCAGAGGGAATACTTATTCTCAGGGCAAACAAAAATATATACATTGATAATATCAAACGAATTATTGAAACCCTGTTTCTGTTTCATTTGGAGAAATAACCAATATCAAAATACTAAAAAAAACAAACCTAATGGTTTGTTTTTTTTGAGATTATCGAAAAAATGCAGTATTTCTGGTGACTTGTTCAGAAATACTGC
>CAYMHD010000022.1:0-16564 GCA_964390135.1 uncultured Gudongella sp. | reverse complement strand
TTTGTTTTTTGTTTGTACAAAAGAAAGCATGCATTTCATATGCGTTATGATAAAATTATTTCAGGAGTGTGATATATGATGAAAAAAATTCTTGGCCTGATTTTGGCCTTAATGATAACTATACAACCATTTACAGCAGAGGCGGCTTCCTTTGGGGACATAAACTCCACAGACTGGTTCCACGACAATGTATATTTACTGGTTAGGGAAGGTGCCATCCAGGGATACCCTGACAATACCTTCAGACCTAATAACACAATGACAAAAGCGGAATTCATAAAGTCTACAATGTCCATCCTTGGCTACAAGGATATCCCCTCAAAAGGGACCCACTGGGCAGACGGATACATAAGCAAGGCAAGGAGTCTTGGGATTGTATGCAGCGAAACATCGTCAAATCCCGATTCACCCATAACACGATATGATATGGCAAGAATAGTATCAAATGTTCTTGACTACCAAAACTATAGACCACAGGCTGACCTGACCCAATATGAGCAGCTAATAAAGGATATCAGACAGGTAGCCTCCCTTGGAAACCCCGAGATAAAGACAGCTGTCCTTAACTCCTATTCCAGCGGAATCCTTACAGGCTATGTTGACGGCGCCTTCAGGGGCGATGCAACCCTTGCAAGAAGTGAGGCTGCAACTGTTCTTCTAAGGATCAAGTACGAGCAGTACAGGTCACTGCCAGAGGTGCAGCTTGATTCCAACTATGAGCAGAGGGTTCTTGATCTTGTCAATGTTGAAAGGGCCAAGGAAGGACTTGCACCACTAAAGATGCACTTGAAGCTTTCAAATGTTGCCTATGAGAAATCAAAGGATATGGCCATATACGACTACTTTGCACACACATCCCCCAACTACGGCTCACCTTTTGAGATGATGAAGGAGTTTGGCATCAGCTACAGCTACGCCGGAGAGAATATCGCAATGGGTCATCCAACTCCAGAGGCAGTTGTAAAGGCATGGATGGAATCACCTGGACATAGGGCCAACATCATGAACAGTAATTTCGGCAACATTGGAATAGGAATCTACAATGACAACGGAAGAATCTACTGGACACAAATGTTTATAAATTAATCAAAAAATACCAAGGACCGGGATACTATATCCCGGTCTCTTATGTTTAAACACCTATTTATGGACCCTGCCGACTCCCTCAACCTCCGAGCTAGTGGCAAGCCTCTCTATCTCAGTTAAAAGCTCATTGATTGGCTCATCTCTGTAAAGCTTGACTCCTATGCTGTATTTTATTCTTATGCCCATGGGGCTGATCTGCTTGTCAATTGCCTTCTTAAGTCTCTCAGAAACAACCGTTCCCTTGTTTGGCTGGATATCTGGAAGCAGCAGCAAGAAACCACCTTCCTCGTATCTTCCAACTATATCTACGGATCTTACGGTTTCTGTTATTGCCTGTGACATAAGCTTGACCAGAACATCCATGGTATCCCTGCCGTGCTCCTCAACAAGACCCTTGAAATCAGATATCCTTATAAGGAGCAGGCTCAAATATGACTGGCCTCTGGTTGTTCGGACAGCCTCATACTCAAGTCTTTCATACAATGAACTTCTGTTTAGGAGCCCCGTCAGTCGATCTCGGGGATTCAACTCCTCAATCTGCTTCTTCAACCTCTTGTTTTCATCGCGCAAATCCTGAATTTCCTTAAGCAAGACATCCTTTGACAAATCCATGGCACAACCTCCTTATAATACCCTTAAGAGTATTATACCCTTCACTTTAAAGAGTTACCAGAAAAAAATCCCCTCAATGAGGGGATTTGGTTAATTAGTCAAAGTCTACTGTCAATTCTTCAATTTCAACTCCATCGTATTCTACACGCACTTCAAATTTAGTCTCTTCTGTTTCAAAATAAACCTCGCCGTCTTCTTCGATCTCAATCTCCAAATTCTCAACATCAGGATCAACAAAGTCTACAATTACAAGGATTTCATCTATCTCATCCTCAAGATCATCATGGATCCAGAGTTCTCCTTCATATGCATCGTCCTCATATCTCAAAGTCTCTTCCCAGTAAATCAAAGTCTCCAGCAGCTCCTGAATCTCGTCTTCTGCATCTCTTAGGATACCAGAATATTTATCCATCAAGTCAGCATAATCATCATCAGAACCGATTTCTTCATCAAGGAACTCATATGCAGTCCTGGCTCTTTTTACCAATCCAACATCATCAATATCCAATTCTTCCAGGGACCTCTCTAGCCTGTCAAAGATTCTTTCAGCCCAGTTAAGAGTCCTTTCCAGATCCATGTCCTCTCTGATCTCATCCAAGTCATCCTCAACA
This sequence comes from uncultured Gudongella sp., assembly GCA_964390135.1. GTDB lineage: Bacteria > Bacillota > Clostridia > Tissierellales > Tissierellaceae > Gudongella. The sequence continues at coordinate 14,255 of CAYMHD010000022.1, read as the reverse complement.
TTTGAATAAACCAGAACCTTGCCCATAAAGACCCTTATAGTCAATGGCTCTATTTTCCACATTGGCATGGGCTGCATGAAATTACCTTCGGAGTCGATATTAACGGTTACATTGTTAAGCTTGACCTTAAGCTTTGTGTTTCCCTTGAAGTCTATAAACTCATAGTCTTGATCCAGGTCAATCAACCCTTCAATCACTCCAACATTGCCATTGGCCATTGGAATTACATCAACTTCAACATCATCCACAATTCCAGCCATCACTTCCATGACATTACCGAACTTTTCCATTGCCTTCATCCTTGCAGGATTCATTTTCATGGCATTGGGATTAGCATTGGGACTTACTGCAAAGACAGTACCTCCACCAAGAATCAAAACTCCCGCAAGTACAATTGCCAACCCGCGGTTTAACACTTTCATTTTCAGGACCTCCTTCTTTTACTATAGCCTTTCGCATAATATAGATACCCATCAAGGTAAAGTAATATCATGACAAAGGTCAGCTGAAATCAAAATGTAACATTCCAGCTGACCTCCAAGGAGAAACTATTCAGAAATTATCACGCTACCATTTTCGGTTACCTCAACATTTGCCTTGAGAACCTCCTCGGCAAATGACAGTGGTACATAGGTGGTTGCATCAACTATAACAGGCGCTGCTTCAAGCTTGATAAGCATCTTGGCAAAATTGTAAACATTTCTTCCAATGGTCAGAGTAGACCAGTTTGGACCCCTTAGAACCTCTACAGACTTTTCCTCTCCATTCCAGGTTACCTCAAATCCAAGAGCCTCTGCCACCATTCTTAGTGGAATCATCCTTACTCCCTCATCTGTTGTTATTACCTCTTCAGTAAGAACTATCGCAGCCTCTGGGACCTCAGCCTCCCTTTCAGGCATAACAATGATCTTGTGTGGTGTTGTCTGTCCTGGATAGGATGTCATCACTATTGAATGGAATACCACAAGATCCCTTTCATATATGTCATCCTTTGTAAGGGCATTGCCTTCAAAGTCCACTATTACTGTTTCATCACCAATATTCAGCACAAGTGAACCATCGGCACTCAATAGGTCTTCATCAAAGTATTCAACATAGGTTGCATGGTCTGCTCCATCGTGCAGGACCACTACATCAGGTCCCAAAAGGGGCGGATAGCTAAGTGCCATAACGGTTGACTTATGGTAGATTACGGAAACCTCCATGCCTACCTTAATATCTTCCCTTGTAGCCTCGTCCATGTTTTTCTCACTTAAAAGGAGCATATCCTCATGTATATATGCATAGAGGGCATCAAGTCCTTCCTCAGTATCCTTCTTGACAAGTATCCTGTAGGAATCCTTAGTTTCATCAATTTCCTCGACCACTCCGTCAAACCTGATATATTCAAACTCCTGTTCTTCAATCGGTGCTGATATGGGAACCACCTCGGCCTCCTCCATTTCATTGGCAAAAGCCACCATACCTCCTGTAAGGACCATGGCAAGGCTAATTCCAACTGCTGCTACTCTTTTAAATCTAAACATTTGTTTTCCCTCCTCAATTATTCTGACAAGTTCATTATAGCAAGCTGATCCATTTTAATGGTGACAGAAGAGTGACAAAGGGGTTAAAAAAGGGTAAAAAGAAATCTCTAAAATGTACGAAGGAAGTTTCTTTTGATACTCATATACGGAAATTTCATGATTAGACAAAGTAGAAATTTCCTATTCGTAATAACAAAAGGGCAGGTTTCCCTGCCCTACATGTTACTTGTCCATATGGATATCCATCTGTGGATATGGTATTGATATCTCTTCCTGGTCAAATCTTGCCTTGACCGTCTCAATGATATCAAAGTACACTGTCCAGTAATCAGCTGCATTTACCCAGGCCCTTACGGTAAAGTCAACCGCACTGGCTCCGTGGTTGCTCATCCTGATAAAGGCTTCCGGATCCTTCAGTACAAGTGGATGTGCATTTACGATATCAGTAAGTACACTCTTGACCTTTTCTCCATCCTGCTCGTATCCAACTCCAAAGGTCCAGTCTACCCTTCTTGTTTCCTTAACCGAGTAGTTTGTGATGCTGGTGTTTGAAAGCTGTCCGTTTGGAATATAGATTACCTTGTTGTCAGGAGTCTTCAATGTGGTGTTAAGGATATGGATGGCTTCAACCGTGCCACTGAATCCATTTGCCTCGATATAGTCCCCAACCTTTATAGGTCTGACTATAAGAAGAAGGATTCCGCCAGCAAAGTTCGACAGTGAACCCTGGAAGGCAAGACCTACAGCAAAGCCTGCAGCAGCAAGTATAGCTACAAATGATGCAATGTCAACTCCAAGTATTCCGATTACACTGATTACAAGAAGCACCTTGAGTATTCCTTCAACAAGGGACATCATAAATGGCTTAAGTGTGTCATCCATCTTTGACCTTTCAACCTGTTTCCCTACAAAAGCCCCAATCCTTCTGATCACGGCGAGTCCAACTAAAAGTACTACAATTGCCAATGCTACGTTTTTTACAAATGGTATTACCATTGAGTTTAATATGTTTTCCATAAGCATCCCTCCTCGTATTCTTATACCCATAATTGGAGAAGATTACCAAATAAAATAGGCTAACTCAGAAATCTCCAAGTTTAGCCTATCGATAATAGTCCATTCATCAGACCATTTATTAAACCCCGCTTGACAACGGGTTCTGGGTTGAGCTTGTTTATAACCTTATTCTGGATTAGTAGCTCAGGGTTTTGGTAGACTATCCTAAAGTACCTATCCTTCCCAAGCTTGGTTTCCAACAGTTTAAGACTGTTCCTTACAACCGGCGACCTTCTCTTATTGGAATGGCTGTCTGTCCCTACAAAATGAATCAGATTATTCTTTAATAGCGTATTTGCGGTATTCATGACATCCCTGCCGTACATGCCCGTCATACTGTGAAGGTTTAGCTGTGCCATTGAACCCTTTTCCACAAGTGTATATAGGATATTGGGTTTCCTAACAATTTCACTGTTTCTCTCTGGGTGGGCTATTATGGGGATATAGCCTTTGATCTGAAGCTCGTATAGGATGTCCTCTGTGTAATCTGGCACCTCGTTTGCCGGCATCTCAATCAAAATATATCTGCTTCCTGCCAATGACAGTGCTCTTCCAGACTTGAGGTTTTCAAGGATATCGGGTGACAGGTATAGCTCGTTTCCAAGGTCAATTTTTAGGTCTATTCCTTCTCTGTCAAGCATGTCTTCCAGCTCTGACTTAGCCTTTAAAAGATCTTCAAGCTGGGCACCTTTTCCTTCTCCAAAATAGTGGGATGTGGTAACCACTCTTTCAAAACCATTTTCAACATATAATCTGGCCATGCTTAAAGACATTTCCATATCCTTTGAACCATCATCTACATCAGGCAGAATGTGGGAATGTATATCTATCATCTGTTTCGCCTCTTCTTTCTGTCCCTTCTATCCAGTTCTTCTCCATAATACTGATTATACTGATAGTATTTGTAATTGTAGTACTGGTTTCCCCTAACGGGAATCTTATTGAGGACAACTCCCAGTATTTTTGCATTCACCTGCTGCAAAAGCTCAGTTGCATGGACTGCAACCTCGGTTTGGGTTTGTCCTACCTCTAGAACAAGAATTGTTCCATCACTTATGGTAGAGAGTATTGCACTGTCAGTGACCAGTCCAATTGGGGGGCTGTCCAGAATTATATAGTCATAGGATTCTTCAAGACCCTTAAGAAAATCCTTCATTCTGTTTGAACCAAGAAGCTCTGCGGGATTTGGAGGTACCGGACCACTTGTTAAAATATCCAGCCCAGTAACTCCCTTAACCTTCTTAAACCCTTCCTCACCTTCAATTTCACCCATGAGATACCTGGTGAGTCCATCAAGATTGGTTACACCAAAAAGCTTGTGCAGTCTTGGTTTTCTCATGTCGCAATCCACAATCAAGGTCTTCTTGCCTGACTCGGCCAATGAAAATGCCAAATTTGCGCTGACAGTTGACTTTCCTTCCCTCTGACTGGGAGATGTAACTGTAATTGCCTTGATATCCTTATCTATGTTTGCATATTGAATATTTGTCCTTAAGGTCCTAAATGCTTCAGAAACGATGGACTTAGGGTCCTCAAGGGAAAATAGTCTTTCAGTTCTTTTATTTCTAGCCATCTTTAGTCCTCCACCATGGGTATCGATCCAATAACGGGCAGTCCAAGATTCTTCTCAACATCCTCAGGTGTCTTGATGGTTGTGTCAAGGAATTCAATCAGAAAGGCTATGAACACACCTAGCATTATTGCAAGAACACCAGCTATTGCAATGTTCATCATTGGTCTAGGTTGAACCGGTGATGTTGGAACCTGAGCGGTGTCAATAACCTGTATGTTTTCAACCTTCATGATTTCCTGTACTGTTTCCATAAATACCGCTGCAGTCTCATTGGCAATATCCGCTGCCAAGGCTGGGTCTGTATCCATCACGGAAATGCTGATTATTTCAGTATCCTTAACCAGGCTTACATTAAGCTTTTCCCTTAATTGACTGTAGGTAAGGGAAAGACCCATGTTTTCAATAACCCTGTCTGCAACAGTCCTGGTCTTGATAAGCTCACCATAGGTAGAAACAAGTCTTTGATTAAGAAGCAAATCATTGTACTCAAGCTTGTTTTCAGTTACATAGTCCTTAGGCCTTCCAACCATCAAGGTTGTATTTGCCTGGTACTGTTTGTCAAGGACATAAAAGCTGACAACAGCACTTGCTGCCAATGACAATATAAGCAATATAATTATCATTCCCATCCTCTTTTTGAGAATATAGTATATTTCCCGTAAACTTATTTCTTCCATTTGGTACTTCCTCCTAATCCATGACTCTACTTATTTCTTGTATGGCGTATAGCCCTCAACAAAGCTGGCCAAGTATTCCTTGAGACTTTCCGAATCGTCCCTGTCAATATATCTTCTCAGCCCATCCACCATATCAATAATTTCATCAAACTTGCATTTTTCAGTTCCCTCAATGTATATCTTCTCATGCTTTGTCTGGGCAATATCAGGACTCTCAATCAACAGCTCCTCGTAAAGCTTCTCCCCAGGCCTCAGGCCCACTACATCAATGGGAATATCCTTGTGAGGCTCATATCCGGATAGCTTGATGAGGTCTGTGGCCAGATCGATTATCTTTACTGGCTCACCCATGTCGAGAACAAAAATCTCGCCACCCTTGGCCATGGCTCCAGCTTGAAGCACAAGCTGGCTGGCCTCCGGTATTGTCATAAAATATCTTATGACCCTGGTATCCGTTACGGTCACAGGACCACCCTCGGCAATCTGCTTCTTGAATAGTGGAATCACACTTCCATTGCTCCCCAGAACGTTCCCGAACCTAACTGCAACAAAGTCAGTTTCGCTTACATCATTATAAGCTCTAACAATTTTTTCTGCAACCCTTTTGCTCGCACCCATAACATTGGTTGGATTAACTGCCTTATCAGTGGAAACAAGAACGAATTTTTCAGCCTTGTATTTGTCCGAAGCTCTCACCACATTAAGGGTACCGAAAACATTGTTCTTTATTGCCTCATCAGGGCTTTTTTCCATAAGGGGTACATGCTTGTGTGCAGCTGCATGAAAGACAATGTCAGGCCTGATACTTTCAAATGCCCTGTCAATTGCCACCTTGTCCCTTACTGAAAGTATGATTGCTTCAAAATCCAAGGCATAGGTGCTTCTCTTAAGCTCCTGCTGAAAGTCATACAAAGCATTTTCATAGACATCCACAAGTATCAGCTTTTTCGGGCTATACTTAACAACCTGTCTGGCAAGCTCAGACCCTATTGAGCCTCCGCCACCGGTTATCATTACCACCTTGTTGTTTAAAAAGCCTGTCAGCTCCTCAAGGTCCAGCTTGACCTCCTCCCTGCCAAGAAGGTCCTCAATCTGTACATCCCTAATATTTGAGATGCTGACCTGACCTCCAATTAGCTCATACATTCCAGGAAGTATCTTGGTTTTGGCCTTGGTGTTCTTACAAATGTTGATGATTTCCTTCCTATCCTTGTTGCTGGCGGATGGAACTGCAATTATGATTTCATCAATCTGTAGTTTTTTAACGGTTTCCTGGATTGAAGCTCTACCTCCTACCACCTTCACACCATTGATGACGCTTCCCATCTTCTCCTTATTATCATCAATAAAGGCCACAGGTACCATTGAAAAATCCTGATGATTCCTGAGCTCTTTAAGTATCATTACCCCAGCTGCGCCTGCTCCAACTATCATGACCCTCTTCAAGCCTTTGTTTCTTGTAAAGCCTGACTTAAGCCTTCGAAGGCTTCGATAGGCAAACCTCACTCCCCCAATTAGGATCAGCTCAAAAATACCTATACTAAGGAACATTGAGTTTGGAAGCTGGTCTCCCGTCAAGGCAATTGCTATCATTGTTACCAGGTTTGCAATGGATACACCAAAGAAGATTTCAATCAACTCATCTATGCTGGCAAACTCCCAAAGGCTCCTGTAAAAATTAAACATATAAAAAATTGCAAGCTTGGTCAGTGTAACAGGTATGACCCTGCTTAAATAGAAGTCCAGGTAGCCATCATAAAAAATTGAGTCAAATCTTGTGTACAGGGATAAAAAGAAAGCTAGGCTTATTATTATTGTATCTGCAAGAACAAGAACTGCAACCCTTCTTGTTTTCATATCTATCCACTTCCTTTGATTAATGACACAGGTCCGGGCAAGGCCCGGACTGTGGTGTTTTGCATTTTATTTATCTGCTACATCCCAATCTGTTATCTCTATTGTAAATTCAAGATCAGTTGTTCCGTCAGTTACAGTTATTATATATATGTCTCCAAAGACCTGGAAATGTTCCTCTCTAACATCGTGGTTAAAGGAGAACTCAATTGTCTTTGAGTAGGTTGTAGAAACATTGTCATCATCTACTTTTGCATCTATGAAGCTAATGTCAAGACCTGGGTATTCATTTGAAACAATCTTATCTATCTTCACAGCCTTGTTGAAGGTTGCTGTCATGACATAGTCCCCATCTATATCATAGTCAAAGGGTACAGTGATGTTCAAATCATCAATAACTGCCTCCTCACCGTTAAGCTGTGCACCAACTATTTCTGGCTCCACATATGGTGATGATCCACCACCACCGCCTCCACCAGAGCTGGTTTCCTCTTCGGAGTCTTCGTCATCCAATATTGTCACAACTGATTCATCAAGTCTAACTATGATATTTCCTGTAATTTCTACATTGTCAAATACCACTTCTCCATTTCCAACTCCATCTCCAAGAATGATATCTCCCTCTATCAAGGAATCCATTAGGATAACACCCGCGGAATTGATCATCACATTTCCATCAACATCAATTGTTACTTCACCAGGTTCTGTAATGTATTCCTTGATGATATTGTGCATAACCTGAGCAAATTCTGCTCTTGTTATGTATCCCTGTGGATTAAGCATTCCGTTTGATCCTTGGATATATCCGCTGTTTACAAGTGCAAACACCTCACCCTTGGCCCAGTCAGATATCATTTCAAGATCTGTGAAGCCCTCTGGTACAGCATCTGATTCACCAAGCTTCAATGCTCTTGCAATCACCGCAAATGCCTGTTCCCTTGTTATGGGATCATTGGGGCTTAGCTTATTTCCACTGCCCTGGAAGGTTCCCATTGCAACCGCTTTGGCCATATCCAGGAAGAACCAGTCAGAGGCTACAACGTCATCATAATCTGCCAAGACTGCCACATTCTCTGCTCCAAAGGCCCTGTTGATCACCGCTGCCATCTGAGCCCTTGTAAGGTTCTCCTCAGGCATGATCATACCGTTGGCACCGTTGAGCAAGCCATTGTCCACTGCGCTTTGCAATGCAGCTGTTGACCAGTCATCCGGCATGTCACTAAAAGTTGTCGTTTCGGCATAAGCACCCAATGGCATCATGCTTAAAACCATCACCAATGAAAGTGCTATCACCATCAATTTCTTTAACATGTAATCCCTCCTTAATTATGTGCTTCCTTTAGATATAGAAAATTGTATCTCAAGGGATACAATTAAAAGGAACCTATCAAGTAGCCCGGCTGCCATGGAGATTCCTTTAGGCCCGTAGCTTTGCGTCCTTATCTTTCAATAAGTTTGCCCAATATATGTATTCAACAATGTAATTGTATCATATGCTTAGAATTAATGGAACCTATTTCCATTCGATTCTTCCTAAATAATTGTTTAATTTTGTCTCCTTTGCATCATTAATTTCATTACAGATTTCCATTTACAGCAGCTATCGTCAGTCTCTGCTATTTAACCCAATTGTAACATCTTTAAACCCTTATATATAGTATAATAGGCTCATAAGGAATAAAGAAGGAGGAGGATTGATTCCATGAAAAGAATTTTATCTTTAGCCCTTGCACTAACACTGCTTCTGGGCATGGCAATACCGGCAACAGCAGCAAGCCCCTACCAGAAGGAAGGAGACTTTCTCAAGGATCTTGGAGTTCTTCAAGGAGACCTGCAGGGTAACCTGATGCTTGAGCAGGGTCTTACCAGGGAGCAGATGGTGGTACTTATCTCAAGGCTTTACGGAGAAGAGGACGACGCAAAGACCCATGTTGCCAACAACACCTTCCCGGACCTTAAGCCTACACATAGCTTCTACATCCCATATATCCTTTGGGCCAGGGATGAAGGACTTATCCAGGGTGACAACAACGGCAGGTTTGGGGTTGAGCAGGGAGTAACCGTCCAGCAGTTCCAGACAGTTCTTCTAAGGGCCCTGGGCTACAACGAGGAGGCAAAGGACTGGCATGGAGTTCCTGCGCTTGCACAGAGCATAGGCATACTGAAGGGACTGCGCTTTTCAAAGGATGCCACCCTCAATAGAGGTCAGGTAGCCGCAATGGTTGTAAATGCATTGAGTCTAAACATTAAGGGGAGTTCCACTCCCCTTGCTGCTATGCTTGGACTTAATCCAATCGACATGACAGAGTCATATATAGTAAGAAGTGACAAGGTCACCTTCAGTGGAAGGGTAAATGATGAAGGGGTGGATGAGCTCCGTCTTAACATCAGACCCAAATCCACTTCACAGGGTACATCCCAGAACTATGACATCCCACTGGACCTTGACGGAGATTTCAGCTTCGATGTTGACGGCTTGGACCTGGGTGAATACGAATACAGATATTATACGGATACCAAGGCTACATCATATAAATCATTCAGAATCTCCAGTGTGAAATTTGAGCTTAACGATGTATATGCGGACAATCTCAAGGAGATTAATCTGGAGTTCAACAAGGCTGTTGATACAACACTTGCAGGATCAACCTACAACTATTCAACAAGCGCAGGAACAATAAACAATGTTAGGTTCGAGGATAACAACAAGGCGATCATACTTGTACTTAACGGCACAATGACAAACGGCAACCAATATAACATAAAGGCTTCCAATATCCTTTCAGAATCAGGAGAGGCCCTGGATTTAAATGAGGCCTTTGGAGCAAATGACGATGCTCCTCCCAAGGTAAGCGGAATTGAAATTCTTGGCTACAAGGGAATAAGGATCAACTTCTCAGAGCCTCTAAGGACCATACCTACAATGAACAATTTCAGCTTCAACACTTCAACAACCCTTGGCAATCCTATCCTGAAGGATAACCATATAACCTTAAGCTACAGCTCCTCAAGCACCGTACTCACCTCAGGAACCTACTCCATTGAGACCTCGGGCCTTGAGGACTATTCCGGAAAGAGGATGAGTGTTGACTACAGGCAGTTTAGGGTAGATAGGGACACGGTTCCACCTGAGGTTGACAGTATAGATGTTACAACCGAAAGGGTTACACTTGTTTTCTCTGAAAGCATCGATCCGACAGGTACAATAATGGGAAGCAATATCTTCCAGAGGGAAGGAACCAGCATAAATTATGCAGATGAAATACTAATCGATGGCAATCGTGTGATTGGACTGTTTGAAAAGCAGCCACTGCCAACCAAGGAGATTTCATTGTATGTAAACACCTTTGCCGACTACTGGGGCAACAGGATGGAGATCAAGGAATTCAGACTTACTCCAAAGGATGAGACCAGGGATCCCGAGGTATTGAGTTCAGTAATTTCTGAGGATGGTAAGACCATCAGAGTAACCTTCAACAAGAGTGTTGAGGCTGATGAAACCTCCTACTACACACTCAGGGATTCAAGTGGCAAGAACATATTTATAAGACAGGTTACAGGGGAAGGAAGAGAGTTTTCTCTTGAGCTTTATACAACCCTGCCAGCAGGGGCAATCAGACTTGACATCTCTGGTGTTAAGGACCTTTCAGGAACCACAATCAAGGACTACAGAACCACCCTCCAAATGAAGGATCTTGAGAGACCCAGACTTCTCAACTACACTGGGTATGGAAATATCATCGTTATGGAATTTGACAAGGAAATGGACAGGCAAAGCGTAAGCTACACATCAAATTACGTAATGACCTTTGATGGAGCTGAGCTTCCGCTTTCATCAGGAACAAACATCTATCTTGACGATACGGGAAAGATCCTTACACTTACACTTCCTGATACAATATCCGGTGAAGAGACAATGGTAGGAATGGAGGATAACCTCACAAAGCTTGAGGTTGTTGGACTGAGAAGCAGGGCTGGAAATCTTACAGATCCACTGCTCCTCAGCTTGGAATTTGATGAGGACTCAACTGGTGAGGCAAGGTTGGTTGACTTCTACAGCTCAGTTCCTGGAAAACAGGCTGTACTAACAGAGCCTGAAGTTGTTAAGGTCAAGTTCAATATGCCAATCGTCGAGGCAGATGTTGATGACTTTGACTTTGATGGTATAGACATCTCAAGGGTCATAGCCGATGGCACCAATGTTGTTACAATTATACTTGGGGAATCTGTCACATGGATTGAGGATGGAGATGCATCAGTAGTCAGGAGAAATGATATCAGAACCTCCATTGACACAGGAGTTGAATACGGAGGCTTCAATGTTCACGATGAAGTGGCTCCAATGCTAATAAGCAACAGAGTGGACATTAGAAACGGAAATCTTGAGATTGAATTCAGCGAGGACCTTGAGGATGACGGAGCAAGCCTGTACAGAAGAGACATTGAGGTTACCAGACTTGCGGACAACAAGGTCCTGAGTGAATCTGAATATGCGACAGCTTTAGATTCAGAATATCCTGACACCCTTGTTATATCACCAGTCAGCACAGCTATTGAATCGGAATATGCTGTGAGGATTCTAGACTCACCATCATATATTAGGGACCTATCAGGTAATCTGGTACTACCCTCATCACCTATACAAACCACTGGAACCCTATAGGGTTCTCCAATCCTTATAATGCGTCCAGGTGACGTCAACCATCAAAAATGGTTGGCGTCATTTTTTATAGGTCTTTTATTTTTAATAAAATATGACATCTTTTTGACATTTCGAAAAATATATAGTGAAATCCCGAGGAATTAACAGTATAATGGAAATAACACATTTATTTTTTCCAATTACAGCTTTAAATTGTACTTCTGGGAGGAAATCAAATGAATCCACATGAAATTAATACTCTAAATCAAACTGATGCTCAATCAAATATAATACCCGACCCATTGAACGGCCAGTCATCAATGCTCCATGCAATACTCAATTCCACAGAGGATCTTATTTTCTTCAAGGATTTGGATGGCAAATACATAAATTGCAACCAGGCCTATGCGAGGCATCACGGAAAGGAAATTGCTGATATTCGAGGGCTTACAAGCCATGACCTCCATAAGCCTAGACTTGCAAATAGGTTTTTGGAAGAGGACAAGGAAATCGTGCAAACCCTTCAATCCATGAGGTATGAGCTTCTTGGAAGAAACTCCAATGGTGAAAGGGTTATGCTTGAAACCATAAAGTCACCATATTTTGATGAGAGCAATAATTTGGTGGGAGTCGTTGGAATAATTAGGGACATCACAAAGCGCCACAATATTGAGCTCGAGTTAAGTGAAAGTAGGAGATATCTCAGAGCCATCCTGGAAACTTCACTTGATGCCTTTTGGGTGCTGGACAAGGACGGGAACTTCCTTGATTTCAACTCCGCCTTCTGCCAAATGTGTGGTTATTCAAGGGCTGAGCTTTTGAAAATGAATATTGAAGATCTGGAAATACTCGAAAACAGGAATGCCATAGAGAAAAGAATACATAGGATCCTTACAGAGGGAAGGGACCGATTCGAAACGGTACATAGGAAAAAGGACGGCACCACCTATGATATAGAGATAGTCTCATCCCTTTTTGACAGCGAGCAGTCTCTTGTGGTGGGCTTCGCCAGGGATATATCACAGAACAAGGAAAAATCAAAGAGAATCAATTTCCTAAGCTTCCACGATCATCTGACAGGACTTTACAACAGGCGGTATATTGAAGACTCCATAATGAGGCTGGATACAAATAGAAACTACCCCTTTACAATAATGATGCTGGATGTAAATGGACTAAAGCTTACTAATGATGCATTCGGACATCACACCGGCGACCAGGTTCTGATGTCTGTGTCTGAAGCAATAAAGAAGGTTTGCCGTGAGGATGATATCATTGGCAGAATCGGAGGAGATGAATTTGTTATTCTTCTCCCAAAAACCGATCGCTCAGACGCCGAAAAAATAAGGAAGAGGATCGAAAAAACTGCAGCTGAAACAGACCTTGATTCAGTAATTGTCTCAGTGGCAATTGGATACTCAATTAAAAATCACCCTGAACAAAGTATAGAGGAAGTAATGAAGGAAGCAGATTCGATGATGTATCGAAACAAGCTTAGGGATGGGAAATCCTTTAGACAAAAAACCATTGAGCTCATATTGGACAATGTCAATAAAAAGTATGGCTTGGAAATCTATCATACTAAAAAAGTCTCCGATTACAGCAGACAGCTTGCTATTGCAATGGGCTATGGAGGAAGGATAGCCGAAGATGTAAAAAAGGCTGGAGAGCTGCATGACATTGGAAAGATAATCCTTCCCGCAGAGCTTCTAAACAAGCCTGAGCCCTTGGATCCAGCTGAAGCGGAGCTTATCAAGCAGCATCCAGAGGCCAGCTATCAGATACTGAAAAGTACGGATGAGTATGCCTATCTGGCTGAGATAGTCCTCCATCACCACGAGCGTTGGGATGGCTCTGGTTATCCGGAGGGCTTAAGGGGTGAAGAGATTCCCCTATTATCCCGGATAATTGCTGTTTCAGACACCTATGAAGCCTTGACAAGCAAAAGACCCTACAAGGAAGCCTTGGACAAGTCTTCTGCAATCCAGATTCTCAACGAATCTGCCGGAACACAGCTTGACCCAAGGATGGTCAAGATTTTTGTGGAAAAGGGCTTATCCTAAAAGAGTTGAAGGCTGGAAATCGAGCCTTCAACTCTTTTGTCTTATTTTGCTATTACATTTGCCAGCTCAGTGATGCTCTTTGTGAGCTCGTCAAGCTTTCCCTCTATCCTGACCAAAAGATATACAGAGATGACTATTGGAAACCCAAGATTGGCAACACTGGAATAGATATCCTCCAAGTCTTCCACCTCCCTTTATGCTATAGAAAAAGGGCCCTAGGGCCCAATCTCTATACTGTCATTTCATCCACCGTCGTTGTAATAACTCTTGCTCCAACCTTATCAACTAGGTTTCCATTTCTTGACTGAAAAACACCTGCTGCAAGTAGGGTGTCCATCGCAGCAAACACCTCCATATCAGTAATATCAGCCCTTGGCTCACCTATGCTGATCCTGTGGCTCTTGTTCTGGTCATCCAGAAATTCCATTTCAAGCTTTGTAGTTACCATGCATTCACCTCCTTATCAAGATTTCCCTGTACTACTACAGATTTGTAATCACTGATTCCTCAACCTTCTTGACCTTCATCAGGGGAAGGGTCTGAAGGCCAGCCAGTGCCTCACCTGATGCATAGATGTTGTCATCAGTGGAATCCAGCTTCACATTGCTGTAGGACTTTGAGGAAACCTTCTGCTTCCCGTCAACTATTCCAGCATCCAGCTCAAGCTTAAGGCTTTTCTTTTCTGCCATTACTTCTATCGCCATTGTCTCACCTCCCTTCTACTTATTACATTGCAGAAGGGAACAAAATGTACCTATGCAATTTCAAAAAATACAAAAAAATAAAGAGGGGCTTTCGCCCCTCAAGGATTTCTTGACTACTATTCTATTGTGGTATCATTATGATCTGTCCTGGGAAGATCAG
>CAYMHD010000021.1:11862-17119 GCA_964390135.1 uncultured Gudongella sp. | reverse complement strand
AATACAAGGAATTGGTTCAGAAGACCATGGACCCTGACCTGATCAACAACGACAGGGAGGAATGGCAAAGGGTAATGAAGGAGCAATCTGATATTGAGCCTATCGTTAACAAGTATCGTGAGTACACCAAGACAAAGCATGAGCTTGAGGATGCAAAGGAAATGCTCCATGAAAAGCTTGAGGATGAAATGAAGGAAATGGTCAAGGAAGAGGTTAAGGAGCTTGAGGAAAGCCTTGAAGTTATCCAGGAGGAAATCAAGGTACTGCTTATACCCAAGGATCCAAACGACCATAAGAATGTAATTGTTGAGATCAGAGGCGGAGCCGGCGGTGACGAGGCAGCCCTTTTTGCAGGTGTTCTCTTCAGAATGTATCTGAGATATGCAGAGAGAAACAACTGGAAGGTTGAAATCATGAACACCAACGAGATCGGCATTGGTGGATACAAGGAAGTAATATTTATGATAAAGGGTAAGGGAGCCTACTCAAGACTCAAGTATGAGTCAGGGGTGCACAGGGTGCAAAGGGTTCCTGAGACAGAGTCCAGCGGAAGAATTCACACATCCACTGTAACCGTTGCTGTACTTCCTGAGGCTGAGGATATTGATATAGAGGTCAGTCAGGCAGACCTTAGGGTTGATGTTTTCCGTTCGTCAGGAAACGGTGGACAGTCTGTAAATACAACAGACTCCGCTGTAAGGATGACCCACATTCCAACTGGGATAGTGGTTTCCTGCCAGGATGAGAAAAGTCAGCTGAAAAACAAGGACAAGGCCCTGAAGATCCTTAAGTCAAAGCTTTATGAGCTTAAGCTTATGGAGCAGAATGAGGAGCTGGCCCAAATGAAGAAGGGTCAGGTAGGAACCGGAGACAGGTCTGAGCGTATCAGAACATACAACTTCCCTCAGGGAAGAGTCAGTGACCACAGAATAAACCTGACTCTGTATAAGCTGAACAATTTTGTGGATGGAGACCTGGATGAGATGATCGATGCACTGATAACATCAGACCAGGCGGAAAAAATGCAGGAAATCAGCTAAAGAGGGGAAACCCTCTTTTTTTGTGAGTTTATGGAAACGAGGTTGAGATATGGAGACAGAGCTGATAGAAATACATGATCTGGATGAGCAAATCCGTGAAATGGACAGGGCGGCATCCCTTATAAAGGCTGGGGAGGTCGTGGCATTTCCAACGGAGACGGTATATGGATTGGGAGCTGACGGCCTGTCAGAGGCTGCGGTTGGAAAAATATTCAAGGCAAAGGGAAGACCTCAGGACAATCCCTTGATTCTTCATGTGGATTCGGTCCAGATGCTTGAAAGGCTGGTTCTGGACATACCAGAGGATGCATACAGGTGTATTGAAAGGTTCTGGCCGGGACCTCTGACAATGCTATTCAGGAAATCGGAGATTGTTCCTGACATAATAACTGCAGGACTCAAGACCGTTGCCATTAGAATGCCCAGTCACCCTGTAGCACTTGAACTTATAAGAAGGTCAGGCACCCCCATAGCTGCCCCGTCAGCCAACACATCGGGAAGGCCCAGTCCAACAAGGGCTTCCCATGTTGTACAGGACATGAAGGGGAAAATTGCAATGATAATAGATGGAGGAAAAACCGGAGTGGGTCTTGAGTCCACAGTCCTTGACCTTACGGAGGCTGTTCCAATGATACTTAGACCCGGGGGTGTCACCCTTGAGGATCTCAGGGAACTGCTGCCAGAGGTTGTAATGGATCCGGGACTGGGTGATGGAAAAGAGTTCACTCCAAGGTCACCGGGGCAGAAGTACAGGCACTATGCTCCAAAGGCGAAGATGATACTTTTTTCAGGTGACAGGGAAATGGTAGCCGCTTCAATGATGGAGAGAGCCCAATTGGAGGAATCCAAAGGCAAAAGGGTAGGCCTGCTGGTAACTGAGGAAAATCGGGACAGATATACCGGTGACAATGTCATAGTCATGGGATCCTTGAAGGATAAGAGGACAATTGCCCATGGACTTTTCGATGCAATCAGAAGGATGGATGAGTTGGAGGTTAACATTATCCTGTGTGAATCCGTGGAAGAGGACCAGATAGGAATGGCCATCATGAATCGGCTGCTTAAGGCCGCTGGAGGAAACAGGATCAACCTGTAGGAGGAACCATGAAGATATTGTTTGTTTGTACTGGGAACACCTGTAGAAGTCCCATGGCGGAAGCGATTCTAAGGGATGAAGCCAGGAAGAGAAGTAAGAGAATTGAAGTGGCCTCAGCTGGCATTTTCGCAGTTGATGGAGAAAGGGCAAGCAAGGGAGCAAGGATGTCCATGAAGAGCAGGGGTGGACTACCAGACCACAGGTCCAGATTCCTTAGTGATGAAATAATGGAATGGGCAGATCTGGTTCTTGTAATGACAGGCTCCCATAAAAGGAATCTCCTTACCAGGTATCCTCACCTGGAGGATAAGGTGTTTCTCCTGTACGAGTTTGCCACAGGCAGGGATATTGACGTGGAGGATCCCTTTGGAGGACCACTTGAGGTATATGAAATAGTAAGAAAACAGCTTGAGGATGTAATTGAAAGACTTTTGGACAGGATTGACCAACAGGAGGTATAGGGATATGATTATTGGTATTGGAAGCGACCATGGAGGCTTTGAGCTTAAGGAGGAAATGAAGAGGTTTCTTGAGGAAAGTGGTTACCAGGTAAAGGACTTTGGTACACACAGCAAGGAATCTGTTGACTACCCTGACTTTGGAAGGGTTGTAGGAGAGGCCGTTGTAGCAGGAGAGGTTGACAAGGGCGTTGTAATCTGTGGAACCGGTATAGGCATATCCATATCTGCAAACAAGGTCAAGGGAGTAAGGGCTGCACTTTGTGGAGATGTTTATTCAGCAAGGATGAGCAGGGAGCACAACAACGCCAATATAATAGCCATGGGCGGAAGGGTCCTGGGAGTGGATCTGGCCAAGGAAATTCTTTCAGCCTATCTTAAAAGTGAATTCCAGGGTGGAAGACACGAAAGAAGAGTCAATAAAATTGCTGAAATAGAAGGTTGATTATGGTATAATTATTAGGATGAAAATGAAGGGAGCGATGTTATGTCGAAAGTTGTGATAATGGATCACCCATTGATAAAGCATAAACTGACAATGTTAAGAGATAAGAATACAGGGTCAAAGGAATTCAGAGAGCTTGTGACTGAAATTTCAACCCTAATGGCATACGAGGTTACCAGGGACTTTCCCCTGCAGGACATAGAGATTGAAACACCAATCACCAAGATGATGTCACCTGTAATATCAGGAAAGAAGGTTGGCCTTGTTCCCATCCTTAGGGCAGGTTTGGGAATGGTTGATGGAATGCTTAGCCTTATTCCAGCAGCCAAGGTTGGACACGTTGGACTTTACAGGGACCCTGAAACCCTGCAGGCTGTGGAATACTACTGCAAGCTGCCCCAGGATGTTGCGGAAAGGGACCTTATCGTACTGGACCCAATGCTTGCCACAGGAGTATCGGCAATTTCTGCAATTCAATTTTTAAGAAAAAGCGGAGCAAAAAGCATCAGGCTGGTATGCCTCATAGCTGCGCCTGAAGGAGTCAAGGCAGTTCAGGAAGCTGCACCGGATGTTGACATATACCTTGCATCACTTGACGAAAAATTGAATGACCATGCATATATAGTACCTGGTCTCGGAGACGCTGGGGACAGGCTATTTGGTACGAAGTAGATTAAAAGGGCAGTCTAGGCTGCCTTTTACTGATTTTTGAAGCTTTTTTGTAATAGAATTGTCACCCTTATTCGTTTGACTTATATATAACAGTCAGATAGAATTTAGATAATACCAGATTAGGAGAATTACACCATGGAGACTATATGGATACCTTTTGTGGTCGCAGCTTTAATAGCATTTGCGGCCACACCGTTTGTAATAAAAATAGCCCCTAAAATAGGTGCGATGGATATTCCCAAGGACGATAGGAGAGTGCATAAGGACCCTATGCCCTTAATAGGCGGGGTTGCCATGTACCTGGCAATAGCTGTGGGGATGTTTGTATTCCTGCCAAAAACCAGGGACTTCATCACAATTTTTACTGGAGCCACAATAATACTGATTTCAGGACTTAAGGATGATATCAGAGGGACAACCCCAAAGGAGAAGCTTTTCTATCAGCTTTTGGCTGCGGGTATAGTCATCTGGGGAGGAGTCCAGGTTGACTTTGTGACCAATCCCTTTGCTGATGGAAATCCAATTCTTTATCTAAGCTGGATTGGCATACCCATCACCCTGTTTTGGATAGTAGGAATCACAAATACCCTTAACCTGATAGACGGACTGGATGGGCTTGCTGGTGGGGTTGCACTGATTTCAGCCCTTTCCTTCACATTTGTTGCACTTAAGCTGGAGATGGATCAGATAGCCATTCTGGCAGCCCTTGTATCGGGAGCATGTCTTGGATTCCTGCCATTTAACTTCAACCCAGCAAAGATATTCATGGGTGATACTGGAGCCCTGTTCCTGGGGTTTATGCTGGCTGTAATATCAATAGAAGGGGTTATGAAAAGCGTTGCAACAATAGCAATGCTGGTTCCGGTCATAATTCTTGGAGTCCCTATTTTCGACACCACATTCGCAATATTCAGAAGGCTCCTAAGCGGCCAGTCAATCATGGCTGCTGACAAGAGCCACCTGCACCACAGACTTCTTGAAAGGGGCTTTTCACAGAAAAAGACAGTCTTGATACTTTACGGAATATCGGGGATATTCGGACTTTTTGCAGTCCTTGTCTCCAAGGCAAACAGCAGACAGGTAGTGTATATGTCGGCTGTAATGTTTGTGGTTGCGGTAATATTTGCAATTAAGCTTGGATTGTTTTCTTCCAAGGCAAAGTCAAAGGAGGATTTGGATAGATGAAGGTAATGACTGTATTTGGTACTAGACCTGAGGGTGTAAAGATGGCACCTGTGATAAAGGAATTGGAAAAGAGAGAGGGAGTTGAACAGGTGATCTGCATCACTGCCCAGCACAGGGAGATGCTTGATCAGGTAATTGACCTGTTCGGAATCAAGCCACATTATGACCTTAATATATTCAAGCCAGGTCAGACACTAACCGACATCACAACAAATGCCCTGAAGGGGCTGGAGGATGTCATCAGGAAGGAGAAGCCAGATGTACTTCTTGTACAGGGAGACACTACAACGGTTTTCGCAGGAGCACTGGCAGCCTTCTACCAGAAGGTGAAAATTGGACATGTGGAGGCAGGCCTTCGAAG
>CAYMHD010000021.1:3570-11852 GCA_964390135.1 uncultured Gudongella sp. | reverse complement strand
TGTTGCCGTAAAATTAGGGGTAAAGCTTATTCATGTTGAGGCAGGTCTTAGAAGTGGAAACCTTTACTCACCCTATCCTGAAGAGGCAAACAGAAAGCTTACAGGGGTTATGGCGGACTTTCATTTTGCACCCACTGAAAAAAACCGTGAGAATCTTCTTAAGGAGGATTACCCTGATGAAAAGATATTCATCACGGGGAATACCGTTATCGATGCATTGAAATATGCTGTCAAGGACGATTACAGGTTTGTGGATGAAAGACTTAACAATATTGATTTCCAGTGCAAAAGAGTCATACTTATGACCAGCCATAGAAGGGAAAATCTGGGGGAGCCAATGGAGAACATATTCAAGGCTGTAAGGGATGCAATAAAGGAATTTGATGATGTCCATGTGGTATTTCCGGTTCACCTCAATCCAAAGGTAAGAGAGATAGCGGACAGGATACTGGGAAACAACCCCAAGATTTCCCTGACAGAGCCTCTTGACTACGGACCATTTACCAACCTGATGGCCAGAGCTTCACTTGTTGTGACCGACTCCGGAGGACTTCAGGAGGAAGCCCCAGCAATGGGTAAGCCCGTGCTGGTGATCAGGGAGGAAACGGAAAGACCTGAAGGCGTGGAGGCAGGAACCGCCAAGCTTGTTGGAACAAGCTACAGGGGAGTATATGATAACCTTCTAAGGCTGTTGGAAGACAAGGATGAGTACAACAGGATGGCCAAGGCAGTCAATCCCTATGGGGATGGAAAAGCATCAGAGAAGATTGTGGACATATTGGTGGAGAGGGTGAAGTAATTCAAGAAGCATACCCTCTTGATGAATTCTCAGGAAATCCAAGATTTCAAGGAATTCTGTCGTCGGGTACAAGCAAGCAAATTACAATTATAGAAATCTGAGGCAATAGAGATGGCTTATAGGTAAGAATCACTAGATAATTGTTGAGATATTTGCATAGAGTATTTGGGTCTAAGACCCAGCCATAAGCCTTCAGTGAAAATAAGGCTGCCATGAGTATATTTTCCGAAGTGTTTTATTTCATTGCTTCAAATTGCTTTAACATCAGAGAATAGAATATCAGATAAGTGGACCTTGATGAATAAAACACTCCAAAACATTGGAAATGGAGTGTTTTTTGATGCATTTTTCCAGCATAAATGATATAATGTAGAAGTTACTGGAATTATGTAAATTCTGAAAACTTTAATGCATTAGCTTACTTGATAGATAATACAGTCAATTCTCATATTTGTATAGGAGGAGATTTTTTGGAAAAGATATTGGTAGAAAAAAGCCCACCCCTGAAGGGAACAGTTAGGATAAGCGGAGCCAAAAATGCAGCCCTGCCCATATTGGCGGCTACACTTCTGGGAACTGAGGATATAATTCTTGAGGATGTACCAAAGCTCAAGGATGTGCAGATCATGTGCGAGGTTCTGGAGTCACTTGGAAGCAAGGTTGAGTATCTTGAGGACAATGTTCTAAAGATCAATTCCGCAAACATAACAAACTATGAGACAAAATATGAGCTTATGAGCAAGATGAGAGCCTCATTCCTTGTAATGGGTCCCCTGCTTACAAGACTGGGAAAGACCAAGAATTCAATGCCTGGAGGCTGTGCAATCGGATCCAGGCCAATCGATCTTCATCTGAAGGGCTTCAAGGCGCTTGGAGCAACAATAAACGTTGACCATGGTGACATAGGAGCATATGCGGATAAGCTTGTGGGAGATGTTATCTATCTTGATTTTCCTTCAGTTGGAGCCACTGAAAACATTATGATGGCTGCAACGATGGCTGAAGGTGAAACGGTCATTGACAATGCTGCCATGGAGCCTGAGATTGTTGACCTCTCAAACTTCCTTAACAAGCTGGGTGCAGACATAAAGGGTGCAGGAACCTCAACAATCAGAATAAAGGGAGTCAAAAAGCTTGGAGGAGCATTCCACCAGATAATCCCGGACAGAATTGAGGCAGGAACATTTATGGTTGCCGCTGCAATAAGTGGAGGAGACGTGCTTGTTGACAACGTTATCAATTCTCACCTTAAACCTGTAATCGCAAAGCTTAGAGAAGCGGGTTGCACCGTTGAGGAGGGAAGTGACAGCATAAGGGTAATATCAAACAATAAGCTGAAGGCAATAGATATAAAGACACTCCCCTATCCAGGATTTCCAACTGACATGCAGGCACAGTTCATGGCCCTTATGACAACCCTAGGTGGTACAAGCTCAGTAATGGAAACCGTGTTTGAAAACAGATTCATGCATGTTGAGGAGCTTAAGAAAATGGGAGCTCAGATAAGAATAGAGGGCAGGTCAGCAATAATAACCGGCGTGGATGAAATAAAGGGTGCAAAGGTTGAGGCATCAGACCTGAGAGCAGGAGCGGCTCTTGTTCTGGCAGGGATTGTTGCTGATGGAACCACGGAAATCGGGAACATCTATCACATCGACAGGGGATACGACGGCATAGAGGAGAAGTTCAGCAATCTGGGAGCCATAATCTACCGAAAGACATTTTTAGATTAATTTAAGTTATACAACCATGGGTTAGCCTAATGACAAAAGATTCGAGCTGTTATTGAGCAACCCATTTTTTACATAAAAAACAGTGAAGGAGGAAGAGTATGTTTGCATTGAGATCGGATGTTGGAATTGACCTTGGTACAGCAAGTGTTCTTGTATATATAAAGGGCAAGGGTATTGTGCTTAAGGAGCCATCAGTGGTTGCAATTGACCAGTACACCAATAAGTTCCTTGCAGTAGGGGAGGAAGCAAGAAGGATGCTTGGTAGAACTCCAGGAAATATTGTAGCAATCAGACCATTGAAGGATGGAGTTATTTCAGACTACAGTATAACTGAACGAATGCTAAAATATTTTATTCAAAAGGCACTTGGAAGAATGTGGTTCAAGCCCAGGATCATAATATGCGTGCCAAGTGGAATAACCGAGGTTGAAAAGAGAGCTGTTATGGAAGCCAGCAACGAGGCCGGTGCAAGCAAAACCTACCTAATAGAGGAGCCCATTGCGGCAGCCATTGGAGCAGGGCTTGATATAACACAGCCAAATGGAAACATGGTTGTGGATATTGGAGGAGGAACCTCCGATGTTGCAGTAATATCCCTTGGAGGCATAGTAGTCAGCAAGTCGATCAAGACCGCTGGAGATGAATGTGACGAAGCCATAATTAAGTACATCAGGAAAAAGTATAACATGATGATCGGGGAAAGGTCAGCCGAGCAGCTCAAGATGGAAGTGGGCTGTGCATTCCCTTATGAAGAAGAAAAGACAATGGAGGTAAAGGGAAGAAACCTGCTTACGGGACTCCCACTTAATGTTGAGGTTTCTTCAGAGGATATGCTTGAAGCCCTTCATGAGCCGGTCAATGAAATAGTTGAGGCTGTCCACGAGGTCCTTGAAAAGACTCCTCCTGAGCTTGCATCTGATATAAGTAGCTCAGGAATCTATCTCACAGGTGGTGGAGCCATGCTCTATGGACTTGACAAGCTGATTGAGAAGAGGACTGGAATAACAACCAGGCTGGCGGAGAATCCTGTGGAATGTGTAGCAATAGGAACCGGGAAATCCCTTGACTCAATAGATGTACTTGAAAAAACCATGAAGGAATCAGACAGATCAAGATTCAGATAAAAAGTAGCACCGTTGTCAACAATTGACAACGGTGCTTTTTGTATTAATCGAAGCTGTAGGGTGTTTTCACCTCATAGGTTATGCTGCTTCCGTTGACGACAAATTCGACGTAGGAATAGTTGGCAAAATCATCGGGAGTGCTTATTCGAGCACCAGTCAGGGTGATATATCTTACACCGTCCTTGAGGGTGTGGCTGTTCCTCCCGTCGCTTTGAACAACGAATACATTCTTGCCTCGTTCCATCTGGTCTACAAGTAGGCTGTGGAAGAGCTCAGCCTCCTTCCCATCATTGAAGCCGTCTGGACCAAACACTGGCCTTGAGATTGAAACAATGATATTTGGCTCAGGTCTGGTCTTGAGATCAGTAATCAGCTGGGTCCATTGGCTGCTGTTTGCCGACCTTATTCCATCTGCTGTGGCCTGGAGGTTTATTACATAAACTCCATCAGCCTGTGCCCTTCCATAGGTGCTTCCACCGTTGATGGTGGAGGTGTGGCTTATGGCGCCCCTAAACGCGGATGTCATATCTCCGATCTGGACACCGATTCTTGAGGATGACAAGGCTTCAGTAAGTCCCTTCAGCCTGTGGGAGGACACAACCTTAGCCAAGAGGGTATTGCCGGATATCTTAGGCTCACTGTATACTGAGACCTTCACTCCACCACCTTGAGCCGGCTTGTGAAGGGGATCAAGGATTTTTGTTGAAGCAGGCACTGAGGACATATCAACAGGTAGGGTTGTAAATGACTTCAAATCATCGATAACTATCCTTCCAGCTGGGAAGCTCTCCGTATTCACCTCTGCGACATAAATTCTCTTCAGGCTTACAGGGTATGAAAGGTTTCCAGGAAGCTGAGCCTCCAGATATCTCCAGTCCTCAAAGTCCATTGATTTGGTAAAGTCTATAACATGTTCATTACCTTTTGAATCAAGGACAGTACCTCTTAGCCAAACTCCAGAGGCATCTCCAAGCACTGTAAGGCCCAGCTTGCTGGGAAGGTCTGCAAGGGGCAGACCACCTGGTGTGTCTTTGAAATCAAGGTAAGCCGCTCTTGTGCCACTTCCCTCAGAGACGTCATACAGAATTTCAATTGCCTTGTCTCCTTCATAGGCTTCGTCAGTTACAGAAACTGAGCCCTTTACACTTGAAGGGTAGCCGGAGAAGCCAATGGTCAGGTTCTTTTCAAAGGATGTAACCGGTTTTTGCACAAGTCCTACTGAAACCGGGATTGACCTTGTGGCATTGCCAGCAGATATGATCAAAACTCCAGAGGCTGGCTTGGATGCTGCCCTGAATACTCCATCCTGGACGGTCCCAACTTCTCCTGTTGTCCTGAAGCTGACCTGGGAAGAATTCAAAACCTCTTCCCTACCTATTTCATCCAGCCCTACAACTGAGCCAATAGTCCTTGTACCACCAGGAGCAAGGGATATGCTTTCAATACTTGTCCTAAGCTCCACAGGTGGATTCAATACCCTTATGGTTGCAGAGGTCTTTACACCATCATATGAGGCAACTATTTCACCTACACCTGATGCTGCAGCCCTGAAAATTCCATTCTCAACCCTTCCAATTCCATTGGTGACAGACCACTTGACATCCGAAGGATTAAGGGAGTGGAGGTTATTATTTCTATCGAAGCCCTGTAGCTTCAAGCCGGTTGAGCTTCCAGGGAAAATATGGTCAGAGTTGGGAATAAGAACCATTCTGTCCATGCTTCCCTTGGGAGCTGTTGAAAAAACTCCAATTCCATTTACCACATTCCTTTGCTCAGCGGGCTTGTTGACAAATTCAGCAATATTCTTATTCACAGGCCTTATTGCCATGGCGGTTGAGCCACCACCATCAAGGTTCACTCCGTTAGAGGCTCCAAGATCCCTCAGAATGCTTCCAAGAGTCTCCTGGCTTGTGCCCTTGTAGTAGGTGTCCCTGCCATCTACGGTAACCATGATTATTTCACTTTGGTCCCTTGAAATCCCCAGGCCTGTTCGGGGTTGATTTCCGGAGATATTGATATCTGAGTTTGTAATATTTCCATCCTTTAGGACAATGCTGCCTGAACCGATTGCAAACCTAATGGACTCCATATCAGGTGCTATGCGAATATTAGTACCAACCCTGTCACCAGGATTGAAGAGCAGCAGGTTGGAGCTCTTTGAGGTCAATACGTAGGAATCATCTGACCTTGGAATATCAAAGGCTTCCCCGCCTGTTCTCCTTTCCATGACCATACCATCCACCACAAGCACCTCATGCAGGTCATTTCTGAACCTTGCACCAATAGATTTGCTACCCCAATCTGAGTTGAGTAGGGTAATGGTTATGAACTCCGAATGCAGCTTGTTGACCGTATCGATATTCAGGACATTTCCCGTCGTATAGTTTGTGATGGTCATAATCTTGGTGAAGTAGTCTATATATGCCCTATTGTCCATGGTTGTGAAGAAGGTTGGCAGATTATTTGGAGATGACAGAAGTCTTCCATTATCAACAAGGGCACCAAGTGATGATGGTATGGGGTTGGTGTTGTAGAAGTCACCATTGATCCCAGCTATTGCACTTCTCTGTTCAACAAGCCCCTTTACTGTGCCCCGGGATGAGAGTCCTTCCTGATGGTAGAGGGGTCCCAATGATGTATGCTCATCCTTAAGGTCTATTCTAAGTACATTGATATTGTACCAACCACCTACTGTAAACTTTTCAATATTTTCATGTACCACACCCGAGGAAACAGGAGTGGTTTGTATATTTTCGTGAATGGTGGCAGGCATTGCAGCTGCATTTGCAGCAGGATTTGCAAGTGCCAATGACGCCCCAATAAGGCCAAGGGCCAAAGCATTTCTTATATTCATGTTATGTCTCCTTTCTTTATGCATCGTTAGCTCTATTATATATGGAGGCTCCTTCTGGTAGGTTACAAAGCTGTTACGAATATATTAAATATACTGGGTATGATATTGACCCACATGTTTATTAATTAACAACTAGGGTAATCTATGGTTAGAGGTGTGGGATATGGTCGAAATATATACCTTGGGTAATTTCGACATTAGACTTGAAGACGTGTCTATTTTGAAGGCTGTAGGAAACAAGCAAAGGTTAGTAAAATTATTCAAGTACCTATTGACCTTTCATGGAAAAAAACTGCTTCCTGAAAGGATCATTGAAGATTTATGGCAGGATGAATATCTACAACCACTAAAGGTGTTGAGAACTCAAATCTCAAGGGTAAGGAGTATGTTCCCTAAGGAGATGCGGGATTTTGCACCCTTTTTTAGTATAGACTTCATTGATGGGTATTACGTATTCAATCTGAGTGAGGACTGCTATGTTGATTTTATCCACATGCAGAAATGTATGGACGAAACTGATTGTGAGGATAGCTACAACAAGTGTGAGGATGTTGTCCATATATATAAAGGGGAGTACCTGGGAGAGCTTGGGGATGAGGAATGGCTGGTTCCAGTCAGGGGAATGTTTGACAGGATGTACATAAAAAGCCTTTCAAAATACCTGCAGCATCTTATGGATAAGGGTGAATACAGCAAAATTCTTGGCATATGTGAGGATGCTATGAGGTATAAGCCATACGAGGAGTCACTACATCTTTTCTTTATGGAGGCATTGGATGCCTTGGGTGAGAACAGACACGCCATCAACCATTACAGCTTTTGCACCACCAAGCTCTACAGGGAACTGGGTGAAGCCCCAAGTGACAGGATGAAGGAGCTTTACAAGAGAATCAAGAATGGAAATGGGAACAATAACAATCATAAGCCTATGCTTCAGCTGGACAATATTGATGGCAACATATCCCAACTCCAGAAGAGAATAGGCGCTCTGATCTGTGATATGAGACAGTTTGAGTTTATATATAACTACGAAAGAGCTCTGATGGAAAGAGAAAACACAGACCTTTATCTTGGTATACTGACCCTTGATCAGTCTGGACTTATTCGAAATGGAGACATTGATGTTGAGAAGAACACACGTCAGCTTTTGGGATCCATCCAATTCAACCTGAGAAAGGGAGATGCAATATCACAATGGAACTCCAACCAGGCATTGCTGCTCTCAAAGATATCAAATGAATGTGGAGTCAATTGCATGATGGAGAGGATCCAGAAATGCTTCTCAGATCTAGAGGAACGGAACAAACTTTCCCTAAACATAAAAATTAAAAAAATCGTTTAATTTTATTTATTGAGAATCCCTGAAAATCAACCATCAGGGATTCTTTTTTATGCCGAAATCTCATGAAACTCATTTGTAATCAGGGTGAAACCCCCTTGTAATTTCATCAGGTATATATTCAGTGGAACGAGATATTACAAAATGATTACGACGGTGGAGGATGATGGCCATGAAGATTATTAATAACAAAGTATTTGTGATGATAGTTGTAATGGCTATGGTTGTTTCCATGGGAACCGCTTCATTTGGAGAGGATTTAAATACGGAAGAGCTGGTAGTTGAGGAGACTGTCATAGAGGAAACAACCGCGTGAGGAGCGGCCGTATCCCCGGCTTATAATGGCAACTCGTTTTCCAGACGCTATAAATTTATGTGCGAGATATACAACGGTCGGTGTTTTGCCCGTGCCCCCGACAGTAATATTGCCGAC
>CAYMHD010000021.1:0-3560 GCA_964390135.1 uncultured Gudongella sp. | reverse complement strand
CCTCTAGTGGCAGTGGATCCAGTAACGGAAGAAGCTCAGGAGGAAGAAGGCCTACCAGTAGAGGAAGAGCCTGATTTGATAGAAGAGTCAGTTCAGGATGACCCTGAGGTTGAAGTTGTAATTGAGGAAATTACTGATGAAACATCAGTCGAAGAGGAGATTAATGTAAAGATTCAGGATTACGTTCAATTGGAAGGGAATGCTATTGATGAGGATACATTTGAGGAAGAGGTTTCAGAAGTAATCGGCGAAGAAAGTCAGGAAGAAGCCTGGATTGAAGAGGAGCCTATAGTTGATGAGCCAATTACTGAAGAGGCAATTGTTGAAGAGACTGTGGAGGTAATTGTTGATGAACTCCAAGAGGAAGCTGAGCTGGAACAAGATGCCACTTCAGAAACCATAGAGGGAGGCTTGGAAGTTGAGGAAACCATAGAGCAGCCTCTTGTGGATGAAGCTACCATAGTGGAGCCTGTCATTGCAGAAGAGCTCATTGTGGATCCTGTTTTTGAGGAACAAATCATACCACGATATATAAAGCTTAGTATAGTTGCCGATCCAAGCAGTAACCTATATACAAACGGTGACCTGATCCGGTACGAGATAAGGATCGAAAACAATGGCACCGATCCAATAGAGAGTTTAGATATTGTAGATGATATGGGTGTGGATGAGAGCATCGGCTACTTGAATATTGGGGAAAGGATTATTGTTACCGGGAGCTATAGGATTGATGATTATAACAGGATGGAAAGTATAGGTAACACTGTCAGGGTTTCAGCCGTTTGTGATGGAGAGAGAATCAGCGGAGAGGTGGGTTTTGTAGTCCAGATTGAAATTCCACAAGGCTCAATTGTCATAAGCAATAGTGTCCTGGGTGCAGCTGAAGATAATGCAGAATTCACGATTCTTGTTGAAGGACCTGATAATTATGTGGATTATGTGGAGATGGTAGATTCAGAAACCGTAATTTTAAGGAATCTTTTTATTGGTGATTACAGAATAACACCACTTGAGTGCATGAATTTCAGATCAAGCGGCCCTAGTGAGACAAGCATTACCACCGACAGCCTCAATAGGGATGTATCGGTTGAGTATAGTCTTGTAAACACAGGATGGTTTTCTGATTCGTATTTTCAGACAATAAAGGTGATGGATGTTGATAGTGTGGACATTGATTTTAGTAAGATTGAGCTTCAGTCCAGTGACCTGGACAGACGAAGCGATGAAATATATTTAGATCTGGAACCATTAATTGTTCTGGTTGAGGTACAGGTGGAGGCTTTGCAGCAACCAGAAGGGGAAGAATCATCATCAGTGGCAGATCCGGTCCAAGAGGTGACTTCCGAGCCTGTTGAAGCTGGTCTTCAGGAGGAAGTCACTGAACCGGACGCCGCAGAAGGAACAGAGGAATTAGAGCCAATAGCAACAGAGGAAACAGGACCTCTTGTAGTGGAGGGCACTGAGGAACAAGGTTCCACAGAAGAGACGGATCCTGTTATGACGGAGGAATTAGGTGGGCAGGAAGAATTGTTGGATCAAACCAGTGAAGAACCAGGCCCTGCTACTGAAGAGGTTGAGGAAACACAACAAACAGATATTGAAGAACCACAGGCTGTAATACCGGAGGATCCTTTAGTGGAGTCCAATGAAGAAATGGAAACAGGGGAAATGGATGAAGGAACTGAAGAAACAGATTCGGAAACACAGTCTGAAGGAGCTTTAGCACCAGCAGATTCTGAAGAAATGCCAATAGATCCGGTCTAGAGTGGAGGGATGGATATGACAGATATGAAGAATAACAAATCCTTAAAAATACTATCAAACATACTGTTTGCAATATTCATGCTGGTAATGGCCTTTCTGATTTTAATTACAGCGCAATCAAGACTGACTGGAATGGAGCCATCATTGTTTGGGAACAGACTTTACGTAGTGGACAGCGGTAGCATGGAGCCAGCACTTAGGATGAACTCTCTTATTGTGGTCAATGAAAGGACACCTGACCAGATAGAAATGGGTGACATATTAACCTATTACGGTCCTGAATCAAGGACAAGAGTGACTCACAGGGTTGTGGAAATTGGTCCCAACCATGAGTACTTCATAACCCAGGGCGATGCAAACAATGCAGAGGATGCTTTGCCTGTTGAACGGGAAAGAGTCATAGGAATAGTTGCACTTTCAATACCATTTGTAGGCTATATGTTCAGGTTTTTAAGCAGCGCACAAGGGATCCTATTCATACTATCTGTCGGTATAATAGCCTTTATTGCACCGCTTCTATTCAAAAGAAAACCAAAAGAGGCTTAAAGAAAGGATGGGTGTATATGAAGAACAGACTAATTATTTTCTCAGCCATACTGTTAATATCAATAATGGTAGCTGGCGGAACATTCTCCTGGCTTATATCCAATCCAGAGGCCTCCTCAACTGATCTTGAGATGGGAGTCGTCAGAGTAGAGGTGATTGAAAATGATCCGGATAGTATAGGCGTTGTGAATGCCGGAACAAGTGACTGTTACCTAAGGGTTTTGTTGATTCCCCAATGGAGTGATAGAAGCTTATCTGTATCAAATGTAGAAATTGATATAAATGATACTTACTGGATAGAGAAGGAAGGATATTTTTACTACAAGGAGTCATTGGGGGTGGGTGAGACAACAGCCAATCTAATCGAAAATATTGACTTTGCCGAGTTGACACCTGAGTATGAAGGTGCAGAATTGACCCTTAAAGTTGTTGCAGAAGGAGTCCAAAGTGCGAATGAGGCCTGGAAAGAAGTATGGAGCATTGATAGCTTGCCTTTTTAGACCAGACCAAAATAGGATTCCGTTAATATAGATCGTTCAGCAAACTCAGCGAAAGCTGGGGACGCAAAGCCAAGGGCCTCTATGTCATGGCAGCCTGGCTGCGACAACCATAATTTAATTATAAGGAGGAGAGAAAAGTGAAAAGACGTAATGTGGTTTTTATAACCAGTATGTTGTTGGTGGTATTACTTATTGCAGGTGGAACATTTGCTTGGTTCACTGATAACACACCACTAAAAATCAACAATTTCAAAGCTGGAACACTGGACATCGTATTAATAGACAGATTCTGTCCAGATATGGCACAAAATGTTAACCCAGGTGACTGCTACTTCAAGGAAGTGTATGTAAAGAATTTAGGAACTAAAAGAGCAGTAGTTAGAATCAAGAAGGACATGGCATTTGAAGGTGGATTAAGTCTTGCTCCAGTAATGTCTTCAATTGGTTCCGACTGGTTCGAGAAAAATGGATACTTTGTTTACAAAAAAGTGTTGAATCCTGGTCAAAGTACTACCGGTTTGTTTGCATGGAATAAGATTTGTTTCAGTGGACCATTAATGGACAACACTTACCAAGGAAAGGGATTTGACATCAAGGTAATGGCAGAAGGTATTCAAGCATCCAATCATGCACCATGGCTAAATGGTTGGGGAGTTAAAGTATATTATCCTATAGTAAGATCAGGTGAGGTAGCAGAAGGTCTAGTTTCAGAAGCTACAGAAGCTGAAATGGCAGCTATATTGGAGACTG
>CAYMHD010000020.1:16507-17638 GCA_964390135.1 uncultured Gudongella sp. | reverse complement strand
GCTGGAACGACTCCAATTCTGGAGGCTTCTTTGGCCCTGAACTGAAAAAGGCAGGCTTTGATGCCCTATTTATCCGTGGAAAGGCAGAAGAGCCAGTGTATTTATGGATCAGGGATGGAGAGGTTGAAATCAGGGATGCAAAGCATCTTTGGGGAATGGATACAAAAGAGGTTTGGGATAAACTTAAGGAAGACCATGAAGAGCCAGCGGCAAAGATTGTTGCAATCGGTCCCTCCGGAGAGAGGCAATCCCTTCTTGCATGCCCAATTAACGATGGGCACAGGGCTCCTGGAAGAGGAGGTGGAGGAGCAGTTATGGGTTCAAAGAACCTTAAGGCCATACTGGTCAGGGGAACAGGAAATGTTCCGGTATCAGATCCGGAGAGGCTGAAGGAGGTCAACAGGCTTGTCCTCAAGAGCATGAAGGAAAACAAGGGAACAAAAAGATTCAGCGACATGGGAACAGGTGGAGGAACACCTGCTGCCGCCCTGAGCGGAGACAGTCCAGTCAAGAACTGGAAGGGCGTAGGAATAATTGACTACGGCGAGGAATCAGCAAAAGCCCTTGGAGCCGAGACCATGGACAGGTACAAAACCAAGAAGTACGCCTGCTCAAGCTGTCCTTTGGGCTGTGGAGCCGAGTATGAGGTGAATGATGGCAGATGGCCCGTCGGAGCGACTGACAGACCCGAATATGAAACGGCATCGGTTTTTGGTTCCACAATGCTTTGCGATGAGGCGGATGCCCTGATTAAGGCAAATGACATATGCAACAGATATGGCATAGATACAATTTCCACCGGAATGACCATAGCCTGGGCAATGGAATGCTACGACGAGGGTGTGCTGACCCTGGAAGACCTTGATGGAATAGACCTTAAGTGGGGTAACGGCGAGGCCATTGTTGCCCTTACCCAGAAGATTGCAGACGGTGAGGGCTGTGGAGAGATACTTGCCAATGGCTCAGCCTATGCTGCAGACCATTACAGGAAGGGACATGAGTACCTGCAGACCGCATCAGGAATCGAGCTGCCAATGCACGACCCGAGATTTGCCCCTGGACTTGCAAGAACCTACCAGTTTGACCCAACACCGGGCAGACACGTCAAGGGTGGCCTTGGAAACATCCAGA
>CAYMHD010000020.1:0-16497 GCA_964390135.1 uncultured Gudongella sp. | reverse complement strand
TTAGTGTATTTAAAGGAGGAAAAGAGGACATTATTCCGAAATGTGGTTTCAAATAGTGATTTGTGCGATAATGACAAGAAAGTAATAAATTTTTTGTTTGGTCTATCAGATGTTTACTCAAAGGGATGGCCTTGGGAATATCCAGATGGGTGGAAAGGAAACAAGACCAAAATACGACTACACAGGAACCGGTGACCAGGATGTCGACCTTACTTCGAAGAGAGAGGTAATGAACGTTGCAGGAATATGCATGTTCTCAAGATTCGGAACACCACCTGAGGGAATTGTTGACAGCTATGTGGAGGCAATAGGAGGCTTTCCCTTTGGCCAGGAGGAGAGCTTCAAGGCTGGACTGAGGATATATGCAATGAGACACGCCTTTAACCTAAGGGAGGGCATCACCCCCAAGGATATGGAGATTACACAGAGAGCTGTAGGAAAACCACCATTGGAGGCAGGGCCCCTGGAAGGGGTTGAAATAGACAATCAGCTTCTGGGCAGGAACTTCTTCCAGGAGCTGGGATGGGATTATGAAACTGGAGTTCCATCTGAGGAATTCCTGAAGGAGATGGGAGGCCTGGAGTATCTTGTGGAGGATATCCACGGTGACAAGTAAAGGAGGACCTAGCTTGAACCTTGAACATAGATACGATAGAAACAAATCCTTGATTACCCAGATAGACCAGGACCTCCTTGCCGGGAAGACAGTTGCAGTAATTGGAGCGGGTGGCCTTGGTGGCTATCTGGCGGAGCTGACCGTAAGGCTGGGTATAGGTAAGATTATACTGATCGACGGGGATGTGTTTGAAGAGAGCAACCTTAACAGGCAGCGCTTCTCCAATGAACACAACCTTGGAAAACCAAAGGCCCATGAGGCCAAAAGAGAGCTGGAAAGGATCAATTCCCAGGTTGAGATTATGGCGATTCATGAGAGAATTACCGCTGAAAACGTCCAGGATCTAATCAAAGAGGCTGATTTGGTTCTGGATGGAGTGGACAATGCAAGGACAAGACTTCTCCTCCAGGATGCTTGCAGGGAGCTTGAGATACCCCTGGTACATGGAGCAATTGGAGGCTGGTACGGCCAGGTGTCCCTTGTTATGCCAGGTGATGACACCCTGTCAACCATTTATTCCGACCCGGATATGGAGGGTGTTGAGAAGGAGCTGGGAAACCCATCCTTCACGCCAGCCCTGGTTGCATCCTACCAGGTGGCAGAGGCCCTGAAGCTGCTTCTGGGGAAGGGAGAAAATCTGAGAAAAAAAATTCTATACATCGATACCCTTACAAACAGTACAAGTGTTATAGATCTGGGATAATACTATATGGACCTCCAATGGAGGTCCTTTCGTATGATAAAGTAAAATTCTTGACAACCACACTGTGTAGTAATAAAATAATAAAGTATTTAAAATATGTCTACCGGAGATGATAATATGAGAGAAGATTTGTGCTATGTAATAAGAAAGGAAAATCACAACAAGGAGGATTTGTTCAAGCTACTTGAAGAAAATCCCCAGATCAGGTTCGTCTCCCTTGGTGGCGTGGACCTGATAGGTCATGAGACGGAAGAGAAGATCCCAGTGAAGCTTTTCAAGGATGATATCGAGCTTTTCCTCCATGGAATAGCCGTACAGACTGATGGTTCCTCTGTTTATCTTCCTGAGATTGCAACCCTTGACAATGCAAAGATAGACATGAAATCGGACATAGAGGCCAACTGGTTTGTAGACTACAATTACGAGAATATCCACCAGGAGTCGGGAAAGCCTGTTGGAACACTTAAGATCCCCTGCTTTCTCTACCATGACGGAATACCTGTTGATTCAAGACACATACTAAAGGATGCAACAGAATACTTTGAAAGCCACATTGAGCAGCTGCTTAGGGAAAACCCAGACCAGACCAAGGCCTATGGCTTCAGCCCAGAGGACATAAAAAAGGTCCATGTAACTGCAGCAACTGAGCTTGAATTCTGGGTAAGGACACCTGATTCAAACAGGGAGCTCCAGGAGCTTACCACCTCCCAGGAGCTGAATGAGCAGTATTGGGCAAAGACCAGAGGTGCCGTAAGGACAGCCCTGGAGAATTCCCTCCAATACATGGAGCTATACGGCATGGAGCCTGAAATGGGGCACAAGGAGGTTGGTGGAGTAAAGGCGAGACTCCAGCATGACGGAAGCTTTTCGGGGATCATGGAGCAGCTTGAGATAGACTGGAGATTTTCCACAACCATGCAGACTGGTGACAATGAAATATTCATAAAGCATATCATCAAGGAAACCTTCAGGGCGAATGGAATGGATGTAACCTTCCTTGCAAAGCCCATACCTGGAGTTGCAGGAAGTGGAGAGCATACCCATATGGGAGTGGCAGTTGAGTTGAAGTCAGGGAAACGGATCAACCTGTTCCACCCCTACAAGAAGCATTTTATGAGCCCAATCGGCTATGGTTCTCTAATGGGTATTCTGAAGAACTATGAGATCATGAACCCCTTCATAACATCATCAAACGAATCCTTCAAGAGACTCAAGCCAGGATTTGAAGCGCCGGTTTGCATAGTCACATCCCTTGGAAGAAGTGTTGACATCCCTTCCAGAAACAGGACCATTCTCATCGGTCTTATCCGGGATGAGAACAATCCTCTTGCAACCAGATTTGAGCTTAGGAGTCCCAACCCACACACCAACTCCTTCCTTTGCATGAGCTCAATGCTTATGGCCATGGATGATGGAATAAACCATGTGATGATGGAGAATAGGGATGAGGACAGCCTCCTAGAGGAGCTGTCAAAGACTCCGGAGGATGATGGAATCTACCTGCAAAAGGGTAGGGCCTATAGGAGCGAGGTAAATGTATTTGAGGATTACACAGACGCCGAGAGGGACAGGATATTTGGAAAGGTTCCTGCAACCGTATATGAGAACATAAAGGCATTTCACGTATATCCAGAGAAGCTGTCAATTCTAAAGAATGGTGATGTCTTCAGAAACAGCATAATCGACAGCTACCAGTCTGCGGTCCTGAACAAATGGGTCACGGAAATCCAGCACAGGATCATTCCGGACCTGATGAGGGAGATCAGGGGCTATAAGGCACTTCACGATCCAGCCAATGCATCGGATCTGGACATATCAAATTGGCTTGCAATAAGGGACCTTAGGGTTGAGCTCATGAAGGACAGTTTGAACAGGACCTCAATGTTCACCCAGATAAAGGAAGCCCTTGACAAGGAAAATTATGACCTGGCTTCACAGCTTCAAAAGGAAATCTACACAAAGATGGACAACCTGAGGATGCTATATAGTTTCTATAAGAAAAATTTATTGGATGTTTAACAAATCAAGTCCGTCACTGGATACCCGGTGGCGGTTTTTTTCTTGTCAAGCTTTTAAATTATTATGGGAAAATATAACAAATGGAAAGATTGAAATATAGACATTCATAAAGAACATATGCCAATAACATTGAAATATCAACATTTAGTCCGTAAAAAGTCATTGAATGCTTTACCATGATATGATATATTTGATAACAAGATAACGTTAATTTAATTACAATAAAGGAGATGAGTAATTTGAAAAAGCTGTTGGTACTACTATTGGCATTTGCCATGGCATTCAGCATGGCAGCATGTTCATCAACTCCTGCAGAGGAACCTGCAGAGGAACCATCAGGTGAGCCCACCACACTTACAGGTGTAGGAGAAGGATTCGGTGGACCGATTGAGGTTGAAGTTACAATGGAAGGCGAAACAATAACGGCGGTTGAGGTGGTTTCACACAGTGAATCAGCTGGAATAAGCGATCCTGCAATCGAGGGGATCCCAGCCGCAATAGTTGAGGCAAATTCAACTGAGGTTGATGCTGTTTCTGGAGCTACATACACTAGCGAGGGTATCATCTACGCTGTGAACAATGCAATGGACCCGGATGCATATCCAGCACCGGTTGAAGAGGAGCCTGAAGAGGCTGGAGAGGTAACAGCATCAGATGTCTATCTTGGATTTGGAATATCAAACATGGGAAGAAAAGGCCCTGGAGCAGACAATGAAGAGGTACAGGTCTGGAGCATAAACCAGGTTCTTGCCAGCGTCCTTTTTGACGGTGAAGGCAGAATTCTTGAGATGAACGTCGACCAGCTTGAGGTTGCAACTCCAAACTACGATGGGGAAGGAATGCCACACTTCAGTGGATTCCCAGGTCAGGGCGGCTACAACTTCGATGAGAACCATGACGAGGTTGTTGACGGAAAGACTGAGGATACGGAGGAGAACTTCTTTGCTGAAATAGACGGATGGATGACAAAGAGGGCTAGAGGCGATTCCTATGTTATGGGTAACGGAAATACATGGGTAGAGCATATGAATGCATATCAGAAGGCTTTCGCAGGAATGACAGTTGAAGAGGTTAAGGAATGGTTTGAAAACTACACCTCAGACAGAAACGGAAGACCCCTGAAGGATGGATCAGAGGATGCAGAGGACAAGGCAAAATACGATGCACTTACTGATGATGAGAAGGCAATGCTTGCAGATGTTACATCAACTGCAACTATGAGCCTTAATGATTCACATGGAGATATTGTAGCTGCAATAGAAAAGGCTTATGAGAACAGAATGCCACTTGAGATAGAGGAGGCTTCAGCATACGGACTTGGTATTGCCAGCATGGGCAGAAAGGGTCCTGGTGCAGACAACGAAGAGGTACAGGTATGGAGCATCAACCAGGTAGTTGCAAATTCACTGTTTGATGAGGAAGGAAAATTGGTTGCACTTCATGTTGATCAAATGGAGATAGCAACTCCAAACTACGATGGGGAAGGAATGCCACACTTCAGCGGATTCCCAGGTCAAGGCGGCTACAACTGGGATGAGAACCATGACGAGGTTGTAGATGGAAAGACTGCAGATACAGAGGAGAACTTCTTTGCGGAAATCGATGGATGGATGACAAAGAGGGAGAGAGGCGACTCCTATGTGATGGGTAATGGCAAAACATGGGTTGAGCACATGAACATGTTTGAGGAGACATTTGTAGGAATGACAATTGATGAAATCGAAGAGTGGTTTGGAAAGTACACCTCAGACAGAAACGGAAGACCACTTAAGGATGGTTCAGAGGATGCAGAGGACAAGGCAAAATACGATGCATTGACTGATGATGAGAAGGCTATGCTTGCAGATGTAACATCAGCTGCAACAATGAGTCTAAACGATTCACACGGTGATATAATAGCTGCCATCAAGGCATCCTATGAAAACAGGAAGGACATAGATCTTACAATCGAGTAGTTCCCCCTAACATTAAAGCCCTGGATATTGCTTCCAGGGTTTTAAAATAACACAAAAAGAACCGGTCCCTTTGTGTTATTATGTTAATATAAAATTAAGATAGGATAGAAATATACAAGTAGGGGTGAAATCATGCCAAGAAATCCTAGGATACAAAGCAGCACCGGTTATTATCATGCAATGGCAAGGGGAAACAGCAGGGAGAATGTTTTTCAGAATGACAACCTAAAGAAGCTCTACATAAAAATAGTAAATGAAATGGCTTCTGAAGAAGAAGTGGAAATAGCAGCCTACTGCATAATGAGCAATCATGTCCATCTTCTCCTAAAGGCGGATATGGAAAGCCTCATTAGATTTTTCAGGAGAGTCAATGTCAAATATGCCAGCAACTATAATCTAATCAATGATAGGGGTGGCCATGTTTTTCAGGACAGGTTCAAGAGTGAGCCTGTAGAGGATGATACATATCTTGTTCAGGTTGTCAGATATATACATAACAACCCTGTGAAGGCTGGGATCGTATCAAGTCCTGGGGAATACCAATGGAGCAGTTACATTGAATACACAGGGTCAGGAAAATACGTTGTCAATAGGGCTCAGAAAGACTTTGTTATGGATAATATCTCAAAGGATAGACTGGGTTTTGAGAAATTCCACAAGGTGGATGATCTGAATGTTTATCTTGACATCAGGGAGGATCAGAAAGAGATCATGAAGAGGAATGCACAGTTGATCATAGAAAAGCATTTCAGGGAAAGTGGGTTGGATCCATTGAATCAACCTATGAGAAAAAAGGAGCTGCTTGGAGAAATGGTGAAGGAGATATATGAAAAGACAGGACTGAGCATAAGGGAAATAGCAAGGCTGTTGGATGTTGGGGTAACAACTGTTAGAGGATACATAAAATAACACAAAAAGAACCGGTCCATTTGTGTTTTTTGAAAAAAAATGAAAGTAACCCTTTACAAGAATAAAGGCATGGTATATAATCTCAACTAATAATTAAATATCTAACTAAAAGCTTTGATGAGAACAGTAGCTTCAAGAAAGTCTTACAGCGAGTCCCGGTTGGTGGAAGGGGATAGGATACTATTGCAGTGAAGAGGGCCTCAGAGCATTGCACCGATTTTTATGTAGGCTGCAACGGCTTCACCCGTTATAGTGATAGAGTATAACACATGTATTCATGTGCGTACTTGATGAGGCTTATACCGCG
The DNA here is from genome assembly GCA_964390135.1 of uncultured Gudongella sp. Classification (GTDB taxonomy): domain Bacteria; phylum Bacillota; class Clostridia; order Tissierellales; family Tissierellaceae; genus Gudongella. The sequence continues at coordinate 9,988 of CAYMHD010000020.1, read as the reverse complement.
AGGCATAGGCGAATTAGGATGGTAACACGGTATATAACCCGTTCCTTAGAATATATATTCTTAGGAACGGGTTTTTTAATACCCAAAAATAATATTACATAAAATTAGGAGGAGAAGAGATGAAGATTGTAAATTCATGGAACGATTTTGACCCACTTAAGCACGTGATTGTAGGTAGAGCGGACAACTGCTGCATACCTCCCTCAGAGCCGGCATCAAAGGCAAAGGTGCCCCTGGATTCACCCATGAGGGGAATGACGGGACCCAGACCCTTGGATACCGTGGAAAAGGCAAATGCCCAGCTGGAAAACCTGGTTAAGGTCCTGGAGGGCCTGGACATCAAGGTGGACAGACCGGAGGCCCTTCAGTGGAATCAGGCTGTAGTGACCCCCCACTTTATGACGGGAAGCATGTTCGGCTGCATGCCTCCAAGAGACGTGCTCCTTACAATAGGAAGTGACATCATAGCTGCACCAATGTCCTTCAGATCCAGATTCTTCGAGCACTATGCATATTCAAAGAACCTGAGAGAGTATTTCGAGAATGACCCCGAGTTCAAATGGATAGCGGCACCAAGACCTGAGCTTGGAGATGCCAGCTATGACATGCACTATTTTGATGACAAGGTAACAGAGGAGATACTCCTTGAAAGAACCGCCAAGCTCCATATGGTGACCACAGAGCATGAGATACTCTTTGATGCGGCGGATGTCCTGAGACTTGGCAAGGACCTTTTCGTTCAGCATGGGCTTACAACAAACAGAAAGGGAATGGAGTGGCTCAGAAGAATGTATCCCGACATGAGGGTACATGCCGTAAACTTCCCGGGAGACCCATATCCAATCCATATAGATGCCACCTTTGTTCCCCTGAAGCCGGGCCTGATACTGAACAATCCCCACAGAAAGCTTCCAAAGGAGCAAAGAAAGATATTTGAGGCAAATGACTGGGAGATTGTTGAAGCGGCAATGCCTGCCCATGAGCAGCCACCTGAGCTTTGCTACTCAAGTGTTTGGCTGTCAATGAACTGTCTGGTCATCGACCATAAGACAGTCCTTGTGGAGGAAAGCGAGAAGGCCCAGCAGGAACAGATGGACAAGCTTGGAATGAATGTAATACCTGTGCCATTCAGGGATGCATATGCCTTTGGTGGAGGACTGCACTGTGCAACAGCCGATGTCTACAGGGAAGGTGAATGTCAGGACTACTTCCCCAATCAGGTGGAGGATCCTACCCTTGTAACATTTGAAAAGAAATAGATGACCAGGGGATGGGTGAAATTCCCATCCCAACATAAAAATATTGAGAAGGAGGAAGAGATCATGACAGGATCATGGGCAATAAACGAATTTTTCATAGGATGCATAGTAATCATGGTAGTACCTTTGGCGGTGTACCTTTACAGAGAGATGGCAGCCGCCAAGGAAGGTGATGCAAGTGATGTTTAACTGGATAGTGTTTGTCCTGGCAGCTGCAGGCATGATAGGTGTTGGGGTATGGTCAAACAAAAAGATAAAATCGCAGGCAGCCCAGGGCGGGGAGGGTTTTCTTCTGGGAGGCAAGCAGATAGGCGCCTTTGTTGGAGCGGGAACCCTGATGGCAACAGGCTACAGCGGCTGGGGCTTCATCGGCTCTCCAGGTACTGCCTATGCCTTTGGTTCAATTGAGGTACTGGCCAACTTCTTCTTTGCTCCTGCAATTGTCTTTGGGACTCTTTTCTTTGCCAACTTCATGAGAAAGAATGCAGAAAAAAGCGGTGGCTTGACCGTACCCGAGTATCTTGCATCAACCCACAGAGGGACTGATGGACAGAAAAGGCTGGTCCACTTCTTTGCAGGACTGGCCACCTTCATATTCCTTTCAGTATACATGATAGGGCAGATCCGGGCAGTTGGACTTGTGGCATCCCAGTGGCTGGAGATACCGGAGGTGTATGCATCCGTACTCCTGATTTCCGTGGTTGCAATATTCACAATCATGGGTGGACTCCTTGCTGTCGCCCTTACTGATACAATCATGTGCATAGGAATGCTTATCGCCTCGGTCATAGTTTTTGGAGTGATCCTTCAGGATGTATCACTTGCTGAAATGATTAGCACTGTGGGTCAGATGAACTCTGAGCTTGTTAATCCAACCACCTCGGCGCCCTACGGAAACACCCGCTACAGCGTCTACCTTGTGTTTGTCTATGCCCTGCTCTTTACAACAACCCTGCCATACATGTCGGTGAGATTCCTATCCCTGAAGGAGGATATTAAGATCCACAAGATGGCACTTTACATGGCACCAATGGGAATCATACTTAGCCTTATACCATTTGTAGGGATGTACATGTTCTACAAGGATCCATCCCTGGCAAATCCAGACAGTGCAATGCCCGTATTTCTGAATACATTTCTTTCTCCTGCATTGGGGGGAATCATAACATTGTTCATCCTATTTGCCATGCTTTCAACCATAAGCTCCATCCTTCAGGCCCTGGCTTCATCGCTTTCCTATGACATGTATGTGTCCCTTGGCAAGAAGAAGGAGATAAAGAGCGACTTCATCAATCGTCTTGTTGTTGGTTTAACGGCCATTTGGGGGCTTTTCCTGACCTTTCTTGCACCTCAGGGCATGCTGAACCAGATAGCCTACATAGGAACCGGGGGATTGATTTCCATGTTTGTGGGACCAATCATCATGCGGACCATTGTGGAGGCGGACCTTAAGACCTGTTTCGCTTCAATGCTCACCGGCTTTGTTGTCAATGTGGTCCTGGTGCTGGGCTTTGACGTGGGCTGGGTAGAGGCTCCAATTATCGCAGGCTTGGCAGGGTCAGTGGTGTATTTGACAATGGGCTTTGCCACAAACAGCTGGAAAAGAGTGGCTGCCGTTGAATAGTTCCTTTCATGCCAAGGCAATCAATAGATCTGACTCCATTTATTGGTAATAGGGAGAAAAAATTTCAATGAACCGGAACCGGGTTTTCATTAAAGACCTGGAACCGGTTCTTTTTGTGGAAATCTTCAGGTCAATACTATATAATTGTAGAGAGAATAGTTAGGATGGTGACAAATGGATTATTTGAAAGGACTTAACGATAGGCAAAGGGAGGCGGTTCTTCACGTGGAAGGACCTTTACTTATTATGGCCGGTGCAGGATCTGGGAAGACCAGGGTTGTCACCCACAAGATTGCGTATCTTATGGACCAGAAGGGTGTATCTCCCTATGAAATACTGGCAATAACCTTTACAAACAAGGCTGCCAATGAAATGAAGGAAAGGGTTGCAAAACTCATAGCAGTTGATGTTGACAGGATGTGGATGGGAACCTTCCACTCCATATGTGTAAGGATGCTGAGACGTGACATTGAGAAGATCGGCTATGACAGAAGCTTCTCAATATACGACCGGGACGACCAGAAGACCCTTATAAAGGAATGCATGAAGGAGCTGAACCTTGACAAGGAGATGTACAAGGAAAACAGCCTTCTTGCAAAAATCGGTGAACTGAAGAACACTCAGGTATCCCCTGATGAATATATCAACGACAATTATGGAGATTTCAGGGAAAGGAACATTGGTGAGGCCTATGCCCTCTACCAGAAAAAGCTTCGCTTCTACAATGCCCTGGACTTTGACGATCTCTTGATCAAGGGAGTGGAGCTCCTTAGGAACAACCCAATGATTCTAAAGAAATACCATGAGAGATTCAAGCATATATTTGTTGACGAGTACCAGGATACAAACAAGATCCAATACCAGTTTGTAAAGCTCCTGTCAGGGCATCACAACAACATATGCGTTGTGGGGGATTCAGACCAGGCCATATATTCCTGGAGGCATGCTGACATTACAAATATCCTTGATTTTGAGAAGGACTTTCCGGGGGCCAGGGTTATACTTCTGGAGCAGAACTACCGGTCAACGGAGGCCATTCTAAGGGTGGCAAACCAGGTTATCAAAAGGAACACCCAGAGAAAGCACAAGAACCTGTGGACCGACAAGAATGAAGGAAATCCTGCCATATACACAAGACTGGAGTACTCCGAGGAGGAGGCCTTCTTTGTGGCAAGAAAGATCCATCATCTCCTATACAAGGGCTATAAGCTTAAGGACATGGCAATCCTCTACAGGACCAATGTTCAGTCCAGACCCTTTGAGGAGGCCTTTATGGCAGAGGAGCTTCCCTACAAGGTGATAGGAGGCCTGAAGTTCTACGACCGAAAGGAAGTAAAGGACATAATCGCATACCTTAAGTTCATCCAGAACCCAAATGACAATATTGCACTGAAGAGAATCATAAACACCCCCAAAAGGGGTATAGGTAAGGCCACAATAGAGAAGATGGAGGCACATGCAGAGGAGAAGGGTGAATCACTCTACAGCGCCGTCCTGGAAAGAAGCAGTGTGTCTGGGCTTTCCTCAAGGGCAATAAACTCCATCACACCCTTTGCTGACTCCATGAACATCCTTATGGCCAAGAAGGAATTGATGGGAGTGAAGGAGTTCATTCAGGAGACCATGGAATCAACAGGCTATATAGGAGAGCTGGAGAAGGAAGGAACAATTGAAGCCAAGACCAGAATAGAGAATATAAAGGACTTCCTGTCCGTAGCCTTGAATTTTGAAAACAAGAATCCGGAGGGGACCCTGGAGGATTTCCTGGCCAGCGTATCCCTGCTTTCGGATGTTGACAAGACCACCGACGAGGAAAATGTCATATCAATGATGACCGTACACAGTGCCAAGGGCTTGGAATTTCCGGTTGTCTTCCTGGTGGGCATGGAGGAGGGTCTTTTCCCAATATCAAGGAGCATGGACTCCCTGGACGACCTGGAGGAGGAGAGGAGACTCTGCTATGTTGCTGTTACACGGGCAGAGGACCAGCTTTTCATAACCAGTGCCAAGGCAAGGACAATATATGGAAGAACAGACTATACTATTCCTTCAAGCTTTTTGGAGGAAATGGGGGATACCCTGGAGATAGACACCTCTCAGGAAAAGAAAAGGGAAGTGAAGAAGGATCCCCTTGAGGTCAAAAGGACCATGGAGTATAACAGGGATAATTTCGTTCCAAAGCCTGTAAAAAAGACAAACACTGATGTCAAGGTGTCAGTGGGGACAAAGGTCAGGCATGATAAGTTCGGAAACGGTATGATAGTAAGCATTGAAGAGATGGATGATGACAAGAAGATAAGGATTGCCTTTGACGGTGGAGGTCTCAAGACCCTAATGCTGTCCATGGCACCAATAACAATAATTTGATAAAAGGAGAGATTGGCATGGCTGACAAACAAAGACTGGATGAGCTTATCCAGCTTATCGACCGGTACAACTACAGCTACTATACCCTGGACAGTCCGGAAATCAGTGATGCAGAGTACGACAGACTATATGATGAGCTGGTAAGGCTTGAAAAGGACCTTGGGATGGTTTATGACTATTCCCCCACCCAGCGTGTAGGAGGAGAGGTTCTATCAGGGTTTAGGAAGCATAACCACCTTGGAAGACTTTGGAGCCTTGACAAGAGTCAAAGCGAGGAGGAGCTCAGAGCCTGGGCTGAGAAGATAGCAAGGACAGTCAGTGAATATAACAGGGATAAGACAGACAGGCTTCCTGACCCTGAGTTTGTACTGGAGTTCAAGTTCGACGGTCTCACTGTGAATCTGACCTACCAGGATGGCAAGCTTGTCCAGGGTGCCACAAGGGGCACTGGAATCCAGGGAGAGGCAATCCTTCCACAGCTTAAAACCATAAAATCAATCCCCCTGAGGATTCCCTTCAAGGGAAGGGTTGAGATTCAGGGTGAAGGTGTAATGCCCCTGTCGGTTCTTGAGAGCTACAATGAAACTGCCGATGAGCCGCTGAAAAACGCCAGAAATGCTGCAGCTGGGGCATTGAGGAACCTTGACCCCAGAGTTACTGAGAAAAGAAGGCTTTCCGCCTTCTTCTACAATACAGGCTACATTGAGGGAAAAAGCTTCAGTACGCATATGGAAATGATAGAATTCCTCAAGGACAACAGGCTTCCTGTATTTCCATACATCAGGGTCTTCAGCTCCATAGACAGGCTGATGGAGGAGATACACAGCCAGCAGGAAAGCAGAAAGAGCCTTGATGTTCTGACCGACGGGATGGTTATTAAGCTGAACGACCTTAAGACAAGGGAGATTCTTGGCTACACAAACAAGTTCCCCCGATGGGCAATTGCATATAAGTTTGAGGCGGAGGAGCTGACCACAAGGGTAATAGGAGTTCAGTGGAATGTTGGTAGGACTGCAAAGGTCACGCCTACAGCCAGCTTGGAGCCGGTTGAGATCGGAGGGGTAACCGTAAAGAGGGCACCCCTCAACAACTAAGATGACATAGAACGGAAGGGCGTCAAGCTGAACGGGCGTGTTCTGATCAGAAGGTCCAATGATGTAATACCGGAGATCCTTGGCAGCATGCCGACGGATGAACCTGTCAGTGAAATAGAGAAGCCAACCCATTGTCCGGCCTGTGGAAGTGAGCTTTACCAGAACGGTGTCCATATCTTTTGCCCCAACTCACTGTCCTGCAAGCCCCAGCTGGTATCGAGGCTTGTGCACTTTGCCAGCAGGGATGCCATGAATATAGAGGGATTTTCAGAAAAGACAGCGGAGCTTTTTGTGGAAAAGCTGGACATAAAGGACCTGCCGGATATTTACGAGCTGAAATACAGTGATATAATGGAACTGGAGGGATTCAAGGAGAAGAAGACACAGAATCTTGTGGATGCCATTGAAAAGAGCAAGGATGTCAGTCTCCATTCCTTCATCTATGCCCTGGGGATTCCAAATGTTGGAATCAAGACAGCCAGGGACCTGGCCGAAAGATATGGTTCCCTTGAGGGAATTATGGATGCCAGCCAGGAGGACCTTGTGGGAATCCAGGACATAGGCGAGATTGTTGCAGAATCAATTGTGGAGTTCTTCCAGGATGAGAGGATACGAAGTGGAATTGACAAGCTCCTTAATGAAGGGGTAAAGCCACATCACCAGAAGGTTGAGGTGGAGGAGGAATCCATATTCACCGGAAAGACCGTGGTCATAACCGGAACCATAGAGGGCATGACCAGGAATGAAATCAAGGACAGGGTCATCGGTATGGGTGGTACCGTAACTGGGTCTGTAAGCAGGAAGACGGACTTTGTCATTGTTGGGGAAGAGGCTGGAAGCAAGCTCACAAAGGCACAGGAACTCAACATCCCAATCATTCGGGAGGACGAGCTTAAGGATATATTGAAATAGAGTTAAGGAGGAGATAGCAGTGATTACCAGGGAGCAGATCGTTCATATTGCAGGTATGGCAAAGCTTAAGTTCAAGGACCAGGAGCTAGATGAGTTCGAGGAGAAGTTTGGACAGGTAATGGGCTTTGTTGAGAAGATCAAAGAGGTTGACACTGAGAATGTGGAGCCTACCTTCACAATCAATGATGAAGAGGGAACCATGAAGGAGAATGGTGAAAGCCAAACCCTATCAAGGGAAGAGGTTCTGGAAAACACAGTCGAGTCACAGTACGGATACTTCAAGATACTCAAGGTTGTAGAATAGGGGGGAGAATATGGATATAACCAGCTTAAAGGGATGGGAGATGAAGGAAAGGCTCCTGAAAAGGGAGATTTCATCGACAGAGCTTCTAAATGCCCATCTGGAGGAGATAGACAGGAAGGAAAGCGACCTGAATGCCTTTATCACCCTGGACAGGGATGGTGCAATTGAGGCTGCCAAAAGGGTTGATGAAAAGCTGCAAAGGGGGGAAGACCTGGGTGCTCTTGCAGGGCTGCCAGTAGCTCTTAAGGACAACATACTTACAAAGAACCTCAGGACCACCTGTGGATCCAGGATGCTCGAAAACTTCAACCCTCCCTATGACGCCACTGTGGTGAGAAAAATCAGGGAGGCAGATGGAGTGATCCTTGGAAAGACAAATATGGATGAATTTGCCATGGGAGGATCAACCGAGACCTCATACTTTGGCAACACAAGAAATCCGAGAGACCTTTCAAGGGTTCCCGGAGGCTCATCCGGAGGCTCTGCAGCTGCGGTTGCAGGACATGAGACCCCACTTGCACTGGGCTCGGATACTGGAGGCTCAGTAAGACAGCCGGCAAGCTTCTGTGGGATTGTTGGAATGAAGCCAACCTATGGTCTGGTATCAAGGTATGGTGTGGTACCAATGTCAAATTCACTGGACCAGATCGGTGTCTTTGGAAGGGACGTAAAGGATGCCCACATGATGCTTACAAGTGTTACCGGATATGATCCACTGGATGCCACATCCTCCAAAAAGGCTGACAGGGACATCTCCATCGAGGGGGTTGACTCCCTTAAGGGATTGAGGGTGGCCCTTCCGGAGGAGTACAGGAACCTAAGGATAACTGGAGATGATAAGATTCAGGAAAGATTCAGGGAGACAGTGAAGGTATTTGAGGATGCAGGAGCCATAATCGACTATGTATCACTTCCATCACTTGAATATTCACTTGAAACCTACTATATAATAATGTCCTCCGAGGTGAGTACAAACCTTTCAAGATTTGATGGCGTTCGCTTCGGCTACAGGGCGGAAAACTATGAGACCTTGGATGAGCTTTACACAAATTCAAGGACCGAGGCCTTTGGAGAGGAAACCAAGCGAAGGATAATGCTGGGAACCTATTCACTTAGTGCGGGCTATCAGACTGAAAACTACAAGAAGGCCCTGAGGGTTAGGACCCTTATCAAGCAGGATTATGAGAACGCCTTCAGGAACCATGATGTCATATTGTCCTTGACGGCACCAATGCTGCCATTTGAGATTGATTCAATGATAAATTCACCGGTTGACATGTACAAGGCCGACCTTTACACCGTACCGGTAAACCTTGCAGGACTTTGTGCAATTTCAGTGCCAATGGGAGATGTTGAAGGGCTTCCCGTTGGACTTCAGATAACAGGACCAAGATATGGTGATTCCACAATACTGAAAGCCGGCCTTGGCTATGAAAGGGTGGTGAGATAATGGCTATCAAGACTTTGATAGGTCTGGAAATACATGTGGAGCTTTCCACAGACAAGAAGATGTTCTGCAACTGCAAAAACCAGTATGGAGCAGACGTGAACACCCTGGTTTGCCCGATTTGTCTTGGGCTTCCAGGTGCGCTGCCAGTGATAGACAGGCAGGCTGTTGAGTATGCCCTTAGGGCTGGCCTTGCATTTGACTGCCAGATTGCCGATGTCATAAGGATGGACAGGAAGAACTATTTCTATCCTGACCTTACAAAAGGCTACCAGATATCCCAGTCCGACCATCCACTTTGCTCCGGAGGCTACCTGGAGATTGAGCCTGAAGCGGGACCCAAGAGGATCACCCTGGATAGGATCCATATTGAGGAGGATACAGGAAAGCAGCTGCATACAGAGGATGGAACATCCCTTCTTGACTTCAACAGGTCTGGGGTTCCCTTGGTCGAGATAGTGACAAACCCTGATATGAATTCCTCGGAGGAGGCAAAGCTCTTCCTTGAGAAGCTGAGAAACACCCTTAAATACATTGGAATATCCGATGTGAGGATGGAGGAGGGATCCCTGAGATGTGACGTTAACATAAACGTCGTGGACGAAGAGAAGGGTACCAAGACCAGCGTTACGGAGGTCAAGAACCTCAACTCCTTCAGGTCGGCGGTCAAGGCCATGGATTATGAGGAAGCCAGACACATGAGGCTGCTAAATGATGGTGAGAGCAATGTGAAGGAAACCAGAAGATGGGATGAGGTGGCGGGTGAAACAATCATAATGAGAAGGAAGTACACCGCTGATGATTACCGCTTTGCAAATGAAGCCGACATAACCCCAATACCCGTGGACAGGGAATGGATAGAGGAAATAAGAAGGAGTCTGCCTGAGCTGCCCCATGCAAAGAAAATGAGGTTCATGGAGGAACATAGCCTGAGTGAATACGATGCAGGTGTCCTAACCCAGTCACAGGAGCTTGCCCACT
>CAYMHD010000019.1:0-17661 GCA_964390135.1 uncultured Gudongella sp. | reverse complement strand
ATAGCTCTCCGTAAAGCTTGACGGTAGTTTTCCAGGGCAGACTTTTCTGGTCTTCACCCTTTAGTTCAAGATACTTGGAGTAGCTCATATTAAGCTCTTCTATTACAGCCTGGAAGGATTCCTCAGAAATTTTCCTCAAGGCTTCAAATATCTCCTTAGGCGGTTTGGCCAAAGTTAAAACACTCATATAACCGGCAGCTGACATTGGAAGACTAACATCGTAAACGTTCTTGCCATCCTTCATATATAACCATGTGGGAGGTGGAGTTACAGTGTTTCCAACCTTTTCAAGAAATTCAGGGTTTACCTCTGTTCTTCTAACAATTTCAGAAAGCAGATTGATTGGGTTCAAGCCCTGGAAAATATGGCCAACATGTGTCAATGCTCCCCTAACATATACAACAGGCATAAGCTTTCCAACCGATCCATCATACAGTGTTTGTACTTCAGAATCATGTCTGTCATGAGGCTCAACATTAAGAAGCAGTACATAATCCAGATTATGTTTCTCCTTAAGGTCCTTAAGCAGCGTTACTGCTCCCCTCATTCCAGCTGAAAGGTTTTCTTCGTCAGGCACTCCCATTAGTATTATGTTTCCCTTGAAATTTTTATCCTTCATGTACTCCTCAACCAATGCCAGGTGGATTGAAGCCCCTCCCTTCATATCAGCCACGCCTCTACCAAATAGCCAGTCTCCGCTGTCCAGGTCCTTCTTTACTTCCTCTGAAATTTCAACTTTTCCTTCCCTGAACAGCTGTGTTATTTCATCAGGCTTGTATGCAAGGTCGCTGTAGACACCGTAGGCATCAGTATCAACAATATCCGTGTGATGAATCAGGATAATTGTGTCACTTCCTTCTCCCTTGAGTAGACACCAGGGAACCTTCCTTCCAAGATGGTCTCCCTCAATATCGTGGAATCCAAAATTTTCCGGATTCTCTCTCAGATACTCCTGCTCTCCAAACCACTTTTCAAAAAACAGCTGGTTATTCCTCTCAAGCTCGGTACCTGTATGGGTCACTGTGCCCACATAATCCTTAAGTATGCTTTCGATTCTTTCTCTTCTTTCCATTTTATCACTCCCAGAATTTATTTCTTATCACATTGTATCAGTAAAGCAATAGCTTAACAATATATCATTGCTGTTCTTCACCACAGTTTGGGCAGTAGGTAAAGCTTGGATCCAAGGGCTGACCGCAGCCGTTGCAGTATCTTACCCCACCATAGTCATCACTGTGGATCAGATCCTCTTCCCTTATGCGAATGCTCTCCCCACGCTCTATTCTCTCTCCAACCTCCGGATCCAGCTGAGCTCTTTCTCCGCAGCAGGTGGTGACAACGAAGTACCTTTTCTTCCACTTGATTATAGGTATGAAAAACAGACTAAATGTATTGTATTCCATATAGACCTGATACCTTCCATATCTTCCACAGCCTTTACATACCTCGGGGCCTTCATCGTATTCAAGCCTCTTCTGTCTTGGATAGACTCCCGCAATAAATATCATATTCTCCATCCCTTCTCTAGTCTTGTATATGATTATTATACATCACTCACCTTTCAAGGTAAAAGAAAACATAATAATATCCCTGGCGCAGTGACCAGGGATTTTATTAATACATGAACAAGCTTATCTTTGTGATTTGTCGTAAGGAATTCCTTCAGCCTTGGGTGCCCTTGAGTTTTTCGAGGTAAGAGCCAGAACAACCATTGTTGCAAGATAAGGCAATATCCTGTAATAGGTCTGGTCTATCCCAAGATCAAAGAGGAATGGTATTAGAGAGACTGAGTAAGCAAGGGTTCTTAGGAATGCGAAAAACATTGCTGCAAACATTATTCTGATTGGCTTCCACTGACCGAATATCATTACAGCCAATGCAAGGAATCCAAAGCCTGCAACTCCAGTGTGGCCACTGACATTTCCATCAGTAACTCCAACGGCATAGAAGAAGCCTCCTATTCCTGCAAGTATACCCGAAAGACTTACTCCTGCATATCTCATTTTGTATACATTAATTCCAACTGAGTCCGCTGCATGGGGATGCTCACCACAGGCCCTCAGTCTTAACCCAAATCTGGTCTTGTAAAGAAGTACTACTGCTATGGCAAGAAGTATAAAACCGATAATTACAGTGAGATAGGTCCTTTGAAAGAACATTTGACCAATTACTGGAATCTTACTCAATACAGGTATCTCTCTGATATAGAATCTCATACTTGTGGTTATCCCATCACTATTGAAGAACATCTTGGAAAAAAGAAGGATCACAGCTGGGATAAGCATGTTAAGTGCGGTACCTACAATTACCTGGTTTGCCTTCATGTTGATGGATGCAAATGATAGCAAAAGTGAGTAAATCAGTCCTGAAACTCCAGCAACCAACATTCCCAACAAAAGGATGGTCTGTGGTCCCATTGACGTATCCTGAACATTCAGGACAAACAATGCACCGAAGAAAGCACCAAAAAGCATTATTCCTTCAAGTGCGATATTTATTACACCACTTCTTTCGCTGAACATACCTCCAAGGGCTACTAGAAGAAGTGGTATACCTACAGGAAGCATGTTTTGAATCAAATAATATACAACATCCATTATTCTGCCTCCTTTTCGGTTTCTTCCTCATTCTTGGTTCCGGCCTCATCAGCTGGTTCCTGACCTGTATCCAGAAGGGGCTCATTTTTCTCCTTCCCAAATCTTGCTTTGATAAATCTTCCTATGGCTGAGTTCATTATCATGGCAAAGGCTGAGAAGTAAATTATTACTGCAACAACTATATCAATGATTTCCGGTTTAAATCCCACAAGACTTGTCAGGGTACCTCCCCTTTGAATATATGAAATAAATGTTGCTGATAGTATCGTTCCAATTGGATGAGCATTACCAAGAAGAGCAACTGCTATACCTGTAAAACCATTTGCTGCTATTATGTTTATGGGTTCATAGGTCATGCTGCTACCTGCTATCGCTGATGGTGCCAGTATTGCAAAAGCTCCACCCAGGCCTGCCATACCTCCGGCTATTACCATGGTTAGTATTATGTTCCTCTTACCCTGCATTCCAGCGTACTCAGCTGCATGCTTGTTGTGTCCTGTAGCCTTAAGCTCATAGCCAAAGGTAGTTTTTTCAAGTACAATATATAGAATTACGGCGATTAAGACAGCAAATACAATCCCAAAATTTACATTTGATCCAGCCACCCCTAAAGCAGGAATCTGAACTCCGGCATCAATATATCTAGTTCTGGTCAGGGATGAGTTATACATAACCGAGTTGTTCTGAATCCACATATCCACAAGATACATACCGATGTAATTGAACATAATTGAAGTTATTACTTCATTTACATTTAGAAGAGCCTTGAATATACCTGGAATGAAGCCCCAGATCATTCCACCCAGAAATCCCGCAAGGATTGCAACCATCCAATGGGTGCTCCCAGGCAGATCCCACATGAATGCAACATATAGGGCGAAGAACATTCCCATTGTATACTGTCCTGATGCTCCTATGTTGAACAGGCCCATCTTAAATGCAAATCCAACGGCCAATCCCGTCATCAGGATGGGTGTTGCAAAGTATAGGACATCTCCAAGTCTTCCGAGACCCCCCAAAATCACATATCTGAAGCCTGCTACCGCGTTTCCTGGACTTGCTATCAGCATTATGAAAAATCCAACTACCAAACCCAGAAAAACTGCCATGAATGCTGCTCCTAGAGACTTGAAGCCTGGATGGGAGGTTATTTTTTTGAAGTTGTATTTTGGTTTATCTGAATTGTTATTCCCCTGCATGTCCAGTCTCCTTTTCAGTGTTTCTCTTGGCTCCGGCCATGTACAAGCCTAGCTCCTGTGTAGTTGTTTCCTTTGGATCCAATTCTCCGACTATTTCCCCTTCATAAATTACCAGTATCCTGTCACTTACGTTCATTACCTCGTCAAGCTCCAGGGATATCAACAATACAGCCTTCCCAGCATCCCTGCTTTCAACAAGCTGACTGTGGATGTACTCGATTGCTCCTACGTCAAGTCCCCTTGTCGGCTGAACAGCAACCAGAAGCTCATGTTCCTTGTCAATCTCACGGGCAATGATGGCCTTCTGCTGATTTCCACCAGACATGCTTCTTACCATTGTCGTGGGGCCCTGTCCACTTCTAATGTCAAATCTTTCAATCAAATCCTCAGCATAATTTCTCATTTCATCGAACCTTATGAAATGATTCTTTTGAAATTTTGGCTGCCAATACCTTTGAAGTATAAGGTTTTCCTCAAGCTTATAGTCAAGGACTAGTCCATGCTTGTGCCTGTCCTCAGGTATGTGACTCATACCTGAAGCCGATCTCTCTCTGATGGATGCCTTTGAAATATCCTCTCCCTTAAGTGTAATGCTCCCTGAAACAAGCTTTTCAAGACCTGTCAAGCCATATACAAACTCTGACTGGCCATTTCCATCAATTCCAGCCAAGCATACTATTTCACCGGCTCTAACGTCTAAGGAAACATTTCTGACTGCGTTGTTCTTATGGGTTTTGGATGCCACAGTCATGTTCTTGATGGAAAGAATCACCTCTCCAGGCTTGCTCTCCTCCTTGTCAACTGAGAAGCTGATGTCACGTCCGACCATCATCCTTGAAAGCTCTTCCTTAGTAGTGCTTTCAACATCAACGGTGCCGATGTATTTACCCTTTCTGAGGACTGTACACCTGTCTGCAACCTCCATGATCTCGTTTAGCTTGTGGGTGATGAAAAGGATGGATTTACCCTCTGCAGCAAGGTCCTTCATGATTTGCAGAAGCTCCTTTATTTCCTGAGGGGTCAAGACAGCTGTAGGCTCATCAAAAATAAGGATCTCGTTGTCCCTGTAAAGCATCTTGAGAATTTCCACCCTTTGCTGCATACCTACTGATATGTCCTCAATTAGTGCATCCGGACTTATCCTTAGCCCGTACTGCTCGCTTAGCTCCATTATCTTGCCCTTGGATTCCTCCATTTCAAGGAAACCGCTTTTCACTGGCTCAACACCTAGAATTATATTCTCAAGGACAGTAAAAACCTCCACCAGCTTAAAATGCTGGTGAACCATCCCTATTCCAAGAGCATTGGCATCATTTGGATTGTTGATGCTTACCTTCTTTCCGTTCTTTCTGATTTCTCCTTTTTCTGCCTGGTATAGGCCAAAAAGAACGCTCATCAAGGTGGATTTACCAGCACCGTTCTCTCCAAGCAGGGCATGGATTTCTCCTTTTTTCAGTTTTAAGGTAATATTGTCATTTGCAATAATACCTGGGAATTCTTTTGTAATATTAAGCATTTCAACAATATAATTTTCCACGTCAACCTCTTCTTATCTTTTATTTTTTAATACTATTTACTTCTTACCCACTGATATAAACATGATACCATAAAAGCTGCCATTTTTTCGAGCAAAATTTAACCGTTTTGCAGTAAATTTCTGGCAGCTTCCATAATCTCTTAATATTGATCTTCAAAAACTAAAACAGGGAAAGGCTAACGCCTCTCCCTGGTCTTTTGCTTCCATAAGGCAAAGGCCAATATGTTATGAAGCTATAATTGTTATCTTGTTGTTACTGAAACCTTGGTAAGTCCAAGTGCCTCAGTAAGCTCATCAGCAGTTGCGTATCCTGATGCATCAGCAACTTCGATTTCTCTTAGAATTTCAATGTTTCCTGCTGCAAGCTCAGCAAAGATCTCGTCATATGCTGCCTTGTCAAAGGATTCAAATCTGTCAAATGCGTCTCCACCTTCTTCTCCAAGAACCTCAGTTGGAAGACCAACACCGTCATTGGATGCGTTGAAATATGTTGACTTTCCACCGTAAGTGTCCCAGCTGTCATTGTATATTGATTCAAGTACGCTTATAACTGAAGCTGCAAGTCCTTTTGTAGCTGAAGTTATAACGGTTTCGCTGTCATATCTCTGGTCTACGTCTACACCGATTACTTTAGCGTCAGCCTCTGATGCCGCTGACATGACACTCTTACCAACTGCTCCACCAGCAGCGAAGATTACCTCTACGCCTTCCTGGTACATTGTGCTTGCAGTAGCCTTGTTTGTATCATTCTCTTCAAAGTTTCCAGTATAGTGGTATGTTACTTCCACTTCACCATCAGCAAGTCCCATTTCATTTGCAGCATACTCAGCACCCTGAAGGTATCCGTATCCGAATGCCTGCACAGCAGGTACCGCCATACCACCCATGAATCCTAGATCAGTCATTCCATCCATTACAGCTGCATAGCCTGCAAGGAATCCTGATTCTTCTTCAGCATAGAATATGCTTGCTACATTGTCTTTTGTTTCAAATACTGAATAGTCAGCAGTATGTGGCGCTCCATCAAGAAGTATAAACTTTACATCTGGATAAGCTGTCTGTGCCTCATAGATTGGCACTTCGAAAAGGAATCCAGGAGTTACAACTATTTGAGCTCCACCCTGTACAGCAAGGTCGATTGCTGCAAGGTAACCTGCATCTGATGCTTCCTCTGGCTTGATGTAGGTGTGAGAAATTCCATTCTCCTCAGCATATGCAACTACACCTTCCCAAGCACCCTGGTTGAATGACTTGTCATCGATGTTACCCTTGTCAGTGATAAGGGCGATCTCATAGCCATCGCTTCCGCCGTTTGTTCCGTTGTCTCCACCAGTTGTACATCCTGCCAAACTTGCTGCTACCAACATGATTGCCAAAGCAATTGCCAGTATTCTTTTCATCGTATTACCCCCTTAATATAATCGTAAAGCTTATGTGTATGACCTAATTATAACGGTTTTCCAATTCAATTACAACAAATTTGTAATTTCTCCGGAATAAACTCTTATGCTTAGGCCCTCCATGAAGATATTTACCCATTATATTTCTATTCTAACCCTTCATTGATGATTTTGGGCTTTCACAATCGTTGTTATCTAAAGTGTACTTTCCCTCCACCATCTCTAATTTTCTCAATAAATTCTATGGAAGCTTCTTCAGATAAGGGCTTGCTGAAATAGTACCCCTGTAAATAGTCACATCTGTTTCTTACAAGGTAGTTCACCTGAGTTTCAGTTTCAACTCCTTCAGCCACGACAAAATGTCCCAACTTGTGTGCCAATGATATTATGTCGCTTGTTATACTGTCCCCTTCCTGTAACAGATCCAACTTGTCGATGAATGCTTTGTCTATTTTCAGGCAGCTTATCTCCAGCTCCCTCTCTCTTGAAAGTGATGAATATCCGGTTCCAAAATCATCAATTGCTGTTTCCACACCTAATTGCTTAAGCTTGCTCAATTTATTATTTATCTCAGTGAAGTTATTGCTGAAAATGGATTCCGTAAGCTCAAGATTCACTTTGTTCAAGCCTATGCCAATCTCCTTTGAAATCCTCATCAAATCATCGACAAAATCATCCCTTAATAGTTGGATTATGGAGATATTGATGGAAATCTCAAGATGGATATGTCCTCTTCCTTCAAGTAGCTTTAGGAAAAGAAAGGATTGTCTCATAATATCCCTTCCTAAAGAAACTATAAGATTGTTGTTCTCGGCAATTTCTATGAATTCCACAGGAGGTATAATTCCAAGCTGCGGGCTTCTGAATCTTGCCAGGGCTTCAAAACCATGAACACCAAAAGTTCTTGTATCAACAACTGGCTGATACTCCACAAATAGTCCCTCTGTAAGGTTCCCCTCCATATAGGAAACAAGATTTTCCTTTATTTTCTCCCTTCTGAGGATTCTCTCCTCCATCTCCCTGTTGAAAAAGCAAAATCTCTTATCCTGACTGTCACTGGCAGTTTTTGCAGCGATGGAACTGTACTTAAGGATTCTATCCACATCCTTTCCCACTTCTTTCAACCCTAGGATTCCTAGATATCCATGTATATTGTTTATTGACAAGACTCCGTCCATTCTGCGAATTACTTCCCAGCCTATATTCTTAACCATTTCCTCATTTTTAGTGTTTTCCAACAATACAATAAATCTGTCTATTGAAACATGAAATATTATTATATTGGAATCCTGCATTTCACTAAGACTTTTTCCAATACCTTTAATCATCTCCTCTGCATATCCGTACCCATAGGTCAGGTTCAACAGGCTAAAATTCTTGATATTGGCAAGTATTACCACTGAATTTTCAATACAATTCATCTCTTCCAAATACTTGCTGAAATATCTTCTGTTGCATAGACCTGTCAATGAATCATGTTCATTGATATACTTCAGCTTGAACTCATTCTGTTTTCTTTTGCTTATGTCCTCCACAAAACATATGTAGTTGAAGCCTTCCAGATTATCCAAAACAAGTCTGCAGATTTTCATATCCACCCACACATGGGTGTTGTCAGGTTTTACATATCTTTTCTCTATCTGAAAATTATCAATCTCTCCACTCCATAGCCTGGTGAAATAAGACCGATCAATCTCAACGTCATCGGGATGTGTTATTTTCTCCCATCCCAGTTCCAAAAGCTCCTCATAGCCTCTTCCAACTATCTCTTGAAACTTCTTGTTTATGGTAGGTGACCCTGCCACGGTTTCGTCCATGTAATTGCCATTGTGTCCTATGGTTATCCCAAGATTTGCCTGCTCAAACAAAGTGCGAAAGAGCCTTTCCTTTTCCTTGAGATCCTTTCCTAGCTTTTCTATTTCATAATCCATGGCATTGATGCCCATATCATGTAATTTACCATCAACAATATTTTCCATTTGATCTCCTTTGCCCCACTGATTTTTGATTATAAGAAACTAGCTTTATTACAGTTCTTCCAAGGATCACACTGAAATAATATAAGACCTGTCTCTTCCATCTGACTTAGCCCTGTACAACTCCCTGTCAGCAAGCTCCATAATCTTAGAAAACTCCCTTAAGTCCATGGTTTTCCCAAACACTCCCCCGGCGCTTATGCTCACAGGGTTTTTATTTTCGTTGTGATCGTATTTCAGGTTCAATTCTCTTATCCTGCGCCTTATTAGATTTCCAAGGCATATTGATTCTTCCAAGTTGGAGGCTTTTGAAATATAAACAAACTCTTCCCCTCCATACCTTCCAACCATGTCGCCGTTTTTTCTGGCAATTGTCTGTAGCTCTTTGGCAATTCTCCTAAGACAGCGATCTCCCTCACTATGTCCCCAATAATCGTTGTATTCCTTGAAATTATCAATATCCAGTATGAAAACAGCAATTGTACTATTTGCACCCCTATAGTTGGAGAGAAGTCGTTTTAACTGAAGATTGACACTCCTTCGATTGGGTATTTCAGTAAGCTCATCCTCAAATGCTTCCCTCTCGAGAATGATATTGGAGTGTCTTACAGCCTCAAGCTCTTTCCTATTTTCTTCAAGCTCTTTTTCAAGTGTTCTCTTAACCTGGTCAAGCCTTTCATTTGCTTCAAGATGCCTTATTTCAACATTCAAAATCTCCAGCTTGTTTCTTATGTTTGAGTTCATGATTTCCTGGTTTATCAAAAAGAATTTCTTGTGATATGAAAGTGCGGTCCTGAAATCCATAATGTTCTCATACTGAATTGAAACCTGCTGGTAAAGATCACTTAACTTTTTCTTTGCCCCCACCCCCAGGGCGGTTGAGATTGCATCCTTAAGTATTGCAATGGTTTCCTCCGGGTCCTCCTTTGTATGTGCCAGGTTTGACAACACATCAATCCTGTAGAACTGATTGTCAACCCTATCAAGATTCCCAAGGGCTAGCTTGAAATATTCAACTGCCATATCTGTATTACCTTTATTTTGTTGGGCTTTTCCTATTTTACTTGCAACTTCGCCCATACTGACCATATCCTTACCCACTTCAAGAATTCCATAGGATTTCATCAGGTACTCAAGAGCCTTATTGTGATTACCCTGTATAAGATATACTTCCCCCATATTCCCTAGGATAGTAGCCTTGTAGTATTCTAGATTGTTCCTTTCAGATAGCTCATATGCCTTTTCATAATACTCCAAAGCCTTATCATATAATCCTGACTCTCTGTAAACCTCTCCAATGTTGTTCAACAGACTTCCGTAAAGATTTGGATTATCAGCACTTTTCAGCTGGTCCAGTCCATCAAGAAAGTATCTTATTGCCTCCTCATACATTGCACTATAGAAATAGGCAACACCTATTAGATTAAAGGCTTTGGATATGCCTTCATATGATCCAATTTTCTCATACTCCCTCAGCGCCTTGAATGAATAATCTAGAATATTGCTTTTGTCTGATCGGGTTCTTGCTACAAATGCCATTCCTATGTAACAATCACCTATTTTATCATGATTATTGCTCTTCACTGCCATATTGAAAGCTTCATTGCAAAGCTTCATTGATCTATCAGGGTTAAGGTTAGCTTCTGCTTTTGCTTCCCTCAATCTTTCATCAATTGTTAGCAAGATTTTTTTATCCATCAGCAACATCCCCTAGTTTGTTTGGTAAAATATTTTGGATTATCAACTAATTCTCAAGTGATCTTTTGACATAACACCTTAATTTTATCATTATAACCAAGGCTTTAAAAGTGTTAAATCCATTTGGTTGATAGTTTATCCCACGTGGTATAATTATACTAGTCACAGGATGGAGGTTAAGGTATGTTTGATCAGATTGTTGTCTTTACGGTTATAGTAATGATTCTAGTTCTTTTCATAGATGGAAGAATAAGGTACGACTTTGTATCCCTAGGCGGCCTTGTTATCCTATCATTGACTGGTGTCATAAACCCCGAAGAAAGTTTTTCCGGCTTCAGTCATCCGGCAATAATAACTGTTGCAGCAGTCCTTGTAATAAGCAGTGGTCTTGTGAAAACTGGTGTAATAGACCAGATTGTAGCTGCTCTCAACAGAAGAAGCAGGTCTTCAGCGGTTGTGATGACCAAGCTGATGATGGTTACAGCCCTGCTGTCCGGATTCATGAATAATATTGGTGCCTTGGCCCTTGTACTCCCAGTTGGTATAAAGGTGGCCAGGGAGCATAAGTTTTCCCCCTCGAGAATTCTGATGCCTCTTGCATTTTCAGCCCTTTTGGGAGGTATGACTACAGAAATCGGAACTCCACCAAACCTTATTATATCCTCCTATCGCCAGGACTTTGGATTGGAGGCATTTGGATTTTTTGACTTTACTCCAGTGGGCTTGACCATTACAATCCTTGGGATAGGTCTGATGGTCCTACTTGGAGGAAAATTGATTCCAAAGAGAAAGACAATAGGTGTGGAGAAGCTATTTAATATCGGTGAGTTCCTTTCAGAGGTCCAGGTGGTTGACTCAAGTAAGCTGGCAGGTAAGCCTATGATGGATATAAACAGGGTTTACAAACTGGAATTGGACGTATTGAGTATTATAAGAAATGAGCAGAAGATTGTCGCTCCAGGTCCAGATGAGATTCTGGTTCCAGGGGATATATTGATCATAAAGGCACTTTCTCAGGATCTTGCAGATCTTATAGACAAGACCAGAGTTCTCTTAAGGGGAACAAAGAAGAGCCTCCTTGTGGAGGAGTCAATGATAAAGTCAAGAGATACGGCCCTTGTCGAGGTTGTTCTAAGGGATGACTCCCCTATTATTGGACGGACAGCCCTGGAGACAAAGCTAAGAAATAGGTACAGTATAAACCTGGTTGCCGTTTCACGTAAGGGTGTCTATTCGGTTGACAGGTTAAAGAGCATACGTTTCAGGACAGGGGATATTCTCTTGATTCAGGCGCCCACCTCAATTCTCAAGGACATCTATTCCAAGCTGGGTTGTTTGCCACTTGCAGAACGAGGTGTTGATATCTATCCGGACAGGACAAAATGGAAGCTATATTTCACTGCAGGAATATTCGCTTTTTCTGTCATTTTGACAACTACAGGCCTGTTGCCTGTTCAGACTTCATTTGCCTTTGCTGCAACAACCCTGGTTCTGGCAAGGATCCTGACCCCAAGGGAATTTTACGAAGCAATTGAGTGGCCATCAATATTGATGCTCGGTTCTCTAATCCCACTTGGGCTTGCCCTTCAAAGCAGCGGAGGGGCAGATACAATAGCAAATATCCTTCTGGGCGCATCAGCTTTACTGTCGCCCACTCTAATGATTGGTCTTTTGATGGTCCTTACAATAGTTCTTGCCAATCTGATCAGCACATCCGCAACTGCAATACTTATGGGTCCCATCGCCCTAAGTATCGCCATGACGACTGGCGTCTCCCCAGACCCCTACCTGATGAGTGTGTCAGTAGCAGCATCTGCTGCATTCCTCACACCGATTGGACACCAGACCAATATGCTGGTTATGGGGCCTGGTGGATACAAGTTCACTGATTACTGGCATCTAGGGCTACCATTGACAATACTTCTGGTTACCGTAGGGGCTCCCTTGATACTTTTAGTGTGGCCCATGTAAAAAAGCATCTAAGTTCATATTTTAGAAGTCCCCCCAAACTGATATAAAGAAAGGTCTGAAGCAACCTTCATAAGTTGTTCAGACCTTTCTTTAATCTATTCTTCCGTATTCACTTCAACCCATTGAATTTCAGGTTTTGTTATCTTGAAAACCCCATTCTCTTCCTCTATGATAAACTCGGCATTATCCATGGTAAACACCCCAAGGTTTGATATGTAGTCAACATCAACCCTAGCAAGGTAGGAACCCTTATCTGACTCAATTATTTCATTTATGGAGAAGTTTCGAAGCACTGGATCTATACTCTCATAATCCTCAACAAATTGGTCATAATCCTCTGCCCTGTCTTCAATTGGAGTAAGAAGGTAAAGCTGGGAAAGCCTTGTACTCCTTTCTGCCTTCAGGAATCTGTCAAGGGCCATTTCAGGAGTCCTGTCCATGATATCATGCCCCTCTTTAATTATGGATTCATCGATTCTATCATGATAGAAAAAGCTCATTGGATTGTAGTTGTTGCCTGCACTCCAAATGATGTACTCCTCAACTCCCAGTTCAGCAGCAGCAACCATCTGGTCTGATATGGCCTTGGCATCATACCTTATGTTTCCATTCACCCATGAGGCCGTAAAGCCCTGGAACCAGGGTCTTATTGTTGCAGGCTCCTTTTGCGCGGCATTCCTCTCGATTGCCTCCATTACTGAGATTCTTGCAACCTCATAGGGATACCTGTCCGGCACGTCAAAGCCATATACCCCCGGCCCATAATGGCTTGGATATATCATGGGGCAGATGTACTCAACCTTGTTGGCTACCTTTCTCCAGGTCTGGCCTATATCCTCGGGCTTGTCATCCCAGGAATGGGTTATGAAGCCAAAAACATCCGCTGAGAGATGAACATTGTATGGTTCCAGCTGCTCCCTGGCATATTCAAGAAAATCCTCTATGCCCTCATCCTTATCCCTTCCTTCCCTACCTGGGAATTCTGTTATTGGATTATAATACCTTGCATTATCCGGAAATCTAACATAATCATACTGAATCTCATCAAAGCCCCTCAGTGCAGCCTCCTTGGATACTGCAACAACATAATCCCATACATACTGGTCAAAGGGGTTTACCCATGACTCTCCAGCACCATCCAGATAAACTCCACCCTCCTTGAGAAGGATGGCATGGGCTGGATTGGCAGCCGCAAAGATAGGATCCTTGAAGGCCACAACCCTAGCAATGGTGTATATTTCATTTTCCTCCAGGTATTCCATCAAAGGTCCATAGTTCTTGAAGGGTGGATTTATGCTTGATTCAACCTTGTTGACAATCTCAAGGTCGCTTTCCCAGGTAACAAGCCCATGGTCATTCTTGACGTCAATTACCATGGAATTGATTTCAGATGCTTTGGCAATACCTAAAGCAACCTCCAGCTTATTCACATCTCCCAGCCTCGATGAATCAGGTGATTCTCCAGATTGACCACTTAAGGCAAGAACATAATCGGCATAGTAATCTATGTCTTCCTCCTGAAACTGAAAGCCTGCAACATTTCCTGTAAGGTACAGGGCCTTTGCCTTCTGGGTTTGCAGTTCATTGTCTATATCCAGGGGAGGTAATGGTACATAAAACTCTCCCATTTCCACTTTTCTGGTCTCCTCAAGGTCCTCCCTTTCCTGAATAAGAATCTGCATTTTTTCTTCCTCGCTCATTTCCTCCTCTTCAGGGACTTCTTCAGGTTCAACGGCCTCCTCTGTCTCCTGTGGCTCTTGTATTGGCTCCACTCGTTCCTGAGCACATCCTGATAGAAGAGACAATACTAATATGGTTAAAGTAAAAATCAATATTCCCTTTTTCAACATTACACCTCTTTAAGTCTTATTTTTTGTCGTAAATATATATTTCCTTGTCATCTATAGAGCCCATTGCTTCAGCCCTATCCTCAGGAACAGTAATTATATCTGGGTTTCCATCACTTATAAAACGTTCTTCTGGATTGTTTTCAAAATACTCCAGATAGTTATACATACCAACATTGTCAACCTTTGTTTCGCTTGCCCTAATCCTGGGAATGCTTTCTGCATTGAATCTAGCATCATAGGGAGAATACCCCGGATTCCATCCTACGTTTAATATTGCTATGTTTTCATAGGGAATGCCATCATAAGAGCCTTCCTTAAGATACTTTTCGTTAGATTCATCCCTGGGTCTTGTGCCATATGGCAGGGCGATTGTATTCACCCTATAGTCCTTGTCAGATATCAGTCCTTCAAGAAACTGAATCTGCTCTCCAATCTCACTTTGCAGTAATTCTGCTGATGCTTCAGTGAAATTAGCATGGTTTCTGGAATGGTTTCCAACATCCATACCGTTTTCAATAAGGAAATCAAGCTTCCTGCCCATGAGCTCCCTCTGACCGAATGGACCACTACCTGTAAGGAAAAATGTAGCTGCTGGAGAAAAGTCTGGATTTTCATTGTGGAAATCCAGAAGCAAGCCTACTGCTGAGTCAGGATTTATGGACCCATCCTCAAGGTATTCAAAATTGTTCCTGTTGCCATCATCAAAGGTAATCACTATGGGAGTAAAGCCTTGAGGGGTGGTGATATTTCCTCTGACATAATCCTTTAAACTGATAGGTCTATATCCATTATCATAAAGGGTTTGAAGATCCCTGTTGAAATTTTCAGGAGTTCTGGTCCATTCCTCTTCCGTTTCGCCTATGTTGTGGTACATAAGAACCATAATTCTTCCAGATTCATTTGGGTTGAGCTCAAGGTCTATTTCCTCCTTGGGATCAGTAGGCTCCTCAATCTCTACAATCACTTCATCCTCTTGAATCTCTTCCTCCATTTCATGCTGTGCTTCTTCAATTGTTTCATTCTCCTCAAAATCACTGGATTCAACCTGAGAACATCCAGTCATCAAGCCTGCAATCAATAAAAGTACAATTGCTTTTTTTATCATTAAAATACACTCTTTTCTATTGTGATTAAGGATTCTATTGATAGGTTGAAAACCCATTGATCCCTGGTCTTTATTGTACCATGGAGACCAAGGTGTAACAAGGAAGAATGACTGTAAAAGAAAGTAACTTATGTTCACAAAGCAATACCCCAGACAATGCTAGCAAATCAGGGGCATTTTGATTTTCAGTTAATACTAACTTTCTCTATTTCTTGATAAAAAACACTGATGGTGCATTAAGGAAGCTTTTTATGATACTCATATACGGGAACTTCATGATTTGAAAAAGTAGAAATTTCCTATGCGCAATAAAAAATCGGATACAAACATCAATAGATTATTGTTTGTATCCGTAATTGATTTTGGAAATAAAGTAGCCGCTCTATTCCCTCCTGATGCCTTGGCCTATAGAGTTTCTTAGTGATGTCTTGTCCTGTATTCAGGCACAAGTGCCAATACATCGTGATCGTGCAGCTTGTTGTCAGTTGTTGCGTGAATCCCGTTCACCAGCGCCATGCCAATGTCAGTATTTGACAATGACAGGTCTTTCAGTACAGTGGAGATAGGTATATCCTGTGGGTATTCAAATTCCTGCAACTCCTGTCTTCCATTCCTGAAGGTGGCAAACAGCTTGACTTGTACTTTCATAGCTATCAACACCTTTCCTTTGATTGATATTATTATATCATTCTAGTCATATGTTTTCAATATTAATTCCGATTTTTTTTCATTATTTTCGATATTTCGAAATTTCTATGCTGGTTAGCTATCCTTTAGTCAAGTTTATTTGCTTATACAGAGGACTCTTACCTCCAAAAGCTATTTAATCCTATCATTCGAATCCATTATCAACTCTCTAAGAACAGTCGCATGATTTTCTTCAAGGTTCTTGGATGCTGTCAGAAGTGTCACATTTGATTCCCTTAGTTTGGATTTCATATTTGTAATGAAATCCTCAGTGTCTTGGTTTTCATCAATCTCTTTTAGATACTTTTCCTTGAAGATCTGAAATTGATCCAGATCCTTGTGGTATTCCTTCCTAAGCTCATTTGACGGTGCGATGGTCTTAGCCCAAAGATGTAATGCAGCCTTTTCCTTTGAAATACCCCTGGGCCACAACCTATCCACCAATACCCTATATCCATCCTCCTCAGCTACCGGATCATAGATTCTTTTAATATTGATTCCATTCATTCTGTTCACTCCCCGTATAATATGTTTAGAGCTCAATGGTATATCGACTAGATTTGCCTTGGACTTAAATAAACTACAATACCATATGTTATATACAATAATATCACTATATTATTTTAAATTCTTCAGAAAACGATGATTTTCTAGTTTTTTTGCAACTTACCAATTTGTATTTTTCTGATGTTTTTGTTGTATTTTTCTTGATAGGATTTTAACTATTCTTAATGTTGAGAATTTTCTATGAAATCGCTTGCCTTGTAACACTTTTATGTAGTATAATTTGTTCATGTAATTCACATATAAATCAAATAATAAGGAGGTTAGTGAATGGGACCAATTGTTGATTTTTTAAATGCAGTCATTTGGAGTAATGCATTAGTTTATCTACTTCTTGGAACAGGTTTGTATTTTTCATTGAGAACTCGTTTTGTTCAGGTAAGACTTATCAAGAAAATGGTTGCTTTGCTTTTTGGTAACGTTGCATCTGAAACAGGTGTATCATCATTCCAGGCATTTGCACTTGCAGTTGCAGGTCGTGTTGGTACTGGTAATATTGCCGGTGTTGCAACAGCAATAGCAATGGGTGGTCCAGGAGCGGTATTCTGGATGTGGGTAATTGCCTTCCTTGGAGCAAGTTCAGCATATGTTGAGGCTGCTTTGGCACAGGTATACAAGGATGAAGTTGATGAGCAGTATCGTGGAGGTCCACAGTACTTTATTGAAAAAGGACTTGGAATCAAATGGTATGCGGTTGCTTTTTCAGTTTCAACCATAATAGCAATGGGATTCTTCCTACCAGGTATTCAGTCTAACGCCATAGCGGTTAGTGTTCAGAACGCCTTTGGCATTGGACCAGCAATAACTGGTGGAGTGATAGTAGCATTATTGGCACTTATATTATTCGGTGGTGTTAAGCGTATTGGTAGAGTAGCAGAAAAAGTAGTACCAATCATGGCAATTGTGTACATCGCTGTTGCATTGCTTATGATGGCATTCAATATTTCAGAGGTACCAAGAGTATTTGGTATTATTATTGGTAGTGCTTTCGGTGCTGAGCAAGCTTTTGCCGGTATCGTCGGTATGGCAATATCATGGGGAGTTAAGCGTGGTATCTACTCAAACGAAGCTGGACAG
>CAYMHD010000018.1:6958-18195 GCA_964390135.1 uncultured Gudongella sp. | reverse complement strand
TGAAGAATTGCAAAATGAGCTGGTTGAGCTAAGAAGAGATTTCCATGCTCACCCGGAGCTTGGATTTGAGGAGCATGAAACAAGCAGAAAGGTTGAGGAATACCTTCAGAACCTGGGTCTTAAAACCGAAAGGGTTGCAAAGACCGGTGTGGTTGCAATGATTGAAGGTCATGAAGAGGGACCGGTGCTTATGCTGAGGGCGGATATGGATGCATTGCCCATTCAGGAGGAGAATACGGTAGCCTACACTTCAACCAATCCCGGGGTGATGCATGCATGTGGACACGATGCTCATATGGCCATGCTTATGGGAGCAGCAAAGATATTATCAGAGAACAAAGAGCTGATAAAGGGAAAAATTAAGTTGGTTTTTCAACCCAATGAAGAAAATGCAGGAGCTTTGCCCATGATTGAGGAGGGAGTTCTTGATAATCCTAAGGTGGATGCAGCAGTGGGAGTACATATATGGACGCCATTGCCATCGGGGGTTGTTGGGATATCCGCTGGAGGAGTGATGTCCGGCTTGTATATCTTCAAGATCAAGGTTATAGGCTACGGTGGCCACTCCGGCTACCCTGAAACTGCAATTGACCCAATAATAGCAGCATCAGATATTGTATTGTCCTCCCAGAGGATACTTACCAGGGAGATAAGTGCAATGCGACCGATCACCTTGACCTTTGGACAAATAAACGGTGGAACCAAGGCAAATATAATACCTGATGAGGTTATTCTGGAGGGATCCATCAGAACCCTCTACGATGATGCAGGAGATCCTCCAATCTATCGATTGGAGCGACTGGCAAAAGATGTTGCAAAAACTCATGGATGCCAGTGCGAAATAGAATGGGTCAGGGAGAATATTCCACTGATCAATGACGAGACTATGACTGACCATATGAGAAATACTGCAATCGAGGTTGTGGGAGCAGACAATGTAATTCCATATTGGTCTATGGCAAGTGAGGATTTTTCTGAGTTTACTGCCAGAATACCTGGTGTTTTTCTCTTCCTGGGGACGGGAAATGAGGATCTAGGTACTCATTTCCCTCACCACAATCCAAGGTTCAATATTGACGAGTCCGTATTGCATCTGGGTGTGGAGCTGTTTGTCAGGGGAAGTCTAAAATATCTGGAAGATTGTAGTAAAAATTAACAGAATATTACAAATAGTTGCAATGTACCCAAAACATAGAAAAAACCAAAGTATGTTGTAATCCAAAATTCAAAGGAGGAAAGTAGGATGAAAAAAAGTAACAAGAAGTTACTGATGGTGTTGTTAGGTCTAATGTTAATGGGGACGCTATTACTTACAGGATGCGGTGGAGCTGAGGAACCAGCACCAGCTGAGGAGCCGGCACCAGCCGAGGAGCCAGCAGAAAACGGTGAACCAGCTGAGCCAACTGAAGCTAGCCTGGCTGACCTGATCACTTCACCAATGCAGCCAAGACTTGCGTCAGAGGAAATTGAAGGAGACTTCATGACAGTGTGGGCTGAAAACTATGGAGAGCACATGAGAGAAGTTACTGATGGTAAATACGACCTGGATGTTTATCCATATGGTACTCTTGGTGACACAAGGGATATCAACGAGCTGGCACAGCTTGGCGTGGTTGAGTATGTATTCTCAGACTATGCCTGGATAAGTTCATTTGTTCCTGAAGCACAGGTACTTGCACTTCACTACATCTGGCCAGAGGAAAGAATGCCTGAGACTCTTGAGTGGGTAGTGAAGAACGGTGAATTCATGGGCGTTCTGGAAGAGGCTTTCAGAAGAAACGGCCTTGTTCCACTGGGAGTTCTATATGAAGGATGGCAGACAATAACATCAAACAAACCTATTGAAACTGTAGATGACATGAGTGGATTCAAGGTTAGAATCATGGGATCCGCACTGCTGACACAAAACTACCTTTCATACGGAGCAGACCCTACGCCAATGGCATACGGTGAGATTTATGGTGGATTGCAGACAAATCTTATAGACGGACAGATAAATCCAATATTTGCGATAAAGAGTATGAATTTCTACGAGGTTCAGGATTATTTCACACAGATTTATGCAGAGCCTTTCCTTGGAATTCCAGTTATAAACATGCAGCACTTTGATGGACTACCTGCAGAGGTACAAGAGGAAATGAGAAACTACTGGGCAGACGCAGTAATTCCTGCAGCTGAGTGGATAGATGCTCGTCATGAAGCTGAGCTTGAGGAGATGCTTGCTGAGAGACCAGAGATAACCTACCATGAGGTAACAGGAGCTGAGCTTGAGGAATTCAAGGAAGCTGGAAGAACAGTACATGAAGATTTCGCTGATATAGGTGGACCACAAGGGCAAGAGATTCTTGACGTACTTCTTGCAGATATCGAGAACGCCAAGGCAGAATTAGGCATCGAATAATCATAATAAGAGGATATAAAATTTCTGCAACCACCCAGGTGGTTGCAGAGGTTTTAGAAAGGGGTGTGGACATGAAAGACAAAGGATCATCCGGTCTCTTATTGGTCTATGAAAAGTTTGAAAGACTAGTGGAGTACTTTGAGGTATTAATATTATCTATATCTGTCTTTGCAATGGCCAGTCTGGTTATAGTGAATGTTATAGCCAGAACCTTTTACAGGAGCATCTACTTTGCAGAGGAACTAACTGAGGTCTTCACAATACTCATAACCTTTACAGGAGTAAGTTATGGTGTTCGGAAGGCAAGGCACATTCGTATGGGAGCATTTTTCGATGCTGTGCCATACAAGATACAGAAGGTAATGATCTTCATAATATGCGGTGTGAGTGCCGTTGTTATGTTCCTGCTCGCCAGCTACTCATATTCATATATGGACCAGGCAAGGGTAATGGGACACGTTACTCCAGCCTTGAGGATGCAGTACTGGTATACTCTGATTATTATTCCTGTGGGGTTCTTCCTGGCAGGAGTACAGTACCTTCGTACCATAATCAAGAATATATCTGAATATGATGTTTGGCTTTCACCTGAGCAGCAGGGAGAGTATGAGGCAGAGGAGCTGGCTCACATTGCAGAAGAATACAGTAGCGAAGGAGAACAGCTTTCAAAGAAACTGTATGAGGGCAAAGAAGAAACTGGAGAGGATGTTTCAGATGATTCCGAAGACGAGTTTGACACTTAGGGGGGAGGTTGCCATATGTTACTATTAGTATCATCAATGATTTTTCAATTACTGTTTGGCTTTCCCTTTATGGTTGTCCTATTGGGATCGCTGATATTATATCTTACGATTTATATACCGAATTTTAGCATGAACGTAATTATCCAGCAGGTGGTTACAGGAATTATTCCACCATCACTGGTTGCAGTTCCTATGTTTATCCTGGCAGCCAACATAATCACTTCAGGTCAGGCTGCAAAGAGACTGATTAGAATGACCAAGGCCTTTCTGGGACATATTCCCGGAGGACTTGCAATAACAACAAATGCTGCATGTACAATGTTTGGAGCTGTATCAGGATCAACCCAGGCAACGGTTGCAGCAATAGGTGGAACCATGAGACCAATGCTTCTTGAGGCGGGATATTCAAGCCCCTTCACCCTTGCACTGATTATAAATGCAAGTGACATAGCATTTCTTATACCACCGAGTATTGGATTCATAGTGTACGGAGTTGTTACAGGAACATCTGTAGGTAAGCTTTTCCTTGCAGGAGTTGGACCTGGACTTCTAATCTTTTTACTGTTTTCCATATACGCATATATCTATTCAAAAAGACACAATATTGTAAGTCCTGCAAAGGCTAGCAGAGAAGAAAAGATTGACTCAGTTAAAAGCGGCATACTTGTTATGGGATTTCCTGTAATAATTATTGGTGGAATCTATGGAGGTATTTTCAGTCCTACAGAGGCAGCAGCAGCTTCAGTTGCCTACGCATTGATCCTTGAAGGACTTGTCTACAAGACCATCAAGTTCAGTGACATGATTGACCACTTCCTACAAACGGGAGTAGTAACAGGTGTAGTATTTGTACTTGTTGGAGCAGGTAACGCATTTTCATTCCTGCTGAGCTTCCTACGAATACCACAGACCTATCTACCACCGCTATTTGGTGAGGATCCATCACGTTTGTACGTTATATTCATAATTGTAGTGGCATACTTCATTGCATGTATGTTTGTTGACCCAATCGTTGCAATATACGTACTTAGTCCAATATTTGCACCTTATGTACTTCAGACCGGTGTAGACCCAATTCTTCTAGGAGTACTTGTTGTACTTCAGGCAGCAATAGGATCTGCAACACCACCCTTTGGCTGCGACATCTTCACAGCACAGCTCATATTCAGGCGGCCATATATGGAAATAATTAGTCATACACCACCATTTATATTTATTCTGTTGCTTGTAACCGCATTGTTGGTTGCATTCCCACAGATAGCACTATTCTTGCCAAATGCCGCTCTTATCTAAGAGATGGTATAAATATAGGAGGTGTATTGGATGAAGTATCACCGAAAGAAAGGACAGGTCAGCTACGGGGAGGCTATTGGAATTATTCTCCTTGATAGCGAGGCGCCCTTTGTCCCTGGAGATGTTGCAAATGCGACAACCTACAGATTTCCTGTAAGGTTTCAGAGGGTGGAGGGGCTTACTGTCCAGAAGATGATGGACCATGACAAGTCCAGCCTGGACAAGGTAATAGAGGCAGCAGAACTACTTAAAAAAGAAGGAGTTAGAGCCATAACCAGCGACTGCGGTTTTATGGCTCTTTATCAAAAGGAATTGAGGGAGAGGCTTGATATACCAGTATTTTTATCCAGTCTTTTACAGATTCCATTCATAGGTGAGATAATTCCCTACGGCAAAAAGATCGGAGTTATTACTGCAAATGGCAAATCCCTGACTGAGGATGTAATCAGAATGTGTGGAATAGACAAGCTGGACAATCTTGTCATTACAGGACTTGAGGAAGAACCCAATTTTTCCAGTGCATTCCTCATTGAAGAGGGATTTGTTGATACTGATGAGGTGGAAAGGGAAGTGGTGGGCAAGGCCCTCCAGCTTAAAAAGGAGAATCCGGATATTGGGGCAATCCTTCTTGAGTGCAGTGTCCTTCCCCCATATGCAGAAGCCGTTCAAAGAGCCACTGGACTGCCTGTATTTGACTTTGTAACCATGATAAACTACGTATTCTCAGCGGTTGTAAGGGAGTCAGGCAGGGGCTTTATGTAGGTTGTAGCTTACAAATTACGAGGAGGGAAATAATTTTATGCATGTATTCAAAAAAGAGGAGTACCAGGAACGCATTGCAAAGACCAAGAAAAAAATGGAGGAGTGGGGAATAGAGCTCTTGTTCGTTTCTCAGCCCGCCAACATGAACTACCTTACAGGCTATGATGGATGGAGCTTCTATGTTCATCAGTGCCTATTGGTTTCCCTTGATAAGGAAGAGCCAGTGTGGATTGGTCGTGGAATGGATGCAAACGGTGCCAGGATAACCAGCATGCTGTCCGATGAGAACATCTACCAGTATGCAGATGATTACGTTCATTCATTGGTCAAGCACCCAATGCATTACATGGCCGACATAATCAAGAAGCACGGATGGGACAAGAAGGTTATCGGAGTTGAGATGGACCAGTTCTACTTCACTCACAGAGCCTTTGTTGAGCTTGAAAAATCCCTTCCAAACGCGACCTTCAAGGATGCAAACACCCTGGTTAACTGGGTTCGCGTTATCAAATCCGATAATGAGATTGAATTTATGAAGATAGCTGGACAGATTGCATCAAATGTAATGAAGACAGCACAGAAGCACATTGCACCTGGAGTTAGGGAATGTGACGTTGCTGCTGAGGTTGCCAAGGCCCAGTACAAGGGTATTGGAGAATACAGTGGTGATTATCCTGCCATTGTGCCCCTAATGATGGCTGGAGAGGCCACAAAGACCCCTCACCTTACCTGGAGCGAGAAGAAGTATGAGAATGATGAGGCTGTACTTTTGGAGCTTTGTGGAGTATACAGACACTATCACGTGCCAATAGCAAGGACCCTCTATCTTGGAGAGGAACCACCAAAGCTTATGGTTGACACAGGAAAGACAGTACTTGAGGGTCTTGATGCAGCACTTGATATGATCAAGCCTGGAGTTATTGTTGAGGATATTGAGGCTACATGGAGAAAGACAATTGAAAAGACAGGTCTTGTGAAGGAATCAAGAATAGGCTACTCAATAGGTGTGAACTATCCACCTGACTGGGGCGAGCAGACAATCAGCGTTAGACCTGGAGACAAGACAGTTGTTCAGGAGAACATGGCTCTGCACCTGATTCCAGGTATCTGGCTGGATGATGTGGGCTTTGAGGTAGATGCCTCCTTCTATGTGACCAAGGATGGAGTAAAGCAATTCTTTGATGATTCAAGGGAGATTCTGGTAAAGAAATAAATGGTAGCACCCCCTAGTAATTAGAAAAGATCCCACTTGTGATGGGATCTTTTCTAATGCCTTTGTTTATTTGTATTTGCCCTCAGTGATTACTCACAGTTCTAGATTCAATTCCGAAAAAAATTTCGCGCTCATATTCTCCATTGATTTCTATGCCGCTTCCCTTGGAGAAATCAATACACTTTGAATAATCGCTGGATTTTTTATGCGTTCTTTCATATGAACTGCTCTGTAATCACATGAAAGCAAGTATAAGAATTGTCATTCTGAGTACCGCGAAGAATCTTGTCTTTGGAACGTCAATTTGAGCTACGGAAAGTCATAATAATACCGCTCACTGATTCAAGATTAGTGTCTTGGCACACTTGCTTCAAAAATTGACTTGCTATCGATTAAGCTTGAAGTTGATTCCTGTGATACTTTTCGTTCTTTGGCTTTTAGGTCGCTAGTTGAATAGCTGGAAATCACGCAAGTCAGAGCTAATTTTTTGCTTCGTGTGATAAGCCAGCCTAATCTTTCCATATGTTCGCTTAATTATCAGGACTTTCCTATTGTAATTTGTCATTCTGAGCATCGCGAAGAATCTTGTCTTTGGACATTAAAAAAAGAACCCTCCGGTTCTTAAATCTTAGTTCTTAAATCTTACTTTCTATTGTTCGTTATTCACTGTTCATTGTTCACTACTCATTGCCTTCAACTCTTAGATCTTACATCAAAACCCAGATTCTTCACTATCGTTCAGAATGACACTAACAGATTGTTCACTATTCATTGTTCATTGTACGTTGTTCATTGAATTAGCATGGTGGGCGATATTGGACTCGAACCAACGACCTCTACGATGTCAACGTAGCGTTCTACCAGCTGAACTAACCGCCCATGTAAACATATATTAGCATAAAATCAAGTCCATTTCAACAAAAATAAACTGCTCTAGAGCACGAAATATGGGTGAAGGTATTTACATTGCCGTTGATTAATATTAAACTTAACATAGGAACACAAACCAAGGGGGGAGTTTTCTTGCAGAAGATATTAGAGCCGTTGGGATTCCTTATTTACATAGTCATTCTACTCTATATGGGAATATACATATACAGAAACCATAGTGGCAACAGAGTGCATATTGCCTTTGGGTCTCTGGCAATCACTCTCGCCATAGCCGAGGGCATCTACTTCATACCTAGAATATATGCCCTTATTACAACCGGTCTTGAAGAAAATCTCAGGCTGCTTGGTTGGGGGAGGATTGGACATCTTATTGTAATGACCCTGTTCTTTTCAATGCTGATTGACCTGAACAAGGAATGCTTTGGCCTTCGAAGGAAGGTACCCCTAGACAAGCTGTTATATGGACTTCTTGTGTTCAGGGTTATCATAGGCATATTTCCGCAAAATGGTCATTTCCAGCTCCAACCGGACAGAACCTTTCTTCTGCTTAGAACAATTCCATTGATTGCATACCTTATTATAGTGGCCATTGTTATGATCATATGCTCATGGAACAGAGGTGCGACTGGAATGCCTCTGATTGCAGTGATGCTTGTTCCCCTGGGCTTTATTGTTGAGCTGGAGCTAATTGAGAACTCATCCTATATCATGCTGGCAATTAAATCGGTAATCAGGGCCATGCTGCTACTGGGAATAGTGTTTATTGGATTTAAACAGGTAAGAAAGGCCAACGAGCTTAGTAGATTTTAATATAAATTTTTGGGAAGGGCGAAAGCCTTCCTTTGTTTTGAAGGGAGAAATTATGAAAAGAGTGATTTTGCTGTTACTACTTGTAATGGCTTTTACATCAGGAACAATATCCCTGGCTGCTACAATGGAGCCTGGAATGGATGAATTTGAGACTGAAACGGAATTTATAAATTATACGGTCAAGGGAACCGTTCTGGAGGCATCCGAAATAGTGGAAAGACCGGAGGACTATTTCACTGCCCAGAATGTCACAGTAAGAATAGACTCCGGCAAATTCAAGGGGGAAATAAATGAGATCGAAAACGTACTGTCTGACCATGCCTATTATGATATAATAGTTGAAGAGGGACAGAAGGTATCCCTTATGATCGAGGAATACCCCGATGGTTCGTACAATTTATATATTTCGGACT
Source organism: uncultured Gudongella sp. (assembly GCA_964390135.1). GTDB lineage: Bacteria > Bacillota > Clostridia > Tissierellales > Tissierellaceae > Gudongella. Next base: position 9,669 of record CAYMHD010000018.1, on the reverse strand, counting down.
ACTATAGGATAGACAGCATAGTCTACCTACTTGGAGCATTTATACTGCTTGTAGTAGTGATTGGAAGGTCCAAGGGTATCAAATCACTGATTTCCCTGGGGGTGACAATATCCGCCGTACTGTTTGTTATGCTGCCGCTAATACTAAGGGGAGTCAATCCAATACTAGTAAGTGTTATCACGGCGGTTCTGGTGACTGTGGTTACAATATCCCTGGTGGCGGGTGTCAATCACAAGTCCATTTCTGCAATTGCCGGAACTTCCATTGGCGTAATTGTTGCAGGTGTGATATCCTACATTGTAGGAAACCAGGCCAACCTTTCGGGATTATCCGCAGAGGAAGCCACAATGCTTATGTATATTCCACAGGGAATACAGTTTAACTTCAGACACCTTCTATTTGCAGGCATCATCATGGGTGCCCTGGGTGCTGCAATGGATGTTGGCATATCCATAGCATCTGCAATAGATGAAATACACAAGGCAAACCCAAGACTCTCATCCAGACGGCTGTTCCGGTCTGGAATGAATGTGGGAAAGGATGTAATGGGTACAATGGTAAACACCCTGATCCTTGCATATACCGGAACATCAATACCAATGCTGCTCCTTTTCATGGCTTATGAGACGGAGCTGAGCAAGGTGTTCAACCTTGACGTGATAGCTACTGAAATAGTGAGGTCCCTATCAGGGAGCATCGGTCTGATATTGACCATACCCATAACTGCAATGATAGCCAGCTATTACGCTAAGGAAAAAAGGGTTGCAAAGAAGACAGAAGACACGGAAAATGAGGTGATATAGATGAAAGTAACAGTAACGGACAAGGCAAGGGACTACATCAGCAGCAAATCAGATGGAGAGCCAGAGGTGACAGTCGCTGTCGTATCCGTTGCATCCGGCTGATGTCAGACAAATCAACTATCGGTCAGGATAGGATATCATGGTGACGACAAAAGATTTGACATGTATGAGGACAACGGGGTCAAGGTATACCTTATGAAGGGTATGAGAATTCCGGACAACAAGGTTGAGATCAACCTTACAAACTATTTAATTGCCAAGAGCCTAACGGCCAAGGGCATACGCTACTAGGGTAGAAATATGATTATCAGCCCTTTCATTAGGGTAGATATGATTTATATCAAATAAGAAAACCAGGAGGTATTATAGTATGAGTGATAAAAGATTGCTGGCTGCTCTGAGGGAAGAAACAGGATCAGGCAGTGCAAAGAAAATGAGAAGAGAGAAGCTGGTACCGGGAATTGTGTACAGCAAGGGTGATGAGACAAAGCACGTACAGGTTGACCAGATTGATTTCATCAAGGTATTTAGAATAGTCGGGACATCATCCCTTATGGAGCTTGAGGTGGACGGAGAGATTCTACCAGTTATCGTAAAGACAGTTCAAAGAGATCCGGTAAAGGGAGATGTTATTCACATAGACTTCCAGAAGCTGGACATGAAGCAGAAGATCAAGATAACAGTTCCGGTACATCTTCTACACAGAGACAGCATAAAGATTCAGCCATCAGTACTTATGCAAATGCTTGATACAATTGATATCGAGTGTCTGCCAGGAGACATTCCTGAGTCTGTGGGAATTGACGTGTCAGGAATGGATTTTGAAACTCCGCTTTACGTTAAGGACCTGGATATCATGAAGGAAGAGAATGTTGAAGTTCTTTCAGACCCAGAGTCAATCATATGTACACTTAACGAACCGACAATGGAGGAAGAGGAAGACGAGGAAGAGGTTGAAGATCCAATGTCTGTACCAGTTGTTGGTGAAGAGGAAGAGGAGAACGAAGAATAATAACAGCGAAACAGGGACAGACCACAGTGTCTGTCTTTTTTTTGCCTTATGAAAAGGGGGAAGAGAAATGGGAAGATTGTTATCAGCATATCTGATGCCACATCCTCCAGTGCTTATTCATGAAATTGGTCAGGGTCAGGAAAAGGAAGCCGGAGATACACTTGCAGCGATGGAGGAGATTGGAAGAGACATTGAGAGAAGAAGGCCTGGAACAATAATTGTAATCACACCACACGGGCCCCTGTTTTCCGATGCCCACTCAATCTCCATGGAAGAGAATCTTAAGGGAGATTTTTCAAGCTTTGGGCATGGGGAGCTGAGCTACTCCTTTGGGAATAATCTGGACCTTACATATGCAATCCTCAAAAACTCACTTGAGGATGGAATATCCATTGCCCAGATGACAAGGGAGATGAACAAAAGATACGGGGTTGACGGAAAGCTTGACCACGGGGTGTTGGTACCTTTACACTTTGTGGATAAGTACTACTCGGATTTCAGGGTTATCCCCATAACCTACGGACTCCTTTCCCCAGGAGAGCTTCATGTCTTTGGAAAGGCAATTGAAAGGGCTATCAAGTCTGGAAAGGACGATGTATGTGTAATAGCAAGCGGGGACATGTCCCATAAGCTTAAGGATTCCGGGCCCTACGCCTTTGCAAGGGAGGGACCTGAATTTGACAGGAGAATCATGGAGGCGATCAGGGAGGGGGACCTTGCCGAAATCGGAGGCTTTCCCCAGGACCTTGCAGAAAGGGCTGGAGAATGCGGCCTGAGATCATTGCAGATACTGGCAGGAATTCTATCAGCATACGAAATCTCCACAAGGGTTCTTTCCTACGAGGGTCCCTTCGGAGTTGGATATGGAACGGCAATATTTTCAATAGATGGGGAAT
>CAYMHD010000018.1:2305-6948 GCA_964390135.1 uncultured Gudongella sp. | reverse complement strand
CTGGAGGAGGTCTCTGAACGGGAAAGAAGCGCCTTGGAAGAGCGAAGAAAAGGGGAGGATCCCTTTGTAATCCTTGCCAGAAAAAGCCTAGAGCACTTTGTAAGGAATGGCAAGTACCTGAAGCTGCCGGAGGATCTTCCTGAAGACCTTCTTAAGGAAAGGCGACCAGTGTTTGTCTCCATCAAGAAAAACGGATCCCTGAGAGGCTGCATAGGAGCCACAGAGCCCACAATGGACAATCTGGCCAGGGAGATAATCCATTACAGCGTTCAGGCAGGGACAGAAGATCCCAGATTTCCATCCATAGAGGAAAATGAGCTGGATGATCTCATCTATTCGGTTGATGTGCTTATGAAGCCTGAGCCTCTTGAGGACCCGTCGGGTTTAGATCCGTCCACATTTGGGGTAATAGTACAGAAAGGACATAGGAGAGGTTTGCTGTTGCCGAATCTGGAAGGGGTTGACACTGTGGAGGACCAGCTGCGAATCGCCCTTAACAAGGCAGGTATCGGTCCGGATGAGGACTATTCCATTCAAAGGTTTAAGGTGGTACGCCACCATTAGGAGCTGATTGATATGAAGGAAGCTATGTATTACAGGAACCATGACGGGCAGGTATACTGCGTGTTGTGCCCACATTACTGCAAACTTTCAGAGGGTGAAACGGGAAGGTGCATGGCCAGAAAGAATATTGGTGGTAGGCTTTATTCCCTTAACTATGGAAAGGTCACCTCCTATGGATTCGACCCAATTGAAAAGAAGCCGCTTTTTCACTTTCATCCTGGAAGCAGCGTCTTTTCCTTTGGAACCTTCGGCTGCAATTTCAGGTGTGATTTCTGCCAGAATTGGCAGATCGTTGAAGATTCAAGCCTCTATGTGGAGATGGAAAATTCCCAGTTACTGGAGCTTTCAGCCCTTAACGGCTCCATAGGTATCGCATACACCTACAACGAGCCCTCCATATATTATGAGATGGTTATGGACCTTGCCAAGGAGGTCCATAAAATGGGGAAAAAGAACATTATGGTGACAAATGGCTTCCTTAACAGAGAGCCTCTGGAGGTGCTGCTTCCACATATCGATGCAATGAACATCGACCTGAAATCAATGAGCAGAAGCTATTACTCCACGCTTTGCAAGGGCAGTCTTGAACCTGTCCTCGATACAATAAAACTGGCAGCCGAAAGAACCCATGTGGAAATAACTACCCTTGTAATCGATGGGGAGAATAGCTCCGATGATGAAATGGAAAGCCTTGCCTCCTTCCTTGGGGAGATTGACAGGAATATTCCCCTGCACTTGAGCAGATATTTTCCCCACAACAGGATGAACAATCCCCCAACCCAGATAGAGACCCTGGAAAGGCTGAGGAATGTAGCCCAAAGGTATCTTAATTATGTATATATTGGGAATGTATGGGGAATTAACAACGATACTGTCTGTCCCAGCTGCAAGAACATCCTGATAAGGAGATTCCCGGAAACCAAGGTGATTGGAATTGAGAAGGGACACTGCAGCAACTGTGGTGAGAAGGTTTCAGTTGTGCTTTAAAAAAGGTATGCAAAAAAACATCAAAAAGTTTACAAATAGTAAAATAATAGTTTACTTATATTGTGAGCTACGCTATAATAATTACGTTATTCAACAATAGATTAAGGAGGTTGATCAATATACAATGAAAACACCTGTATTTGAAGCACTTAAGAACCTAATAGAGGAAGATAGCACCCACTTTCACATGCCAGGGCACAAGGGCAAGAATTCCCTTATCGAATGGGGAAAATACGTACCATATATAGACACAACGGAGACAGAAGGCATGGACTACCTCCTTGAACCAAGAGGGATAATCAAGGAGTCCCAGGAAAACGCAGCCAAGGTTTTTGGATCAAAGGCAACCTATTACGGAGTCAACGGCTCCACTGGAAGCATATATATAGCATTGGCAACCATAACCAAGCCAGGTGACAAGGTACTCATACAGAGAAACTGTCACAAGGCCGTTTATAACGCTTTGATTCTAAACAGGCTTCAACCTGTATATGTCTATCCAAACTACAATGAGAACCACAATGTACTGACAGGTCTCTACCCTGAGGATGTTGACCAGGCTCTTGTTGAGAATCCTGAGATAAAGGCTGTTGTAATGACATATCCCAACTATTACGGAGTTTGTTCCGATGTCAAGAAGATAGCTGAGATAGTTCACAGACACAACAAGATACTGATGGTTGATGAGGCTCACGGACCCCATATGACATTTTCAGACAAGCTACCCATGTCAGCACTTGAAGGTGGAGCCGACATAGTCATCCATTCAACCCACAAGACACTTCCAAGTCTTACCCAAACATCCCTGATCCATGTTGGAAGCGACAGGGTTGACCTGAATAAATTGAGGGACAGATACCAGCTTTACACAACAACAAGCCCATCATACCTTTTCACCCTTTCAAACGAGATTGCGACAGCCTACATGGATGGAGAGGGAAGGGACAAGCTTGACTGGAGCATCAGAAAAATCGACCAGGTCATCGAAAGGCTCAACAGGAATCCAAGGATAGAGGTATTTACCGGGGATCCAGAGGATGAGACCATCTTTGACAAGGACAACACCAAGATCCTTATTAACATAGAGGGAATTAGGGGGACAGTCCTAAAGAAAATGCTCCTAAGGGATTACAACATCAGAATTGAGATGTCAGACTTCTACTATGCGCTTATCCTAACAAGCGTAATGAATACTGAGGAAGAATACGAGACCATAGTGAGTGCTTTGGAGGATATTGCCGAAAAGGCCCCCTATGAGGAGATAAATTGGGTGGATGTGAAGATGCCTACACCAAAAATCATCATGAGACCATCAGAGGCCTACTACAGCAAGAAGGAGCAGATCAAGCTGTCCGATTCAATCGGAAGAGTTTCAGCCTCACCAATAATCCCTTATCCACCTGGAATTCCACTACTTGTTCCAGGAGAGGAAATCACCCAGGAGATCTATGAGCATCTTCTATTCCTTATGGACAACGGTATGGATATCGTCGGCCTAATGGGGTATAATAAGGATTATGTAGTAGTTACTGAATAAGGAGCTGATGGATATGAGGGGCAAGTTTATAGCACTGGAGGGACCGGACGGATCAGGAAAGTCAACCATGATCAATCTGATAAATCAGTATCTGGTTGAGCATCACATTGATCACGTAATAACCCGGGAGCCCGGTGGGACAGCCATAGGGGAGAAAATAAGACATCTGATAGTGGACCGGGACAACGCAAACATGGGCCCTGAAACAGAGGCGCTCCTTTTTGCGGCATCCAGAGCCCAGCATGTTCATGAAAAGATACTTCCTGCATTGGAGCAGGAAAAGATTGTGGTTTGTGACAGGTTCCTGCTTTCAAGCCTGGCCTACCAGGGAGTGGGAAGAGGGCTCGGAGTTGACCAGGTTAAGGCCATAAACGATTTTGGCTTAAGGGGAGTTTATCCCGACCTCATACTCTTCTTCCACGTTGATCCTGAGGTCACCCTTCTGAGAAAGACAAAGGAGGGTGGAGACAGGCTGGAGGCAGAGGGTGGAATGTTCCATAGGGAGGTCTATGAAGGCTATATGACCCTTCTGGAGAAGTACCCTGAGAACATAACCCTAATAGATGCAGCAAGACCCATAGAAGAGGTATACAAGCAGACAATCGAAGCAATAGACAACCTTTTGAGACTCAAGGAGGAGAAAAGATGAAACTAATTGTAGCTATAGTTCAGGACCAGGATGCGCAAAACGTTATTAACGAGCTGACTGAAAAGGAATTCAGGGTTACCAAGCTTGCCTCCACCGGCGGATTTCTTAAGGCGGGAAACACAACACTTCTAAGTGGTGTCGAGAACGATCAGGTGGACGAGGTCATTGAGATCATTGAGAGAAACTGCAAGACCAGGGAAATCACCACATCCCTTTTGACTGTAACCATGCCAGGGGACACATATATACCCTATCCTCTGGAGGTCAAGGTTGGAGGAGCAACGGTATTTGTTCTGGATGTGGAGCAGCATATAAAGATTTAGGAGGTCCCATATGAAGCTTATAATCGCCATCATTGATGAACAATATTCAAACAAGGTAGTAAGAAAGCTTATGTCTGAAAAGATCAGGACCACAAAGCTGGCTTCAACCGGTGGATTCCTGTCAAAGGGAAACACCACCCTGCTCATTGGTGTGGATGACGACCAGGTGGATAGAATAAGCGAGCTTGTAGCTGGAATATGCAAAAAACAGAAGGTTCAGAATGGAGACGAACAGGTCACTGTGGGGGCCAACCTTTTTGTGGTTCCAATTGACAGCTATCAGAGGGTCTAGTCTGGAGGAGATTTATGGATTACAAGGATATTGTGGGCCATGAGCACGTGGTCCAAAGCCTTAAAAGAGCCGTAAGAAACAACAATATAAGTCACTTTTATCTGTTTGAAGGTGAGGAAGGTCTTGGTAAGAGAACCTTGGGGAGGACTTTTGCCAAGACTCTTTTGTGTGAAAAGAAGGGGGAGGAGCCCTGCAACACCTGCAGCTCCTGCATTAAATTCGATCATCTGAACCATCCCGACTACCATGAGATAGACCCTGAAAGGGGCATCATAAGAAAGGGCCAGGTGG
>CAYMHD010000018.1:806-2295 GCA_964390135.1 uncultured Gudongella sp. | reverse complement strand
GGGCCGTGCCTATCAGGCTCAACCCTTGCCTTTGCCCTTAGGCGCGGCCTTGTCGGCCCCGGGAGCGGCTTTGGGAGCGGCTTTGCCGGCTGCGGCTTTGGGAGCGGCGGCCTCGGCGCCGTCCTTTTCCCACTGGATGATGGGCACGCCCTTGGCCGCGCGCTGCACCGGATTCGGGGAATGTCCATGTCTCCATTCCAGGGAGACAGGAAGGTCTTTCTTATGGACCAGGCACACCTTATGAACAAGGAAGCCCAGAATGCAATGCTAAAATCCCTTGAGGAACCACCCTCCTATGTACATATGATATTGGTTACATCCAGCTCCAAAAATCTTCTGCCAACCATAATCTCCAGGGGACAGCAGATAAGGTTTGGACAGATTCCACTGAATCTGGTGTCGGAATACCTGGTAGACAGACAAGGAATGGAAACGGGGGAGGCCAGATTCCTTGCGGAGTTTTCCAAGGGCTCACTTGGTAGGGCCGTCCAGCTTTCAAGCTCTGAAGACTTTTTCCAGCTGAGGGACTGGATCATTGAGCTTGTTGGTTTCTTGGTGACGGGTGAGAGCTGGAAAATCTTTTCAGCAGTGGAAAGATTCACCGATGAAAAGGACAGGGTCCAGGAGCTACTGGACATAATGCTCTTCTGGTTCAGGGACCTGATGGTGTACAAGGCGACCGAAGACTTGAGTCTTGTTATTAACAGCGATAAAGAGATATTGTTATCAGAACAATCTTTCCTGGATTTCGATAGAATAAATGATATAATAAAGAAGATACAGGATACGTCCATGAACATACAGTTGAATGTAAACTACCAGCTGTCCATAGAGACTATGTTGTTTAAAATACAGGAGGAGTTTTGATGATTAAAGTTGTAGGAGTAAGATTTAAGAAAGCCGGGAAGATCTATTATTTCGATCCCGATGAGATAGAGGTTCAGAGCAATGATTTTGTAATTGTTGAGACCGCAAGGGGAATTGAATTTGGTCATGTTGTCGTTGGACCCAAGGAGGTCACTGAGGCTGAAATAGTGACACCCCTTAAGAAGGTACTTAGAATAGCCCTGGATGAGGATTTTGAAACCCATAGGGAAAACAAGAAGAAGGCAAAGGAAGCCCTTGAGATATGCGAAAAGAAGGTGGCTGACCACAATCTGGAGATGAAGCTTGTTGATGTTGAGTACACCTTTGACAACAACAAGGTGATTTTCTACTTTACAGCGGATGGAAGGGTTGATTTCAGGGAGCTGGTAAAGGACCTGGCATCAATATTCAGAACAAGAATTGAATTGAGGCAGATCGGTGTAAGGGACGAAGCGAAGATGATAGGGGGAGTTGGACCCTGTGGGCAGGTTACCTGCTGCACAAGATTCCTGGGCGAATTTGCACCTGTATCAATCAAGATGGCCAAGGAACAGAGTCTATCCCTTAACCCAACCAAGATATCCGGCCTGTGTGGCAGGCTCATGTGCTGCCTTGCCTTTGA
>CAYMHD010000018.1:0-796 GCA_964390135.1 uncultured Gudongella sp. | reverse complement strand
GGGAGCCATTGCCCCGGATCGTTTTTTGGACCGCTATGAGGAGCTTCTTGAAAAGATGCCAAATGTTGGAGACATAGTCACCACACCTCAGGGAAGAGGAATCATAGTGGACACCTACACCCTGCTTGAAAGGGTGAAGGCCAAGGTAAAGCTTGAGGATGGAACAGAGGATATACTGCAGTTCCAGGTTGATGAGATCAAAAGGACCGGAAAGTATGATTCAAGCTATCAGAGATACCACGGCAGCAACAGCAGGAATTCCAAGGATGAGGATGTAAAGGGTCTTGAGGACTAGCAAGTTTTTAATTATTTTAACGTAATATCTTTTAAAAGGCAGTGATTTCTGTTAAAATATAACCAAAGCAATTTCATTTTACAGGAGGTGAAAAGAATGGCTTATGTAATTAGTGATGATTGTATCGCATGTGGAGCATGTGAACCAGAATGCCCAACAGAAGCAATATCTCCTGGCGATATCTATGTTATCGACGCAGATAAATGCATTGACTGTGGCGCTTGTGCTGCTGTATGTCCAGTAGACGCACCAAAGCCAGAGTAGTACTTAGAAGCCTAAAAAGACCCGTATATGGGTCTTTTTTAGTACAGATAGAGAAAAGACAATTCACAATTCTCAATTCACATTTCACAATTGAAAAGAAGTTGTCACCCTGACCGAAGTGGAGGGAGCTGGGTTTTAGTTAATAAGTAATATCTAAGAGTTAAGAGCTTGAAAACCACAGTCATTGTCACTCTGAGCAAAGCGAAGAGTCTTTGGGCTTTTAGCTATCAACAAAGA
>CAYMHD010000017.1:1416-18451 GCA_964390135.1 uncultured Gudongella sp. | reverse complement strand
ATAGGTTCTTCCAGAGGATTTTAAAGCCTGCGGGTCCCATGACGCCCGGAAAACCTCTCGTTTTTAAGAAAAAATAGGCCTGCCGTCAAAATTGAATACCGTCATTTATCAGCTGTATAAGGGGTGAAAATCTATGATTGAAATTAAAAGTGAAGATCTGAAAAAGATGGAAGCCAGGATGATGGGTTTTCAGGATGACATAAAAAAGGTGCAGGTAAGAGCACTGAACAGAGCGGGAACGGCAGCTAGGACGGTGGCTGTAAAGGAAGCTGTAAAAAAGTACACTCTGAAAAGCAGAGATGTAAAGGAAACCATGAAGATGAAGAGGGCCAACTGGTCCAGGCTGAACACCTCTGCCACTGTATCAAATAAGCCACTGCCACTGGAGAGGTACAAGACCAATGTGAAATCAGTAAGACCTGGGAAGATGATAAAGGCGGCTGCCTTTAAAGGGCAGAGGATAAAGCCCGTAGGAAGGAGAGCCTTTGCATGGGATATGGGAGGCCACAGGAGGATCGTAAGGAGAAAGGGAGCCTCAAGACTTCCTATAGAAAGGCTCTATGGACCATCGGTAGGAGCTATCTTTGGAGGAGAGGAGCTAACAAAGAGGATAGTCACCAGAGGAGAGGAGATGCTGGCAAAGAGGCTGGATCACGAGATCAGCGTGGTACTAAAGAGGTTCATAAAGGAGTAGGCATGAACAATATAAAAAAACTCTATGTCACTCCGGGGAAGATAGCAGAGTGGCTGGGTATAGCAGAAAGAACTGTGAGGGAACTGGCAAACAGGGGGATACTGCACAAGGCCGGGGAGGGGAGATACGACCCTGACAGGTCGATCCCTAACTATATAGATTTTTTAAAGGACAAGATGTCTGTAAATGACCAGGAGTACAAGGAACTGCAAAAGAAAAAGCTGAGGATACAGGTGGATGAACTGGAGGGAAGGCTGATCTCTGTGGAGGAGGTGGAGACCTTCCACGCAAACCTTGTGACATCCACAAGGGCAAAGCTGTTATCACTTCCTAAGAGGCTGTCACCGGAACTGACGGAGGCTGAGGACCAGGATGAGATGGAGGAGATAATAAAAAAAGCAGTGTATGAGATCCTAGAGGACTTGTCGGGGGAGGAAAACGAGTGAAATATTATGAGTTAAGAATCAATTCTCCACTGTGGGAGCAGGAAAAGATTGAACTCTATGACACCAGGGAAGCAGCAGAGCAGGCACAGATGTATTATTTCATGAATGGGTGTCAGACCAAGCTAACGTAACTGAAAAAAGGTAATACCTAAAATCAAAGGAGGGAAAGGGTGGAGAAGCAGAGCAGGTGGGGCAAGAAAAAAGTAAATAAGAAGAATCTTGCGGATCTGCTGAAGAAGTTCAAACCGCCCCTGGAGCTGACTCTGTCGGAGTGGGCGGACAGGTACAGGATGCTGTCACCAGAGGATTCGGCAGAGCCTGGAAGGTGGAGGACGGACAGAGCCCCATACCAGAGAGGAATAATGGATGCCATATCAGACACCAAGACCGAGGAAGTGGTGGTGATGGCAAGTGCCCAGGTGGGAAAGACCGCCATAGAGCTGAACGCTCTGGGGTACTTCATACACCAGGACCCCTCTCCAATGATGATAATAATGCCGACTATCGAGATGAGTGAGACCTTTTCAAAGAAGAGGGTTACACCTATGCTAAGGGACACCCCGGTGCTATCGGATAAGGTTAAGGCAGCCAATAAGAAGGGGAGTGACAACACTGTAAGGGAGAAATCCTTCCCCGGAGGGTATATGGCTTTCGTGGGGGCAAACTCACCAAGCTCACTGGCATCGAGACCCATAAGGATAGTGCTGGGGGATGAGATAGACAGGTTCCCGGACTCGGCAGGAGAGGAGGGAGACCCCCTCTCACTGGTGGACAAGAGAACAACGACCTTCAGGAACAGAAAGCTTATCAGGGTATCCACACCAACTATAGCAGGGAGATCCAGGATAGAAGCCCTGTGGAATATCTCAAGCATGGAGAGATGGAATGTGCCGTGCCCATCCTGTGGGGAGCTACAGCCCTATGAATGGGGGAGGATAAACTTCGACCCTGTGGGGATGTCCTGCATAATCTGCGGGGCTCTGCACACCGAAAAGGAGTGGAAGGCAGGAAGTCTCAAGGGGAAGTGGATAGCAGGGGTGGAGAACGGCAAGAGACGTGGGTTCCACCTGAATGAGCTGGCAAGCCCATGGAAGAACTGGGATGAGATAATATCAGATTTCAGGGAGAAAAAGACGGACAAGGAGACCCTCAAGGTGTGGGTGAACACATCCCTGGGAGAACCATGGGTGGAAGATGAAGGAAAGGAACTGGACTGGGAGATGCTCCTGGAAAGGAAGGAAGAATACGAAGGAGAGGTACCGGAAGGCGTACTCATACTCACATGTGGGGTAGACGTACAGGATAATAGACTGGAGGCCGAGGTAGTGGGCTGGGGTCTTGGGAAGGAATCCTGGGGGATACATTACAGGGTATTCCAGGGGGACCCTGGAGACTTCAAGGTGTGGGAGGAGCTGGAGAGGTTCCTGGGAGGCACGTACAAATATGCTGACGGGACACCAATCGCCATCACAGCAACCTGTGTGGATACTGGGGGACACCATACCCAGGCGGTATATGACTTTGTATCTGACAAGGAGTACAAGAGGATATTTGCCATCAAGGGTCAGGGAGGCGAGGGCGTGCCTGTGCTGAACGGTGTAAGGCCTACCAAGGACAAGAAAACCCACCTGTGGAGCCTGGGAGTCAACTCCCTTAAGGACATACTGTTCTCAAGGCTGTCGCTGAATGACAGGGGCCCAGGATACTGCCACTTTCCAAAGGAAAATATTAAGGGATACGGGGAGCAGTACTTTAAGGGGATAACAGCTGAAAAGAAGGTCATAGGAATGAGCAAGGGAAAGGGGGTAGTGAAGTGGGTGAAGACAAGGGAAAGAAATGAACCTGTGGACCTTAGAAACTACGCCACTGCGGCACTAGAGATAGCAAACCCAGACCTGGAGAAGCTGTCCAAGGCTGACAGGAATACCAGAATAGCATTTGTAAGCGGACAGATGGTACAGGAGAGGAAAAAGAAGAGGACCCTGTCCAAGGGAGTGAAGTAGATGAAGATACCTAAGGAGTTATTTGAAATTGAGGAAAGCTTAATAGTCAAGCTGGAGAAAGCGATCTGCAATGGCGAGCAGCTATCATGCCAGGACATGCTCAAAATAAGGGATGAGCTGATTTTCAGAAGGTATCCAATAACGGTAGAGAGCGTTTATCCACCTAAAAAACCAGAACCGATAACGAAATCTGTAGTTGAGGACGGTGGCAGTTTATTTTGGCCGTGGAAGAATAAGAAATAAAAAATCCCCTGAGCGGGGATTATTCGGTGGTCTTGAGGTGAGCATCTGACCTCTTCCAAGGGGGAAGGTGGGACTCGTCGGCTGTGGCTGCAAGATCCTGGGATGAAACCTCTTTGATATCTGTTCTATCCCATGGTGGTGTTTCAGAATCAACATCGTTATTCACACAAGCAGCGAAGATACCGGTTAAGATCATGGTTAGGAATAATTTTTTCATAAAAACCTCCGTGATTATTTTTATAAAGATTACTTCAATTTTACTATAAAGTCAATGAGGAGAGAGGAGGTGAGGCATGGGTATAACACTAGAGGAAGCTAAAAGCCATCTAACTATGTGGTTGAAGGCTGAGGAAAAGGTGGCTGTGGCAGGGCAGGGTTACAAGATAGGAAACAGAACCCTGACAAGGGCAGACCTCGGGGAGATACGGAGGAGCATAGAGTACTGGGAAAACAGGGTGGAGAGGCTTACAAGCGGCAAGAACCGGGGAGCAAGGGGATACAAGATCCTCATAAGAGATTCATAGGAGGAGGACGATGAACTTAATAGACAAGACTGTAAACTACTTCTCTCCTAAGAAGGCACTGGAAAGGGCTACAGCAAGGGTAAAGCTTGACCTCATGAACTCAGGGTACAGCAGACACGGGGCGAGCATGTGGAAGAAGGCCATGAGGGGCTGGAATACCAGCACAGGTACAGCAGATGAGGACATCACAGACAACGTGCATAAGCTGAGAGAAAGGTCCAGGGACCTCTATATGGGGGCTCCCATAGCCACGGGAGCTCTGAAAACAAAGAGGACAGCTGTAATAGGGAGAGGGCTCAGAGCTAAACCATCTATAGACTACGAGGTGCTGGGGATATCCAGGGAAGAGGCCAGGGAGGTGGAGCTGAAGATAGAGAAGGAGTGGAAGGCGTGGGCGGGATCCACAAACTGCGACTCTGAGAGGAAGCACAACTTCTATACCCTCCAGAGGCTCCTGAAGCTCTCCATGGATATGAACGGGGATGTGTTCTGGATACCCAAGTTTAAGAGGAGAGCGGGGACACCTTTTGAGTTCTGTGTGGAGCTTATCGAGGGGGACAGGGTAACAAACAAGCCGGGGAGTTCCTCCAACAAGGTAAGGGAGGGCGTGGAGGTAAACGATGAAGGGGAGATAGTGGCCTACCACATAGCCGTAGCAGGGGACACCGAGTATAGGTACAGCTACCAAAGGGTGGAGGCTTACGGTAAAAGGACGGGGGAGAGGATGGTGTACCACCTGTTTGACCCTGAAAGGATAGGGCAGAGAAGGGGAGTTCCTGCACTGGCTCCTGTAATCGAAAGCCTGAAGCAGCTGACAAGGTATACAGAGGCAGAGATAACCAGATCCGTAATAGCCGGGATGTTTTCGGTGTTTATAACCTCAAAGGAGCAGCAGGGAAGCCTTATGGGGATGGGGAACATCGAGGGCGATGAGAAGGTGACCGAGGAATCGGAGGAGACTATAGAGCTGGGAAGCGGGAACGTGGCACAGCTGGCTCCTGGGGAAGATGTGAAGAGCATCGCACCAAACGCCATGAACATAGGGTTTGAATTATTTGTAAAAGCTGTGTGCACACAGGTGGGAGCAGCACTGGAGATACCAGTAGATGTTCTTCTGAAGCAGTTTAATTCCTCCTATTCTGCATCGAGGGCGGCCCTCATGGAGTTCTGGAGGGTGGCACTGTCTGAGAGGGACTATATAGTACAGAATTTTTGCCAGCCTGTGTATGAGAAATTCCTCATAGATGCCATAGACAGCGGGAGGGTAGTTCTCCCAGGGTTCTTTGAAGGGGCGGAAGTGAGGAGAGCCTACTCGAGATGCACATGGGTAGGGGAAAACAAGGGGCACCTTGATCCTGTGAAGGAGATAAATGCAGCAGTCAAACGGGTGGAGCTGGGAATATCTTCGAGAGAGATAGAAGCCCAAGAGCACGGCAACGACTGGGAGGAGGTTCAGAAGCAGCTGGCAACAGAGAAAAAAAAGAGAGAGGAGGACGGCCTTGAGGAACAGAAAGTTTTGGGAAATTAAAAACATGGAGGGAAGTTCAGAGACAGCAGAGGTAAAGATATACGGTGAGATAGTGAATATACCATGCTGGGAGGGGGATGTATCTGCCAACTCCTTTGAAAGGGAGCTAAATAAGTTTCCAGATGCAGAGAAGATAGTGGTAAGAATAAACTCTCCAGGAGGGGATGTATTTGAGGCACAGGCTATATATAACATCCTAAAGAACCACTCGGCAGAGGTAGAGGTAAGGATAGACGCTCTGGCAGCAAGTGCAGCCACAATAATTGCAAGTGCAGGAGATAAGGTTATTATGCCGGACAATGCCCTGTATATGATACATAACCCATTATCGTGGGCGAGCGGGTACTCGAGCGATATGAGGAAGAAGGCGGACCTCCTTGATACAGTGAAGGATACTATTATGAATGTGTACAGAAGCAAGTCGCCATTAGAAGCAGAAGGTATAAGCCAGATGATGGATGAAGAGACCTGGATGACAGCGGAGCAGGCATATGAAAACGGGTTTGTCACTGAGGTAATAACAAGCAAGGTGGAGAGCGAGGCTGTGGAGGAAGTGGAGAACTTTATGAGGGGGCAGATAATGGCAACCTTTGGAAAGATGCCTACTGGAAAGTTTAAAAACTTGCTGAAGAGTAAGAAAAATATAAAAAACAGAGTTAAAGAGGAGGATGTAAAAAATATGAATCTTGAAGAAGTGAAGAAAAATCACCCAGACTTGTACAACCAGATCCTGAATGAGGGGAAGACAACAGCTGACAGCGAGGCTGTGGCAGCTGAGAGGGAGAGGGTAGCAAATCTCAGCAACCTGAAGAATATCCCCGGGGCAGCTGAGCTCGTTGATGATGCTATCAAAAACGGAATGTCTGTGGCTGAGTGTTCCATGGCAATAGCCAACTCGGATGCAGTAAAGAACATAGGCAAAGCCAAGGCAGAAAAGGAGGAGCTGAAGGAGGATATTACAAACTCGGGAGCAGAGGAAGTGAAGCCAGGGGCATCACCTACAGCAGAAGAGGAAGAAGAAGCGAAGATAAAGAATGAAACAGACTTGATGGTGAATCTTGTAAAACAAAAATCAGGAGGTAGAGGATAATATGACAGTGATCTTAGACAGAAAAGTATTGATGGGTGTATATGAGCAGACCAACAGACCTTCTAACTTCCTTAGAAGAGTATTCTTCCCAAATGTAGTAAACTCGCAAACGCCAAAGTTTGAGCTGGACTTTAAGAAGCACAAGAGAAAGGCCGCACCATTCATCTCTCCTATTAAGGGTGGACTAATAGATGCTAAGGAAGGGTTCTCAACCAATGAGTATGACATCCCAACAGCTGGTATGACCTATGAGCTGTCTGCTGAAAAGGAGGCCTTTGAGAGGGCAGCAGGGCAGAATATCTACGACCAGAAGTACAGAAGCAAAATTGCAGGGTATCTGGTGGAGCACGACAACGCCATAGCGAGGCAGGAGGTGCTCATGACAAGGGATATGTTGACAACTGGAGCGGTGACTGTGGCGGAAAAGAATCCAGACGGAACAGCAGGAACTGAATGGAATATAGACTTCAGCCTGACCAACACTGAAACGCTGGGAGTAGGACTAAAGTGGAATGAAGCAACGGGAGACCCTATTGCAGACCTGAAGAGGTGGAAGACAGATATCGAAAAGGGATCGGGACTATCTCCAAGGGTGTGTGCGATGGAGCCAACAGCGGCAACGGCATTTGTAGAGCACTCAAAGGTAAAGGATAAACTCGATACAAGAAGGATAGAAATGGGGGTTATCAAACCCGAGGTTCTGGAGCCTGGGGTAGTATACCTGGGGACGATCACAGCACTGGGAATAGATGTGTATGAGTACCAGGAGTATGTACACAACGGGACTGCAGATGAGGCTGTAATGCCTGAGGGAGCAGTAATCCTTGGCCCTGGAAATGACAACTGGATGATAGGACCTATCGCCATCTTCCCTCAGAGAAGTACTACAGGGCTGGGAGAACCTGAGATCCACACAAAGGAAAGGGTATCCCACCAGTGGACAGCAGACGGGAAGACGATCTCCCTAGAGACAATGGGAAGATTCATGCCGAAACCATCGGATATAGATGCGTATTTCTACGCAGACACACTTTAATAAGAGGGAGGAAGGCGGAAGATGATTAAGCTAAAGAGAAGATACAGAGTGCTCACTGAAAAGGGGATAGAGGTATTTAAGGCAGGGGAAAAGCTGAACCTGCCTGAAAAGGTGGAGGCTGAACTGGTCCAAAAGGGAGCAGCGGAGGAAACAAAGAAGGAAAATGACAAGGTGTTGAAGGTAGAGCCTACTGAGGGCGGCTCTGGTGGAGATAACGAAAATGATGAGGAGGAGGAAGAGTAGTGAACTTTGACGACATCATGAGGGAGGACATGGGAGCCGTGTTCCTCTCTCTTGATGAGTTTGGAAGGGAGATAGAGATAGACGAGGTCACAGTGACCGGGATCCTGGATGACGGAGACACCAGGGAACAGACGATTAAGGGTGTGCCTGAGTACGGTGTGGGATATGGTGACAGGATGTGGGCGGAAAAGAAAACCCTCTACGTGAGGGAGGAGGACATCCAGCCTGTGCCTAAAGCCACACAGGAGATCTACGTGAACGGCACCCAGTATGAGGTGGTATCTGTATCCAATGAGGACGGACTGGTGACGATACTCATGGAAGAGATAGGAGTGTAGGTGAGAAGGGATGACAGCGATCGAACTGGAAATAGAGATGGTAAAGAGGGTGGGGAAGGCACTTGAAAACCTCACCCTCCAAAAGCCCCACAAGAAAAATGAAACGGAGTCGGTGTATGACCATGTGAGGGTATTTGCCGGGTTCCCTCCAGCCTCGGAGAGGGGGAAGGAGAATGAGGATGTGCCTTTTATCGCCCTCAGAGCAAGTGAGGGAAGCGATGAAGTGGAGCAGAGCACAGTCAAGATAAATATGGAGATAATCACATATAAGAACGACGACAAGGAAGACGGATATATAGGGCACAGGAACGGGCTGACCATCATGGAAAGGCTGAGACAGAACCTGAGAAAAAAGAGGTTCAGTGACCTATATGAGTATGTAGGTTTGAAGTGGGAAGTGTTGAAGCTTGACGGTGCTTTTTCCGGGATCGCTGCTGACATTACCTTTTCAATACCTGTGGTAAGGGAGGAGGACACGATAATAGATGACATCATCGGATAGGAAGATATGGATAGGTCCCGATGTGAAAAAACAGGGGCTGGCAAGGTACAGGATATACAGAGGGGAGCTCCCGCCTAATGTAAAAACGTTTCTCAAGGAATATAAGTGCGGGGGACTCCTCATAGACTGCAGAAAGTTTCCTGAAGTATCCCTGAAGATGGGAGAGAAGGGGAATGTCTATGGAGTCCTGGAAAAGAAACTAATAGAAAAACTGGGAGGTAGATAATGAATCACGGAATTTACATAAGGGAAACCCCCACCAGCGTTATCTCTGCTAAGACAAGCGGGACGATTACAGTGGCTGTGGGAATAGCTCCTGTTAACCTGGCTGAGGCAGCAGACAGGAAGGTGAATGAACCTGTTCTCTGTTTCAGCGAGGGGGAGGTGCATAAGTACCTGGGGAAATCAAAGTATATTGAGAACTATGGGTTGAGCGAGGTGTCGGATGTATTCTTCAAGCTCTACAATGTGGCCCCGGTAGTATTTATCAATGTACTGGATCCTGCGGTACACAAGGCAAGCGTAACGGCTGAAGCTGTTACGGTGGCTGCCGGAAAGGGAATCCTCTCTAAACTGGGAGTAATGATGGAGACTGTGGTGGTTAAATCGGATGACGGCTCGACTACCTATGTGGAGGGAACAGATTATGTGGTGGCCTTTGACGAGGATGAAAAGGCAGTGTTATCCCTGCTGGATGGGGGAGCTATAGGTGGAGCATTTAAGGCAGACTATGACCACATAGACCCAACACTAGTGGATAAGGATGACATCATAGGAGGAGAGGATGCCCAGGGCATAAGGACAGGGCTGGAGATAATCAACGATGTGTACTCTAAGCTGAGAGTGGTACCGAGACAGCTCCTCCACCCGGGATGGAATGAGACCGATGTGGTGGCTATTGGTAACGCCAAGATGCAGTCGATCCTGGGAACCTGCAAGGGGATGCAGTGGGTGGATGGAGACTGTACAACTGTGGGCGTGTATACGGGAGTGCCTAACTGGAAGCAGACAAGCAATATAAAGGGGATAAATCAGATCCTCGTGTGGCCTATGGTTAAATTGGGGGATGACAAGTACCACCTTTCAACCCACGGGGCAGCATTAAAAGCAGTGGTGGACAGCACCAATGACGATGTCCCTTCTGAATCCCCTTCAAACAAGTCCCTGGTAGTAGACGGGGTGATACTGGCTGACGGTACCGAAGTTTCTCTAGACCAGGCAAGGGCAAACTACCTGAATGAAAACGGGATAGTAACTGTATCTGACCTGAAGCTGTGGGGGAACTATACAGCAGCAAGGACGGAGACGACGGATGTGAAGGATACATTTATCCCAGTAAGAGATATGTTTAACTGGGCGGGGATCTCCACTGTGCTGACCTTTGCTAACAAGATAGATAAGCCAGGGAACAGAAACCTCATTGAATCAATTGTGGATTCTAAAAACATATGGTTTAACGGGCTTACAGCTGACGGGCACATCTATGGGGGAAGAATGGAGTTCAGAGCTGAGGACAATGTTCTGACGGACCTGCTAGACGGGAAGTTTACATATAAGACCTATATGTCCCCAGTGATACCCCACCAGGAGATGGTAGAGGATATGGAGTATGACCCGAGCTACTTGGAAACATTATTCGGATAATTAGGAGGTAAGGATGTCTTTAATACCTGAAAGACTAGTAAATTATATGCTCTATGAGGACGGAGGGAAGCTTCTGGGGAGTGTGGATGTGACACTCCCGTCCTTTGAAGCTATGAGCGAAACGATAAGCGGGGCAGGGATTGCAGGGGAGTACGACTCCCCCACACCTGGGCACTTTGGAAGCCAGCAGCTGGGGATAAACTTCAGAGAACCAACTGCGATGATCCGTAGGCTATACACCCCTGGAAAGAAGCAGCTGATCATCAAGGCTGCAAACCAGTCCTACGACACTGGAGCGGGACAGAAGAACCACAGACAGCTGTATATTTCGGTGGCATGTGAGTTTAAATCCGGGGAAACGGGGACTGTGGCTCCCAACGCTGAGGCGGGATCCAATGTAAGTATGGAGGTATCTTATATCTTAATCAAGGATGACGGGGATGAGATACTGGAGTTTGACAAGTTTAACTATATATACAAGGTGAACGGCAAGGATTATCTGGCTGACATCAAAAAAATATTAGGATTGTAGGAGGAGTTATGGAGCTGAGAAGAGTACTGGCAATAGGAAGTGGAGAGGATAAGAGGGAGATCAAGTCTGTGGAGTTGGACTTTGACCGGGTAACAACGAGGGATATTTATGATGCTGAGCAAAGTGCAGTATCTAAGGGAGTGGTAGTACAGCAGTTTGAACTGTCAAAAGCTATACAGTGGAAGATCGCTGCCAAGGCGGCAGATATTCCAGACTACCTTGACACAGAGCTCCACCCTATAGACTTTATGACACTATGCAGGGCGGCACAACATTTTCTCATGGGCATGGAGTAGGCCGGGGACTCAGAAAAAGACTTGTGAAGCTGCAAGTCTCGCTCCATAAAGAGATGGGTATAGACCACAGCTCCTTTATGAAGATGACCCTAGGGGAGTTGTGGGTATACCTGGAAGCCCTGGAGGAGGTACACAGTGGCGAGAAGCAATAGCAGACAGATAGTATTTGAGATGGCGGCAAAGGTGAACTCTAAATTTTACAGAGGGATGAAGGACACCACAAAGTCGTTTCAGGATATGTCGAAACACGCAGAGAAGCTAAACCAGCAGATGAAGTTCCTGGAGAAGCAGGGGAAGCTCACGGATAAACAGGCAGCAAAGCAAAGAAAACTGAATGCCGAGTACGGCAAAACTCTAAAGGTCTTGAGTAGAACCAGCAAAATGTCGGCTGCAGGGCATGCAATTAAGGGAGACCTAAGTGCTAAATCTGTAGTGACCAAGGGAGCCATGCAGGCAGCCCCACTTTTAGGGGCTGGAGCTGCTGCAATGAATGACGAAGCCAACCTGTCAGATGTAAGGAAGGTATTCCAGCTAAGTGCAAAAGCTACCCAGGAGTTCAGAACCGAGCTGGTGGGAGCCACGAGGGACATCCCGATGACAAACAAGGAGATCTATGATATGGCAGCGGCAGCTGGGATGGCCGGAATAGCTCAGGGAGAAGTAGCGGAATTTACAAGGGATGCAGCTGTAATGTCAAAGGCATTCAACATGGAGGCAGGAGATACAGGTGATATTATGGCAAAGTGGAGGGAAGCCTTCAAGATGAGCCGAGATGATGTGCTGAAGCTCGGGGACCAGATAAACTACCTGGGGAATACTGTGGCGGCACAGCCTGCTGAGATAACCAAGACAGTGATGGCAATAGGAACCCTGGGAAGTACTGCCGGATTCTCGGAAGCACAGACAGCAGCCCTGTCAGCAGCCCTACTGGGGCAGGGAAACCAGGCAGATGTGACAAAGACAGCACTGAAAAACATGTACCTTACAATGTCGGCCGGGGAAAGTGCTACTGACAGGCAGGCAGAGGCATACAAGAAGCTGGGGTTCAGTGCAAGCGAGATGGCAAAGGCTGTACAAAAGGACAGTAAAAAAGCATTGCTGGACCTGTTCGGAGCCATAGACAAGCTTGATGACCATGAAAAGGCAGCTGTAATGAGCGACCTCTTCGGAAAGGAAAGCATCGGGGTGCTGGCAGATCTGGCAAACAACACGGAGCTGGCAGGGAAACTCATGACGGATATGGGGGCCTCAACCAGGTACGCAGGATCGATGCTCAATGAGTACAACAACAAGACGGACAACGCTAAAAACAAAGCGTTCCTCATGAAGAAGGAGCTGGGGGAAGTTGTGACAAAGCTTGGATACGGACTTCTGCCTGTGCTCAACCAGTTGAGCCCTGTGGTCATCGAGATGGCACAGAGGTTCTCGGAGTGGGCGACAGCAAACCCAGAGATGGTAGGAACTATCATGAAGGTAGCAGCGGGGCTGGTGGCAGCCAATACAGCTGTTGGCTTATTCAGGGTAGGGATAGGAAACCTGCTTATTGCAGGGTCCAGGCTGGTCCCATTCTTTTCTTCTGTGGCTGCCTTTGTAGCTGCCAACCCATTTGCCCTGTTAGCAGCAGGTGCAGTGGCGGCAGGGGTTCTCATATATAAAAATTGGGACAAGATAAAGGAATACTTCCAAAATTTTGCCGACTGGTTTGTGAATCTCGGGAAGAAGATAATAACCAACCATCCACTATTCAAAGCCGGGAAGTGGATAGGGGATAAGCTAGGAATCGGAGGAGACAAGAAGGAGATACCAGCCTATGCAAGGGGAGGAGTGGTTACATCTCCACAAATGGCACTGGTGGGAGAGGGAGGAAGCCCTGAAACAATAATCCCACACAACAACAGTGCAAGATCCAGAAGCCTGTGGGAAGCCACTGGAAGGGCTATTGGAGCCACAACCGGGGGAGGAACAAGCATAAGCATCCATTACTCACCTAACTTTTACGGGGCGGATCCCAAGGCAGATGTGGAAAATGATCTAACAGACCTGGTGGAAAGAGCTATGGAGGAGATCCAGAGAAGGAGTGCAAGACTATCCTTTTAGCTGAGGTGGAAGAGGGGATAAACTCCCCTTTTCTCAGGCTTGTTGTAAGTTTTTGCAAGGTATAAACACAGGAGTTCATATTTTACATGAGCTTAAAATGGAAATGAGGAGGTGGGATTTTGGCTGATATTTATACAACGAAGCAGGGTGACACCTGGGACCTGATCGCCTTTAAGATATGGGGGGATGAATACCTCTGCGGGAAACTGATGGATGAAAACATAGACCACGTAAGCACAGTTATATTTTCTGCAGGCGTGGTTCTGAAAGTGCCAGAGGTGGAGAAAGTATCTCAGACGGAATCTCTCCCGCCATGGAAGAGGTAGCAGATGAGAAGAACAAGGGTAAGGGTAGTATATGAAAACAAGGATATCACAAGGGAGATAGTGGAAGACGTTATAAGCGTGTCCCTAACCGACAACCTGAGCAGAGCTGACGATATGTCGATATCTATGAAGGATCCCACTCTGAAATGGATGGGGGGCTGGATGCCTGAAAAGGGAGACAGGATAAGTATTGAACTCCACGGGGAAAACTGGGAGATGGAGGGGGATATACAAAAGATCTCCTTCGGCCCATTCTGTATAGACAGCCTGAGCCACAAAGGCAGCCCTCAGACTGTGGGAATAGGGGGCGTGTCCTTTGGTCTGGAGAGCAATCTCAAGGGGGAAAGGAAGAACAGGGCGTGGGAAAATATAAACCTTAAAGCTATAGCCGAGGAGATAGCTAAGGGGGCAGGGGCTAAATTATATTTTGATAGTGATTACAACCCATCGTATAAGAGGGTGGAGCAGAACGAGGAGGGGGACCTATCATTGCTAAAGAGGCTCTGTGGCAATGAGTGCATGGAGATAAAGGTAGAGAACAACCAGATAATAATATTTGATGAGAGAAAGTATGAGGGGCTTGAAAGCATTATGACGATACCCCATACACCCTCTTTGGATTTCTCTATCACCAATGATGATGCAGACTCCTATGATAAGTGTGTGGTGACATACTTCGACAATAAAAATAAGAAGAAGATCACAGGGGAATACACAGCCCCCCCAAGGGAGGGATACAGCACCGGAACAGGAAGGGTGCTCAGGATAAAGGGGAATGACGGCATACAGGGTGAGACATATGAGGAGATCCAGGGAGAGCTGGTCAGAAGGGCAAGGAATATGCTCAGGCAAGCAAACAAGAGGAGCATAAGGGCATCTATCTCCAATATGAAGGGAGATTTCAAGCTATATTCAGGAGCAATGGTGACCCTGGAAGGTTTCGGTAAATACAACGGAAGGTATATGGTGAAGAGGGTCAGAAGAAGTGTGGGAAGCAAGTACAGCATGTCCATTGAGCTCCAGAGGGAGGTAAGGTATTGATAGATATATTAAGCAAGCTTATATGTTCCTGTGTGGTGGCTTCTGTGGATTACGAAAAGGCCACTGTAAGGGTTGAGCTCCATGAGAGGGATGTGGTATCCGGCCCCCTGGCGGTACTTCAGAGGAGAACCAAGGGGAACCAGGAGTACGATCTACCCGAGAAGGGGGAGGAGGTAGTGTGCCTGTTCCTCCCACAGAGCAACTTCATAGAGGGTTATGTAATAGGAAGTTCCTATAATTTATTGGATACTAAATCTGTTCATGGAGCCAAGGGAGTAAAGTCGTATACCTGGGCTGACGGAAGCTTTGTTAAGTATGATGAGGGTACAAAAAAGATGGAGGTAGTGAGTTCCGGAGAGGTGAGTGTTAAGGCCGGGACTGTGGTTAAGATAGAGGCCGATGCTGTAAATGTGGTGAGTTCCGGAGATATCAGCCTGACTGCCACAGGGAATCTTAATCTTACAGCCGGGGGAGGGACTATGGTCCTATCGGATACGGGATCTGCGTTTAATAAGGATATAAACTGTGCCGATGTGAAGACCACCAAGGGGTCATATAATGAGCACATAGACAATATGCACTAGAGGAGGAGATATGGTCGGAGTTTTAGGCGAGATAGTATTCAGTGTTTCCACAAACAGGGTTCTGACTTTCGACAACCTGAGTGTATCATCCCAGGGAAGGTGGGCTGAACACTCTACAAGGGAAAAACCAGAGCTGGAGTTCACAGGAGAGGGAACGGACAGCCTTAGAATAAATATAAAATCATCTGTATTCCTGAAATCCAACCCAACCTGGATCAGCGAGAGGCTCCAGGAGTATGAAAAAACGCGGAAGGCTCAGTATGACATACTGTGAGGTAATCCCTTCATGAAGTGAAAGCGGATGATTGAATCCTTTGAAGAGAGCTGGAAGAAGGTAAACAACTGGGGGCGACCCTTGGTGTCGGAGTTTTCAGTGCAGCTAACAGAGTACGGGGAAGCATTTAAGGGATACAAGGAGCCGCTCTCCATGGTAAATGCCAGAAATATAAAGAAAAGCATAGATTACATGAGAGATATAGATTTTGATACAGGGGTGATGAAGTGATGGAGGTATCTACGCTACACGGTGAAACGGATATAATCCTAAGGCCTGCATCCATCGAGGAGGAGGTCATGCAAAATGTGAGGTACCTCCTGGTCTGTATCAGAGAGAAGAACCCTCTGGCAAGGGGTATGGGGATAGATGAGATAATAGACAGCCCTGGGATCCAAAGCAGCGGATATGAAGCAAAGGTTATAGAGGTTATAGAAAAGTGGGAACCAAGGTTCAGGGTAACCGAGGTCTTAATATCATATGATGAGCAGGGAAGGTGGCTGGCAAGTGTGAGGGGTGAGTTAGTTGGAAGTTAGTTTTTTCGAGAAGAAGGCACAGGATATAGAGACTCTCCTGGTGAAATACTATGAGAGTATGGTAGGAGCATGTGCAGTGGGATCTCCCCAGAGGGGGTTTATAAAGGTTATAGTTTACCTGCTATTTACCTTTGGGAAGTACTTTGACGGACAACAGAAGCAAAACCTTCTGAGGTATGCAACGGATGAGCATCTGGATGCACTGGGAGAGTTTAGAGGAGGGAATGCCGGAAGGCTGACAGATAAGAAGGCTGTAACAACTTTTCAGATAACGATAGAGGAGAGCGGAAGCACAGTCACTATAAACAAGGGATTCAAGAGGGCTGCAATAGACGGGATAATATTTGAAACTGCTGAAGCAGTATCCTTCCAGCCTGGAGAAACTGTGAAGAGTGTGGGAGGCATATGCAGCGAGAGTGGGGAAGTTGGGAATGGATACCTTCCAGGTCAGATAAATAAGGCGGTAGATATCAATGCACAGATAGTAAGCATGGAAAACACGGCAACCTCTCAAGGAGGAGCGGAAAGAGAGAAGAACGACCCATACAGGGAAAGGTTGAGAGAGATGCCTGAAGCTCTCAGTGTAGCTGGCCCTGAGGGAGCTTATAAAAGTATCGCCAAAAGCGTGAGCCCTAAGATTATAGATGTATATGTAGGAAGCCCCAGCCCTGGAGTGGTAGATATAATACCGTTATTGGAAAACGGTGAGATACCAGATTCC
The DNA here is from genome assembly GCA_964390135.1 of uncultured Gudongella sp. Taxonomy (GTDB): domain Bacteria; phylum Bacillota; class Clostridia; order Tissierellales; family Tissierellaceae; genus Gudongella. The sequence goes on along the minus strand of CAYMHD010000017.1, from coordinate 1,753 downwards.
GGGATACTAAACGAGGTGCTGGCTGCCTGCGATGATAAAACGGTGAGACCTCTCACGGATAACCCACAGACATCGGCTCCAACAACTGTCACATACAATGTAGACCTGGATTACTATGTTTCGAGCCTCCATTCGAATGACATAGACGGGACAAAGGCAGCTATAGAGGCAGCAGTGGACAAGTGGGTACTCTGGACAAGGTGTAAGCTTGGAAGAGATGTTAATCCAGATACTCTTGTAGAAAACGTGAGGACACTCGGAGGGAAGAGCCGATAGTTCCAAAATGACTTCAAAATCTGGAAGCAACACTCAGCCACCCCACCCGGCATCTGGGCCG
>CAYMHD010000017.1:359-1406 GCA_964390135.1 uncultured Gudongella sp. | reverse complement strand
GGGAAGAGACTAGTGATAAGGGAGCCTGCCTTTGCAGGTATAGATGACGGCAAGATCGCTGTCCTCGGTAATATAAATGTGGTGTATAAAGGGGTGGAAGATGAAAAAGATAGCTGATATAAAGTTGGATGATCTTCTTCCAGAGTATCTGCGTGGTGATAAGAAGATACAGGCACTCTCCAAGGGGATCGAGGAGATTATTTCCGACTGGAACGGAGAGATCCCCAAAACACTTCTATATAAAAATATAGATAAACTTCCTGACTGGATCATAAATGAACTCCTCTGGGAGTGGCACGTGGATTTCATAGATGATGAAACAACCATGGCAGAGAAGAGAGGGCTTTTAAAAACATCATGGAACGACCATGCGAGGAAGGGGACCCCGGCATCCATTGAAAGTGCCCTGAATAATATCTTTGATAATTTAGAGGTATATGAATCCAGGGATTATGGTGGGGAACCATATAGGTTTAAGCTGATAACCGAGGGGCAGCTCCCAGATACAGCTGTATCTGAAAGGATAACGCTGGCTGTAAAAGAGTATAAAAACAGGAGAAGTCATTTTGATGGAATAGTAGCTTCTACAGCAGATACAAATAACTTAAGGTATGGCGGGGTGTCTGTGAGTGGAGGAAGGCAAATAGACTATCAGGCTAATTAGGAGGGAATATGATAGCAACTGGCGGAAGTATATTAACAAACGCAGGAAAAGCGATAACTGCAGATGCTCAGGCCAACGGAATCAATATAGAGTTCACCACTATTAAAATTGGTGGAGGAGAACTTCTGAGCGGAGTTGACCCTGAAGGGCTTACAGATCTAATAAGTGTATGGAAGGATATCGGGATAACATCCATCGTTAAAAGCGGGGATGACCAGGTGAGGATCAGGGGAGCTTTTACCAATATAGGGGAGGTCACTGAAAATAACTTTAGAGAGGTGGGAGTGTACGCCAAGACTGCCAACCTTCCTGAAACATTGTTCTCATATGTAAATGACGGCCAGGGGGAGGTAATCCCTCCTCTTGATACTATCAAGGTAGAG
>CAYMHD010000017.1:0-247 GCA_964390135.1 uncultured Gudongella sp. | reverse complement strand
ATCTACGACCTGGATGAGGGGCTGGCACTAAAGGAGGATAAGTTTTCAAAAAATACAGGGTTTAATAAACCTTTCGGGAACAGTCCTACAGAAATAATGGAAGGGGACAAGGGAACAGAGAATGACCTTGTAACTGGCCCTGAGTTAAATGGGTATACAGGAACCCTCCTTAGAACTCACAAGTATAAAGCTGGAAATGGCTTATACTATACACCGCTTGAGGACGGAGTAGTCTGGGGAGGGTCTC
>CAYMHD010000016.1:2279-18735 GCA_964390135.1 uncultured Gudongella sp. | reverse complement strand
CATTGTGATTTATAATTTCCTCTTCTTCATCCCATCCTTAATCTTCTTCTCATATCCATGCTCAGTTGGCTCGTAGTAGACCTTATCCTCAAGTCCTTCAGGTAGATAGGTCTGGTCCACATGTCCTCCTGGATAATTGTGAGGGTAAAGATAGGTCTTTCCGTGACCCAGTGCCTTTGCCCCACCGTAATGGGAATCCTTAAGGTGAAGTGGCACAGCTCCAATTTCATTGTTTCTGATATCCGACAAGGCCTTGTCAATTCCGATATAGGCCCTGTTGCTCTTAGGTGCTGTGGCCACGTACAGGGCTGCCTGAGACAGTATTATCCTTCCCTCCGGCATTCCTATGGCATGGACTGCCTGGAGGGCTGCAGTGGCAATCTGAAGGGCCTGAGGGTCTGCGTTGCCCACATCCTCGGAGGCTGCAATTATTATCCTTCTGGCTATGAATATTGGGTCTTCCCCTGCATTTATCATCTTTGCCAGATAGTACAGTGTGGCATCAGGGTCCGACCCCCTCATGCTCTTTATGAAGGCGGAAATGGTATCGTAATGCTCATCCCCTCCCTTGTCGTATTTGGCAGTCTTTACCTGGATGGATTCCTTTATGCCTTCAAGGTCAATGACTCTTGTTCCGTCCTCTCCAGGCTCCGTTGAAAGTACACCTATCTCAATGGAATTGAGAAGGATCCTTCCATCTCCCTGGGCAATGGAAAGAAGGTAATCCCTGGCCTCATCAGTGAGCTTGACCCTATACTCACCCATTCCCTTATCCCTGTCCTTCAAGGCCCTTTCAAGCAGGAGCTCCAGGTGCCTTCTTTCCAAGGGGTGGAGCAGCAGAACCATGGCTCTTGAAAGGAGAGCCTTGTTAACCTCAAAGTAGGGATTTTCAGTTGTGGCCCCAATCAGGATTATTATTCCCCTTTCAACAAAAGGTAGCAGTGCATCCTGCTGTGATTTGTTGAACCTGTGTATCTCATCCACAAAAAGGATGGTCTTCTTGCCTCTGAGCTTTAGGTTCTCCTCTGCCCTGGCAACCACCTCCCTGATATCCTTGACCCCGGCAGTGACTGCCGAAAGCTTCTCAAATCTCATTTTTGTCTGATTGGCAATTATCATTGCAAGAGTGGTCTTTCCCGTTCCCGGGGGTCCGTAGAATATCTGTCAGCCTTTATGGCTCTGTTTAGTAACTTTCCCTCTCCAAGTATATGTTCCTGTCCCACAAACTCATCTATGTTCTCGGGTCTCACCCTATCTGCAAGGGGAGCCTCCTTTTTAAGCTTATCCTCCATTGACATGGTAAACAAATCCAATTAAATCACCTATTTTCATTTATTCTGATACCTGCTTTCATTATATCACAAGATTTATTCATTCCAAGCAAATGAAAAGGAGCCCCTTTGGGCCCCTATATTATAACCTTTTCCACATATTCACTTGTCATGATCCTAAGCATGCTTACATAATGCATTTTGAAGGATATTATATCTCCAACCCTATAATCCTTTTCAGCGTCCGAGCCGTCAAGGATCAGATGGTCAGAGCTTCCACCAAGGATTATCAAGCCAGGGTCAATGGGACTCAATGTATCAAGATCCATGTCCTGCTTTCCTATGGCACAAAGGATTCTCTTCCTTACACCTCTGTCCACAAAGGTTGGAACCTTGCCAAAGGCATCGCGTCCAATTTCCTCTGTTGGTACTGAAGGCTTTTCCTTGACCTCGATGACCTGTGCCTCCATGGTGAACACTGAATCGTCAGTACCGGGAATCCTGTTTCCGTAGGCAGCCTCAGTTCCCATAAGGAGTGCCTCGCCCATTCTCAAGTGGTTTATTCCCTCTGGAATTCTACCATCAAGAAGATGGACCGTACTGGAATTTCCTCCTGAGATGATTTCAAGCTTGATGTTGAATCTGTCCTCAACCCTTGTTGCCAAGTCTACGAGTCTCTGTAGGATTTTTTCATTTGGTATGACTCCGCCATAGCAGGTCAGATTTACTCCCAGGCCTCTGATCTTGATCCATTTAAGGTCCAGAATCTCCTCAACGGCCTCCATAAGGTCCACCTCATGGAAATATCCTTCCCTCAGGTCACCAAGGTCCACCATGAGTATAATGTCGTGAACCTTGTTGTTCTTCTGGGCTGCATCATTAAGTGCCCTAACGGTTTCAACCTCAGAGTTAAGGGACATATCCGCATACTTGACAAGCTCTTCTGCCTCAGAAATCATGGGTAGTCTTAGCATGAGCTTGGGGATGTTAAGGTCCTTGAGCTTTTTAAGATTCTGAAGTCTTGAGTCTGCAAGGTAGGTCACCCCTCCATCCACATAGGCCTTTGCAATCTGGGGGTTTGCTGAAAAGCCCTTTGTCACCCCTGCAACTCTTATGTGGAAAGGAGCCACAAGCTCCATTACTGTTCTTACATTGTTTCTAAGTTTTTCTGTATCTATCGTGATTCTTGGATATGCCATAGCATTCCTCCTGTTCTATCTCAATCCAAAGCTCTTCATCATAAGATCCAGAGCGATTTCAGGATACTTCTTGGACATAACCCCCAAAGATGCCATTATATAATGATTATCCACAAGGATCTCAGCCTCCTTGTTCGGAAGAAGATCCGTCCCCTTGTTTGATAGTGGAATCTTTTTGATTATGTCAGTCCTACCCGGTAGCCTGGTCAGGGCACCACCGGTTCCAACAATATATCTTACCCCTGTTAGGTCCTTGCCCTCTGCGATTGTCTTCTTGCCCGTGGGTCCGTATATGTGCTTCAGCCTTCCGCTGTGTCTCTTTACTGCGGTTAGGGTTGCATGCTCTGTAAGAACCTCAACGAATCTCTTCTCAAGGTCTGACTGGGGTATTGGCTTGTGGTGCTGGATAAGGTTATCAAGTGCCGGCTCGTCAAGATCCAGCTCCTCCATAAGCTTTTCCTCTCCAACCATGTCCACTATGTTCCTCATGTTAACGAAAACCCCAAGGTCTCCTTCCACTGTCCTTTTTGCCATTGGCTCGGGACTTAGGATTATCCTTGCAATCTCCTCGCTGTCCTCCGTGACCGAGTGAACATCTGTTGTAGCTCCTCCCACATCTATGGTCATCAGGTCTCCAATTTCATCATAGAGAACCTGTGATGCCTCCATTACCGCACCAGGGGTGGGCATAATGTTTCCCGTTACCATTTCCCTGATTTTCTCCATTCCTGGAGCGTGGATTATATGCTTCTCGAATACTGACTGGATAACCCTTCTTGTTGGCTCGATGTTAAGCTCATCTATCTTGGGATAAACATTCTCCACAATATATAGCTCATTGTCGGTTCCTTCAAAAATGTCCCTGATGTCTTCATGGTTTTCAACATTTCCGGCATAGATTACTGGAATGCCCAGATTCAGCTCTGAGATAAGCTCTGCATTGTCCAAGGCAGTGTCCCTTTCCCCGTAGTCAACCCCACCTGCAATCAGGATGATGTTTGGGTTGGTTTCCTTGATCTTTCTCAAATCAGATTTCCTAAGCCTTCCTGCAGTAATATACTTTATGTTGGCTCCTGCACCAAGTGCAGCCTCCTTGGCAGCTCTTACGGTCATGTCATAGACCAGACCATGAACTGTCATTCTAAGTCCTCCTGCAGCCGAGCTTGTGGCTATTAGCTCGTCATACTCAACAGTATCAACCTTCAGGTTTTTGCAAAGGTCGTCTATTGCCTCATGGAGACCGATTGTAACATCCCCTTGAAGGACAGAGGTCGCCCCCTGTCCCTGTCCAAGGAAAACCGGATCTGTTTCAATCTGGTTGAATGCATTTACAACGGTTGTGGTGCTACCTATTTCAGCTACTAGAAGATTAATCTTCATTGGCCATTTCACGTCTCTTCTTCACTAGGAATGTGGCTACGTGTGTACCCTTGGTTCCACGGCCAAATCCTGCGTCCATTCCATTGGCAACGGCCAACTCATTAGATACCTGAGTTCCGCCGGCCACAAATATCATCTTGTCCCTTACGCCTCTTTCAATGGCATACTGGTGAAGCTTCTTCATATTCTTGTAGTGTATGTCATCGTGTGAGATTATTGTGGATGTCAATATTGCATCTGCATTGATCTCAATTGCAGCATCAACAAGCTTTTCAACTGAAATTGACGTTCCAAGGATGTGACACTCAATACCGTACTTCTCGATTCCACCATGCTTGATATCAACAATTTCACGGATTCCAACCGAGTGCTCGTCCTCACCTACGGTTGCGGCAACTCCCTTCATTGGTTTAGCATCGATGTCTTCCCTTATTTCATCATCTGACATTATCTCTGGCTTAGGAGGAATTACCAATTCACTTGTATCAATTGAGAAATCAACCTTACCCTTAAGCTCAATCCTTGTACCCTCTGCCTCCTGCATGATCTCCTTGTGGATTACCTCGCAGTCGTGAAGATTCATTTTCTTTGCAATCTCAAGTGCAGCAAATTCCGCTGTCCTTGCATCAGTTGGAAGGAACATTGTCAAAAGGATTATTCCATCCCCAAGCCATTCCATCTCTGGCTTCAGTTTTGTTGTCCCAATCAGGTCCTTGACCTCTTCAAGCCTTACATTTACGTTGTCTGACTCATCAAGCTCGTCTATGAAGATGATCTTGTCCGGATCCTCAAGAGTTGAACCACCTATTAGCTTTGATGGATTTGCAACGTATTCCTCTCCATACTGGGCAACATTGTTGTATCCAAAGTGAGCCGTTACAGGGGCCATGTAGTCCTCGTCCCTTTCATAGACGGTTCCTTCTCCAACTCCGCCGTCAATCTTTCTGACGATTCCGTCACCGTTTCTCTCTGGATAGTAGCCTGAGTCTACGAAGAAGCCCTCCTGAACTGCCTTGAAGTAGCCTCCGATTTCAAGCATCTCCTCCATGAACAGGATAGCCCTTTCCTTAAGCTCCCTTACCTTGTCTCCCAGCTCACTGTCATTTCTCTTAAGCTGGATCATTGACATAAGGCCATCAAGCCCGTTGAATACCTGCTTGGCTGTATCTGTAGCCTCTATGTTGTATATGTGCCAAGGTACGTTTCTACCTTCGTCCGGTGTTATTGTGGATTGGATATCAGCTGATGTAAGCTGTGAAATCAGAAGGTTAAGAACATGTGTAACCGTAGCTTCCCTTGCTGATGATTCCATGTATTTTGTGTTTTGCTGAGCTCTCATTCTGTATTCCCTGAAAAGGTCCCTCAATGCCACTGCATATGGTAGGTCCAATCTCATGCATGGTGCTGGTGGCGCTGTTGGAGGTACTGTTGAAAGACAGATGTTGCCCTTCTTCATTCCAACCTTCACTGAGAAGATGGAGTTTATTGCGTGCTGTACCATCAGTTCAGGCATTACCTTCCAGGCTTCCCTTGCTGTTGCATTTGCATTGTGGGCTCCATCAATCTGTGCAATGTCAGCCCAGGTCATGACCTTCTTGGCTTCCGCAGCATCAACAAATGACCTGATCATGTTGATGTTCCTGTAAAGAACGTTGTACTGGGGATCCTGGTGAGCTCCATTGACTCCTTCTTCAGCGAACATTACAGCTATTTCAGGTCCAGCCACTCCAGATACATATGAATGGTAGTTTATGGGTCTTCCAACTTCCTCCTCAATCAGGTCCAGAGCTTTTCTCTGTGCCCTTACCTGTTTACGAGTTATTGGAATACCGCCTACTCCCTGTGGAGTACCCTCAATCAGACTCTCAAAGTGTGACTGTCCGGCTGTTCTTATAACCATCAGATGGTCAGCTCCATGCCAAGCAGCCATTCTCATTCTTCTGATGTCATCCTCGAATCTTCCTGAAGCGATCTCAGTTGTAATGACCGGCTGTGGCTGTGGATCAATGCTTTCAAAGTACTTTGATGCTGGAAGCGGCTGGCTTTGCTTTAGATTTTCTGAAGAGTCATAGTACTCGAATTTACCGATCTGTCTCTTCTCGCCAACTCCATCTCTCCAGTGCCATCCTCTTCTTTTTGGCCTGTAATTTTCAATGTCCTTCAGTATTTCCTTTATGTTCAGTTTCTCATTTGGCTTAAGTTCCATTATTTGGCACCTCCTTCAAACAAAGGCTTTACCTCTTCCCATGCATTACCTTCCACAAGAAGAAGCCCTGCTTCCCTGATACTCATTCCTTTTTTGTCAGCCAGCTTGTAAACAATGTGACCTGCTCCCTTGCCTATCAAGCCTCTGTCTATGGCATTGTCAACAATACTTTTTGCCTCGACGCTTGAGAAGCCCATTCTCAATAGTACGCTTCTCTCGATGGATGGACTTGTATTCTTTTGTCCCAGCTCTACTATTGGATCCACTAGCTTTTCAGCCAGCTGCCAAAATCTTTCCTCAAGCTGGTCTTCTGAAAGATCTGCAAGGTGTTTTCTTCTTTCTTGAAAATCATCTGCTCTTTTCATTATTTATCCTCCGTTTCAACTATTACTCCCAATTCCTCCAAGGTTTCCAAAACAAATGCCTCACTGGTCTTGGCATCTGCCATCATGAACTCAACATCCTCCTTGGTAGCCTTCTTAACATCTGTGTTCTTTATGCAATTCTTGATGTATGATTTTTTGGTCTTGTCCACGTCAAGGTCCATTATGCATATTTTCCCAGGGTTCTCTGGAAGTATTATGTTTTCTCCTGGCACCTCGTCCGCAGGATTGCCAATCAATACCTTGATCCCATTTTCCTTTGCGAAGGTTAATTGTGGATTGATGTGCTTTCCAGCTCCAGTGTATTCGGTTTCCTGAACCACCACTATCTGATCCTCATCCATCTCCTGTGCAACCGCAAAGGCTGCTGCCAGTGCAGTGTTGCCTGCAGGACCTCTCTCAAGACCTTCAACCTGTGCAAGAAGCTCTGTCATGTAGAATACCGAGCCTTGATTTACAGTAACGTATCTGTCAAGGTATCTAAGTGGTCTTGCTGCTGATCTTGGTACGTCTGAACGATCTGGCCATGTGGCAAATGGAATCCCAAAGCCTGTGTGTCCTGTTGTAAAGGATTTCTTGTTGAATTGCTCATCGCTTGCCATATGAAGACCCGTAAGGCTTACACTTGCTCCAATTATCTTGGTATCAAGGGCACCAGCCTTGATAAGTCCTCTGGCGGTTCCTGTGAGATTACCCCCGCCTGCATTTGTAATTACAACTGCATCCGGATCTCTTCCTTCCTTCTCTCTGAATTCCATTGACAGTTCATAGCCCAGTGTCTCGACTCCAGCTATTCCAAATGGTGTATAGAGGGATGCATTGAAGAAGCCAGTGTCCTCTAGCAAAAGCAGGAATGAGTAGAACAGCTCGGGTCCCACTGAAAGCTGTACAACCTCTGCTCCATAGGCCTCACATGCCCTTGCCTTCTCAATTATTTCAGGTTGTCCCTTGCCCTTTGAGTCATAGCATTCCTGAACGATTATACATTTCAAGCCTCTCATTGCAGCCTGTGATGCAACTGCAGCTCCATAGTTTCCTGAGGTTGCCGAAATCACACCTTTGTAGCCAAGCTTCTGCGCATGGTAGACAGCAGTGGCAGCTCTTCTGGCCTTAAAGCTTCCTGAAGGGTTGCTGGCCTCGTCCTTGAGGAATATTCTTGCTCCCTTTCCAGGCGCAGCATATTTCCTTGCAAGCTTTGTTATGTTTCTAAGCTCATACAATGGTGTGTTTCCTACTGATGTCTCCTTTTGTATCTCCTCTATCTCCTGAAGGGTATAACCTGTTTCCTTCATCATTCTCTCGTAATCGAAAGCAATTGATCCAGACTCAAAAACATCGTAATCAATTCCAACTGAGGACTTCATAATTTCCGGTTTTCTGGCCATAACGGCGCTGAAACTTCTATCCTTAGTCATGTTTTTCACCTTCCTCCAATAATTCCCTTGCCTGTCTACCTATATAAAGCAGTTCTGGAACTGCCTTTCCAAAGTCATGATCCCAGAAGGGATTAACTTCAATAAGCTCTCCTGTTACCTTCCTTCCGATGTAGGTCTCAATTTCAACCTCGTCTCCTATATTGGCAGATTCATTCAGCAGAAATCCCTTGTCCCACATTTCCAACGGAACCTTTCGGGTATCCTCTGGTATGTTTGGAGCTCTTTCGCCTACCTTAAGGACAATCTTGTGGATTCTTACCCAATCTCCTTTTTTTGCATTCATATCCAATTCCTCCTTCTTAAGTTGAATCATGTAAGAATGAGTAGATGAAAACACCTACCCACTCTTGAAATATTACATTGTCTTAATAATGTTGTTTAGATTCGGAATTAATTACTCAACTTCAATCATTTCTCTCATGTCGCCCATGATAGCTCTTGGTACTGGAAGGTCTATCATTGTCTTAAGACCAGGTCTTGCGTTAATGATATGTGGAATCATGTTGACACACATTGCTATTGTTCCGATTCCTCCTGGGACCTCTGGAGAATTTACAAGGTTGATGTTTGGATTACCCTTGATTATTACATAATCTCCTGTCTGTACCCCTACCATCTCCGGCTCTATCTGCTGTGGATGATCCATCTCTATCTTCATTTCACCATCAACATATCCGAAGCCTTTCATTGCACAGCCTGCAACATTTCCAGCCTTGGCAAATCCATAGGGTGACTTTCTGTCCACTTCTGTCATGATTGGCTCCATTGATTGCTCAACCTTGTCAACCTTCCAGCCGATTGCATCCGCTATCATGTTGATGGACTCAGGGAATCCAACATGACCTGAAAGATGTCCTGTCCTTACGCCTTCCTCAAATTCTTCCTTGGTGATACCAATTCCCTGCTCCTCCATTACAACAGGTCCGAATGGTGATAGACTGTTAACTCTTCTTGCAGTAACATGGTCAACCGTCTCGCAGCAGCCTGTCATAAGAACCACAAGCAGATCCATGATAAGTCCAGGATTGATTCCTGTTCCTATTATTGATACTCCGTTTGCCTTGGCTATCTCATCAAGCTGCTTTGCCTCCTCAGGTGACTGAGCTTGCGGATAAGCCATCTCTTCAGCTGATGACACTACATTTATCTTTTTCTCAAGGATGAACTTTAATCTCTCAAAAGCGGTCTTCGTATATGAATCAGTTGCAGTAAGTACCACATCAGCTACTCCCTCTTTTATTACGTCCTCAGGAGTTCCAATTATTACATCAGGTCTGTCGCCTCTCTCGGTCTTGATGAAATCGTACATGCTCTTGCCAAGCTTGCTACCTCTACCAACCGCTCCAACAATCTCCACGCCTTTTTTCTTAAGCAGCATGTCCGCCATTCCACTACCCATTGCTCCAAGTCCCCAAATGATTACCTTTACGTTTTCCTTTCTCATAAAGCACCTCCGTTAATGTTTATAATTCTACAAAATGTTCTGCCATATATTAATGCAATTCCTGTGCCAAGTTTTTCACACTATGGTTTTACACATTTGTAGAGGGCTTAAATGATTTTCCCACCTCTTTAAGGTAATATATACATTAAAAAACGCAATATTATTTGCACTAGATGCAAATAATATTGCGTTTACTTGTATTTCTTAAGCTTGTGCTGAAGTGTCTGTCTCTTTATTCCAAGATGATTGGCCGTTTTGGTTATGTTATTGCCGTATCTGCCCATCATTTCCCTGATGATTTTCTCCTCAATGCCTTCAAGCAGAATGGGAAGTGATTTCTCTGACAATCCACCGATAATATTGTTCCCCAGAGCTGATGTCCTTGGGATAAAATTTGATGTTATGAAATTCTCCCTGTTGAGTATCCTATCCCTTGAGGATACCATGTTCATTGCACCTTCAATGAAGTTCTCCAACTCTCGTATGTTGCCAGGCCAGTCGTAGTTCATAAAGTCCATCATCACCTGATCGGACAGCCTTTCAATTGACTTGTTGAGAATCTTGTTGTACTTCCTAATGAAATAGCTGGTGAGCAGGTCCAAATCATCCAGTCTTTCCCTAAGTGGCGGAATATGGATGTTTATTACACTAAGTCTGTAGTACAGGTCCCTTCTTATTGAACCAGACTCTATCCCTGAGCTGGGATCTTCATTGGTGGTGGCTATAATTCTGACATCTATGGGAATGTCCTTCAATCCACCAATTCGCCTGATATAGCCCTCCTGAAGGACTCTAAGGAGCTTGGCCTGCAAGGGTAGACTCATTGAGTTAATTTCATCCAGGAGGAGGGTTCCTCCATTGGCCTGTTCGAAAATTCCCTCCCGTTCAATTGCTCCAGTAAAACCACCCTTCTCTGTTCCAAACAGAATTCCTTCCAGCAATGAATCGGGAATGGCTGCGCAGTTCTGTGCAATGAAGGTATTGTTTCTTCTGATCCCATGGTTGTGGATTGATTGAGCGAACATTTCCTTTCCAGTTCCCGTCTCTCCATGTATGAGGACGCTGGAAGGGGTTTCACTGGCCTTTTCACCCACCTCTTTTGCTATTACCAATGACTTGTTGCTGCCAATTATATTGCTGAAGGTATACTTCTTGATCTGAGGGGTCCGCTTTGAATCCTTCTTGCTCACCTTAAGCTCCTGTTGAAGCTCCAGCAGCTGGTCGGATAGCTTTCTCAGATTCGTAACATCCTGGGCTATCTCCATTGCTCCCACAATGGCATCTCCTGAGTAAAGGGGAATTGTTGAGCTTATGGTGGTAATTGAATGGCCTCTGTAGTTGAAATAGGTCTGGGTTGAGTTTAGAATAGGTTCTCCAGAATGAATCACCTTGATCAGGGTTGATGTATTCTCGTCAAGGCTTGGAAATATATCAAGTATGTCCTTGTCCAAAACCTGAAATATCTCAAGCCCTTCCAGCTCAGCCATTGCCTCATTGTATATTATTGTCCTTCTATCCTTGTCAATGACGTGAACCCCTATGTTACCATGCTGCAAAATATTTTGCACTACCAGGTCGTTAATCTTGTTCTTATTCATACATAAACAGCTCCTACTTGTTTTCTCCAAGAATTTTTTTAAGCTCATCCATAAAGGAATTCACATCCTTGAATTGTCGATATACTGATGCAAATCTTACATAGGCTACCTCATCAAGATCCTTAAGCTTATTCATAACCAGTTCACCTATTTGTGTTGAAGTGATTTCATTTTCAAGAGAATTGAAGATGGTCTTTTCAATATCATCAACTATCTGTTCAATTGAGCTCATGGAAACAGGTCGCTTCTCACAGGCCTTGATGATACCATTCATAAGCTTGTTCCTATCATAAACCTGTCTGTTGCCATCCTTCTTAACAACAACTATTGGCAGCTCTTCTATTTTCTCATAGGTTGTAAACCTCTTGCCACAGCTTATGCATTCCCTTCTACGCCTGATTGCCTGTCCCTCATCCGTGGGTCTGGAATCCACTACCTTGGATTCCTGAAATTCACAATATGGACACTTCATGGTTATCATCCCCTCTACTAAAAGACGTATCCTTTTACTGGATACGTCCTCTGGTCTACTTGCTTCTGTCTCTTCTTCTCAGGAATATTGGAATATCCAAATCCTCCATGTTTACTTCCTTTTCTTCCTTTGTTTCCTTTACCTCAACATTTTCCTCGTTTCTTCTCGCTCCAAACAAACCAGTCTTTTGGTTTATTGTGGACTTGTTCTTTACAGTGCCTTCTTCAAAGCCTGTAGCTATTACAGTGATCTGTATCTCATCTGACATGCTTTCATCAATTCCTGCTCCAAATATGATGTTTGCATCTGGATCTACGGATTGTCTTATGATATCTGCAGCTTCGTTTACTTCGAATATGCCCAGGTCATTTCCACCCGTGATGTTTAGAAGGACTGATCTGGCACCTTCAATTGAGGTTTCAAGCAAAGGACTTGTTATTGCCTGCTTGGCTGCCTCTGTAGCTCTGTTGTCTCCTGAAGCCTTTCCAATTCCCATATGTGCAATGCCCTTGTCAAACATGATTGTCTTAACATCTGCAAAGTCAAGGTTTATTAGATTGGGTACGCTTATAAGGTCTGATATACCCTGTATACCTTGCTTTAACACCTCATCGGCCATCATGAATGCATCAGCCATTGTCGTCTTCTTGTCAGCGATTTGTAGAAGTCTGTCATTTGGAATGGTTACAAGAGTATCCACTCTCTCCTTTAGCTCCTGAATCCCCTGCTCTGCATGTAGAAGTCTCTTTTTACCTTCAAATGTGAAGGGCTTTGTTACCACTCCAACTGTAAGTATTCCAAGCTCCTTTGCTATTTCAGCAACCACTGGAGCTGCCCCTGTTCCGGTTCCTCCGCCCATGCCGGCTGTGATGAAGACCATGTCAGCGCCTTTAAGCGTTTCAAGAATCTCATTTCTGTTTTCTTCTGCTGCCTTGGTTCCAATCTCTGGATTAGCTCCTGCTCCAAGTCCTTTTGTAATCTTTTCTCCAAGCTGAACCTTCTGCTCTGCCCTGGATGAGTATAATGCCTGTTTATCCGTATTAAGAGCTATGAACTCTATTCCTCTAACACCACATTCGATCATGCGGTTTACAGCATTATTACCGCCTCCACCTACTCCAAAAACCTTAATTCTTGCAAATTGGTCCACATCAATGTCAAAATCAAACATTCCCATTCCTCCTATTCTCATTTAGGTGTTACTTTTCTGTTTTAGCCGGCTTTTCTTTGAATAGCCAGAGTCTTCTTATTTTGGCGAAATTATCAAAAAGTCTACTTCCAAAGGTGAAAATGGCCGCATAGTACAGTGGAAATCCTAATCTGTCTCCAATGTAGGCTAAAAACGCCGCCAATATTGCATTTCCGAAAAAACCGGAAATAAATATCCTGGTATTGAATTTGTTCTCCAGATTGGCTCTAATCCCTCCGAAGACAGAGTCCAAGCATGCCAGTATTGCGACGGAGATATAAAGCGTATATGCGGTATTGTAGGTATAAGGAAGAAGAAACCCGATTATTGCTCCCACTAGTATTCCAATTAAAGCATATACCATCTATTCACCCTCTTCCATAGGTTTTGCATATTCAAACTGAAACTGCCCTTCATAGGCTGCTACCTCCACCTTGTCCCTTACATAAGGCTGGAGACCTATCCCATAAATTTTTGTCAGATTATCCCCGTATGTACCTGGAGCATTGACAGCTGCCATCAACAATTGGGGATCGCCTATTGCTTTTATCATAAACGGGGTACCAATGCTCTTGCCATTTACTCGTATTATTGGACCTCCGCATTTGATTTCACTCCATGCAACGATTCTCTGGTCGTTTATGCTTATTGCCTCGGCTCCTGCCACTCTCAGGTCATTGATCACATTCATTATGTCAACATCATGGATAATGTAATCATTGAAGTCCAGCCCGATGCTTTCTCCAATATTGTCATACATCACAATTTCTATCCCTGGGCCCTCCAATGCTGAATATCCAGCCCTGTTTCTATTGTCCTTGACATCCTCTTCAAGGATATCAATGATGTTGGCATCACCGGTATTTATGCTTTCCAGGGTTTGCAGCTCAGCTTCCCTTTGGGCAACAATCATTTCCAGCTCACCAATTTCATTCCTTATGGAATCTATTTGCTTTCTAGTATCCATTATTGACTTAACCGTCACAGGTGTCAATAGCTCCACATTGAGTTTCATCTGGGATGCTATGAGAATACCTACCAGTACACTGAAAATGCTGATCATTAGCTTGGGATTATTCCTTTTCATAATAACCCTCCTAGTTTACGGTTTCTTCTACAGGAGTGGCATATATGAAATCTTTAACCCTTCTATATCTAGGAATCTGTACTTCCTTCTCCTGGGTCAGGTGAACAATGTAATCATAGTTTCTAAGCTGCCATACAATTCCCCATTTTATGCTCAAAGCGGATTCCAGGGTATCTGGATTTCCAATGGCCTTGATTATTATGGGCGAGCCGGTGGAAACTCCATTTATTTCAATGTGATTTCCCGCTCTTACTATTTCAGTAAACCCAGTGTAGCGTTGATCGTTTATGCTTATTGCCTCAGCCTCAGCAGCATTGAGTACACTGACTACCTGGAGAATGAGATCAAGCTCATCCACAATGCTGAAGCCTTCACCAAACTGTATATCAACAGGAGGGTCATTTATTTCAAGGATAATGCCCTCTCCAACAAGGTCTGTATAGCCTGCCAGCATTCTATACTTCATCGCATCCTTGTATAGGTTCTCGGCATATATGTCATTTTCTATGCCACCCTTTTCATATTGCTCAATCTTTAATTCAAGCTCCTGTATATGCCTCAGCTGTGATTCCATTTCAGACTGAGCCTTTCTAAGTTCGTTGGCAAGCTCCTGTGCCCTCTGTGTGGGCATCACTCCCTCTCCAACCGACTGGTTTATGGTTTTGAACTGGATGGATAAAATCAATCCAAGGATTAGGGAAACCAATATAAGTGCAACTATTTCTCCCTTGATTTTCATTTTATCCCCCTCACTTCTCATCTCTTACCACTATCGGGTGTTCTCCTTTGTTCATAATTATCATTTTTGTCGGGATGTTTTTTTCCTCTACATCCTCAATTATTTCCTGAAGCACCTTTAACTTATATTTTACATTATGAAGGGGACCAAATTCAACTGTCACTCCATTAAATAAATTAATCTTAATATTATCCTCCTCATCATATTCAATATCCCTGAAATTCAGGACGATATCTCTTATTTCCTGATCATTGAAAAAGTCACCTAAGCTCTCTCCTATTGGAGTTTCGGCCAACTCATCTCCAGGCTTGTGGTCTACCCATTCAAAGCCTTTGACCAAGGGTATTTCATTGTCCCTTCTGATGGAGTATTCAAGGAGTACTCCCTTTGAGTCCACCACTGCAAAGCTGTAGTTATAGCCAAACTGCATATATGGGCTTCGTTCCTGGACCTGGATATTGACAGTGCCTGGGAACTTTCTCCCAATGTCCGCAGTTTCAATGTATGGCAATTCAGTTACGGCTTCCTCTCCATCTCGGATATTTGCCTTGATGATATTCTCGCCAACAGCTATGCCAGATGCCTCAACAATATCCTGGGAGGTAAGCTTCGAATTTCCCTCCACCGTTATGTCCTTTATGTCCAGGAGGCTGGTCCTGAGACTCCAAAATATCAACAGACTGACCACAGCAATGAAAAGAACCAGTCTTCTATAGAGTCGCTGTCTTCTTTTTTTTCTTTGCACTCTGGTATCCTTGACCATTGTTCCACCTTCTATCTATATTAACCTGGAAATTTCTGCTATTATTGACATTGTTGCATCTGAATTTCCCAATTTCTTGCTATTTGCAGACATTTCCTCTAATTTGTCCCCGTCGTTTATCAGCTCCATGATGGTCCTGTACAAAAGCTCTGAAGTCAGGTCCTTTTCCAAAATCATCCGTGCAGCCCCCTTGTCCTGGAAGGACCTTGCATTATACTCCTGATGATTTTCAGCGGTATATGACTTTGGTATCAATATGGATGGCTTTCCTGCAGCTGAAATTTCAGCAAGAGCAATAGCTCCCCCACTTGTTATGACAAGGTCAGATGCATGTATGGCAAGTGGCATCCTGTGATGATAGGGTAGGATTTCAACGTTGCTTCCCAGCATAATCTTTTCATCCGCAACTCTGCTCATAAACTCTTCATGGTGAGCCTTGCCTGTTACATGGACAAGATTGAAAACATTCTCCATTGAAACCTGGTTTAGGATTCCCAGAATTGAATTATTGAGACTTCTCTGACCACCACTTCCCCCAAAGGATAGAACCGTTGACTTTTCATCCAGGTTTAGCTCCTTGCGTGCTTTTTCACTGTCCTGATGTATGATCTCCTTCCTGACAGGGTTTCCAGTAAGAACCACGTCTCCTGCTTTGGAAAAGTATTTTCTGGAA
This sequence comes from uncultured Gudongella sp., assembly GCA_964390135.1. Taxonomy (GTDB): domain Bacteria; phylum Bacillota; class Clostridia; order Tissierellales; family Tissierellaceae; genus Gudongella. The sequence continues at coordinate 2,895 of CAYMHD010000016.1, read as the reverse complement.
TCCTCATATGTTATCAGAACCTTATCTACAAATCTGGAAAGAATCTTGTTGGTTATTCCAGGGAAAGCATTCTGCTCGTGTATAACCGTTGGGATTTTTCCTCTTGCTGCCTTGTACAGGATTGGCCCGCAAACATACCCACCAGTTCCAATCACAAGGTCTGGTTTGAAGCTGCTGATTATTCTACTTGAATCATTGAGACCTCGTAGCAATTCCCTTATGGCAGCAATTGATTTCCTGTTTAGCTTCCTAGGCATTCCCTTGACACGAATTGATTTGAAGTCATAGCCGGCCTTTCTTGCAAGCTCCTCCTCAAGACTTCCTTCTGTGCCCACGTACAGAATTTCCGCTTCCTTGTACTTTTCCCTTATACCTTCTGCAATGGCCAAAGCAGGATATATATGTCCCCCTGTTCCGCCTCCGCTAACTATTATTTTCATCTGGTTTTCTCCTATCACTTGTTGATGTCCTCGAGATGTTTAACAGTATCCCCATTCCAGCAAGATAAATGACCAGGGAGGTACCTCCAAAGCTAATCAAAGGAAGTGTGATTCCCGTAACTGGCATGCTGGATGTGACTACAGCAATATTTATGAATGTCTGAATTGCCAATAGG
>CAYMHD010000016.1:0-2269 GCA_964390135.1 uncultured Gudongella sp. | reverse complement strand
AGCCAGGTAGCTGCCAAAGGCATCTCTTGCATTGAGTGCAACTGTATATCCCCTCCATATTATCACAGCATAGAGCAGGAGTACAAACATAGTGCCCAAAAGCCCAAGTTCCTCTCCAATGATAGCAAATATAAAGTCATTGTAGGACTCTGGTATATAGAAGAATTTCTGCCTGCTCTGTCCCAAGCCCACACCAAGGAGTCCTCCTGACCCCATTGCATAAAGCGACTGCACAATCTGCCAACCGTCACCCAGCTTATCGGCAAATGGATCCAAAAATGCAAGTACACGACGTTGCCTATATTCGTTGCCCTCAGAAAATATTGCATATTTTGCAAAAATTCCTACTCCGGCTATTATGAGACCTAATATGGGTAGCCACATCCCAGCTACAAAAAACATTGCGAACAGTGTTCCTGCAACGGTTGCGGTTGTACTAAGATCTCTCTGAAGATAAACAAGGCCTGCTGACAATCCAATCAGGATAAAAGCAGGAAGGGCACCATCAAAAAGCTTTCCTACCCTCTCCTTCTTGTTGTCTAGAAATGCAGCAAAGAAAACTATGCTTCCAAGCTTGATGGCATCAGAGGGCATAAGGGTTGTAAACCCAATGTCTATCCATCTTCTTGCACCCTTCAGCTCCACGCCAATGGGACTGAATATGAGAAGTCCCAAAATAATTGCAGTTATGTAAATTGGAAGCGAGAGCTTTTTCCAGAATCTGTAGTCAATGTTCATGGTAAAAATCAATCCAAGCAAGCCTACTACAGCCCACTGCATGTGCCTTTTTGCATAGTGGCTGCCATCCTCATATCTTACCATGCCCTCTGGCCAACTGGCGCTGTATACCATTATTATACCTATGAAAACAAGTGTAATGACGGAAATGAATATTAAAAAGTCTACAGGCTTCTTTCTTTTCTTTTGCTTTGCCATGTTATCACTCCGTCATGTCCATTACAATCCTCTTGAAATGCTTGCCTCTCTCCTCGAAATTTCTGTACATATCCCAGCTTGCACATGCTGGTGATAAGAGCACGGCATCTCCGGAGTATCCGCACCGGAGCGCATGTGAACGCTCACCCGGCCGGCCCACGGCACGCCGAGGAGATCCACCACGGCGGTACGCCGCCGCGACCCGTTCTCCAGCCACTCCCAAAGAGGCTGCTGTATGAACTGCCTCCTCCATGCCTTTGACAATATATATATTTTCAATGCCCTTTTCTTCAGCTGATATCCTGATTTTTCCAGCTGTCTCTCCCATGAGTATCAGTGCCCTGGACTTATGGACCAAGGCGTCCATCAATTCGCCATACTCAGCACCCTTATCGTAACCCCCTGCGATAAGCACTATTGGTCTATCTATTGCCTGCACAGCCTTTAGGGTTGATTGAACGTTTGTACCCTTGGAGTCATTGTAATATGAAATCCCATTCTTTTCCTTGATGAACTCTATCCTATGCTCCACTCCCATGAATTCCCCAACTGCATCCCTGATTATTTGGTTGTGGATTTTCAAGGCCTTCATCATACCCACAACTCCACATATGTTCTCAATGTTGTGAAGTCCCGGGATCTTTATGTCTTCAATAGCCAGAACGGTTTCCTCAGCTCCATCCATTCTGTATATTATTGAACCATCCCTCAGGAAAATCCCCTCATCCAGTTCTTCAGAAGTGCTGAACCAAAACACCTTAGGTCTAACCTTGCCTTTCAGGCTTTTCAAGTATCTGTCATCCCAATTCAAAATCAGGTAATTGTCAGAGCTTTGATTTGAATATATCTTGAATTTTGATGCCATGTAATTCTCAAAGGAGCCATGCCAATCCAGGTGATCTTCGGTTATGTTTGTTATCAGGGCCACATCAGGCTTGAACAGATAGGTATGTTCCAGCTGAAAGCTGCTCAGTTCAAGTACAATGTAATCCTCTTCTTCCAGCTTATCAATTACCTGAAGGATTCCAGTTCCCATGTTTCCTGCCAAGTGGGTCCGGACTCCTGCTTTCCTTAGTACCTCACCAGCAAGCATTGTGGAGGTTGTCTTGCCGTTTGTTCCAGTTATACCAATGATTGTTCCCTGTATCCCAATATTGTAGGCCAGCTCAATGTCTGATATGACCGGTGTCCCCTTTTCCTCTGCAAATTGAATCATTTGGTGGTCTGGAGGTATCCCTGGGCTTTTTAGAACAAAGTCAATTTCCTGCAAAAAATATTTGCCTTCATCATCGATTACTTCAACCTTGTCCAGCCCATTTGAATGAAGCAGCTC
>CAYMHD010000015.1:0-18834 GCA_964390135.1 uncultured Gudongella sp. | reverse complement strand
AGTTTATTCAAGCTTGCCCAGGAGAAGGGACCAAAGAAGATAGCAGTAGATGTTGCGCAGAAGGAGGATGTACTGGGTGCAATAAAGCTGGCCTACGAAAAGGGAATAGTTGAACCAATTCTTGTTGGTGACAAGGATATTATTGAGAAGCTGGCCAGGGAGATGTCCTTCGACCTTTCCAAAGTGGAAATCGTAGATGAAAAGGATGGAGTTGAGGCAACAAGAAAAGCCACTGCCATGGTAAGTGGTGGTAAGGCTCAGGTTCTTATGAAGGGCTTGATCGATACCTCCGTTATTATGAAGGCGGTTCTTGACAAGGAGATTGGATTGAGAACAGACAGTGTTATAAGCCATGTAGCCGTATTTGATGTACCGACCTATCACAAGGTATTCATGGTTACAGATGCTGCAATGATAATAGCACCTGATCTGGAACAAAAGAAGAAAATTATCGATAACGCAGTTAAACTGGCCCATGCATTGGATCTTGCAGAGCCAAAGGTTGAAGTTCTTGCGGCCAAGGAAAAGGTGAGTCCAAAGATGGAGGCAACTGTCCATGCAAAGGAATTGGCTGACATGAACAAGGCTGGAGAAATCACTGGATGCATAGTTGACGGGCCTTTTGCCTTGGATAATGCTGTTAGCAAGGAATCAGCAAGGATCAAGGGAATAGATAGTGTGGTTGCAGGGGATGCCGATATCTTACTTGCACCTGATATTGAAGCAGGAAATGTTCTATACAAGGCATTGAGCTTTTTGGCAAACGCAAAATCTGCTGGTCTGATCGTAGGAACAAGCAAGCCGATTGTATTGACATCAAGAGCAGACAATGAGGAAGCTAAGCTTAACTCAATCGTACTTGCTACTTTGATGGCATAACGGGAGGGATTTATGGAAAACTATAGATTATTGGTAATAAACCCTGGTTCAACATCAACAAAAATTGGGGTTTATGAAAATGAGAAGCTTTTATTTGAAGAGACCCTAAGACATGATGTTGATGAGCTTTCGAGCTTTGACAAGATGATTGACCAGTTTGAGTTCAGAAAAGAGATCATATTGGAAGCTCTCAAGAAAAACAGCATTGAAATTGAAAGCCTCAATGCAGTTGTAGGTAGAGGGGGACTCCTTAAGCCAATTGAGGGGGGAACCTATGAGGTAAACGAGGAGATGCTCAAGGACCTTAGGGAAGGTAAAAGAGGGGAGCATGCCTCAAACCTTGGAGCGATCCTGGCCTTTGAGATTGCCAAGACTGCAAATGGAAGGGCCTTTATCGTGGATCCCGTAGTTGTGGATGAACTACAGGATGTTGCCAGGATTTCAGGTCTGAAGGAGATTGAGAGAAAGAGCATACTTCATGCACTTAACCAAAAGGCTGTGGCAAGGAGATACGCCAAGGAGCAGGACAAGAAGTACTCTGATTTAAACCTTATAGTTGCCCACCTGGGTGGAGGAATTTCCGTAGGAGCACATAGGAAGGGCCTGGTGGTTGATGTAGGCAATGCCCTTGATGGTGAAGGAGCGTTCTCACCTGAAAGGTCTGGAGGGCTTCCTGTGGGAGACCTTATCAAGCTTTGCTTTTCTGGCAAGTATAGCCTTGATGAAATCAAGAAGATGATCAAGGGAAACGGAGGACTGGTGTCCTACCTGGGAACCAATGATGGTCGTGAGGTAGTAAAGAGAATCAATGAAGGCGATGAATATGCAAAACTGATATATAAGGCCATGGCTTATCAGGTGGCAAAGGACATTGGTGCATCTGCAGCGGTTCTTAAGGGAGATGTAGACCAAATACTGATTACAGGTGGGATAGCATACGATGATATGTTTACCGGCTGGATCAAGGAAATGGTTGGATATATTAGCGGTGTTACGGTCTATCCTGGAGAGGATGAGCTTGAGGCGCTTGCTGAAGGTGGCTTGAGAGTGCTTAGAAATGAGGAATCTCCCAAGGTTTACAGTTAGGAGAATGGAATGGATAAAGACAAAAGAATCAGGATTATAATTGGTCATTACGGTAGCGGTAAAACCGAATTCAGCGTAAATTACGCTGTTAAGCTGGCTCAGCAGGGGGAAAAGGTTGCTCTTGCTGACCTGGATGTGGTAAACCTGTATTTCAGAAGTAGAGAAAAGGCGGAGATCCTTGAAGATATGGGAATCAGGGTAATTGGCGGAGCCATTAAAGGCTCCGGCATGGACCTTCCAGCAATATCAGGGGAGGTTCTTACACCTCTTCAGGACAAGTCATACCAGGCGATTCTGGACGTAGGTGGAAATCCACAGGGTGCAAGAACCCTTGGAAGGTATCACAGCTATTTCAGGGATGGAGAGTATGACATGTTTTTCGTCCTTAATGCGAACAGACCGGAAACCCAGACCCTGGACCAGGTTGAGGAGTATATTGTCAAGATTCAGGACGTTGCCAGAGCAAAGGTCACTGGCATAATAAACAACACGCATCTTCTTAAGAGTACAACGGTGGAGGATGTTATGAGAGGCTATAATTTGGCCAAGGAGGTTTCAGAAAAGACCGGCTTGCCAATTAAGTATAATGTATGTCTCGAGACTTTGGTGGATGAGCTGCCTGAGGAACTTGGAGACAACGTTTTCCCGATAAAGCTTTATATGAGGGAAGAGTGGATGCTATAAAAAAAGGAGGATCAGAGATATGGCAAAGGTAAAAGGCAGAACAACATTTGAGGAGGACCTGTGCAAGGGCTGTGGACTTTGTGTGACGGTTTGTCCTGTTAACATCATTTCACTTGATACTGCTAGAATCAATAAGAAAGGGTATCACCCAGCAGCTATAGAAGAAATGGACAAGTGTATTGCATGCACAAATTGCGCTACTATCTGTCCAGATGTGGTTATTACTGTAGAGAGATTATAAAGGAGGGGTTACATATGACAAAAGTTCTCATGAAAGGGAATGAAGCAGTAGGAGCGGCTGCCATTGCAGCGGGATGCCATTATTTCTTTGGTTATCCAATCACTCCTCAAAGTGAAGTCCCTGAATATATGTCAAGAGAGTTGCCTAAGGTAGGAGGATCCTATGTACAGGCCGAATCAGAAGTAGCGGCAATAAATATGGTGTACGGAGCAGCAGGATCAGGAGCAAGGGTTATGACTTCATCATCAAGTCCTGGAATTGCACTTAAGCAGGAAGGAATTTCCTATTGTGCAGGAGCTGAGCTTCCATGCGTAATAGTTGACATGATGAGAGGTGGACCAGGTCTTGGAACCATCCAGCCTGCTCAAAGTGACTATTTCCTTGCAACAAGAGGGGGAGGAAATGGAGACTATAGACTGATTGTCCTTGCGCCTGCAGATGTGCAGGAATTGGTGGATCTAGTGATGGAAGGCTTTGACCTTGCAGATCTATACAGAACTCCGGTAATGATCCTTGGAGACGGAATGATTGGTCAAATGATGGAGCCAGTTGAATTCAGGTACCAGCCAAGAACAGACCTTCCTGAAAAGGATTGGGCTACCAGAGGCAAGGGAAAGGGCAAGCAAAAGAATGTCATCAATTCACTTTATCTTCAGGCAGAGGAGCTTGAAAAGCACAATCATCACCTACAGGCAAAATATGCGAAAATCAGGGAAAATGAAAAGAAGGTTGAAGAATATAATATAGAGGATGCAGATATAGTAATAACTGCATACGGAACAACATCACGTATAGCAAAAACTGCCATAGCAAAGCTTGAGCAGGAAGGCTACAAGGTAGGAATGATAAGACCGATCAGCCTTTACCCATTCCCAAATGAATCATATGAGAAGATAAGTGATAGCTGTAAGGGAGTACTTACAGTGGAGATGAGTACTGGACAGATGATTGACGACGTTAAGATTTCACTACAGGGAAGAATTCCGACGTATTTCCATGGACGTTCAGGTGGAATGGTTCCTGAACCTGAGGAAATTGTTGAAAAGGTTAAGGAAATTCTTGGAGGTGACAAATAATGGCAATTGTATTTGAAAAAACAAAAGGATTAACTGACAAGCCTACCCATTATTGTCCAGGCTGTACACACGGGATAATCCATAGACTTGTTGCCGAGGTAATGGAGGAAATGGATCTTCTGGACGAGGCAATAGGTGTTGCACCTGTAGGCTGTTCAGTTCTTGCATATGAGTATTTCAACTGTGACATGCACGAGGCGGCTCATGGTAGAGCTCCAGCTGTAGCCACTGGTATCAAGAGAGTTCACCCTGAGAATTTTGTGTTCACATACCAGGGAGATGGTGACCTTGCTTCAATCGGAACTGCAGAGATAGTTCATGCAGCCCATAGAGGTGAGAAGTTCACAACAATTTTCGTGAACAATGCAATATACGGAATGACAGGCGGACAGATGGCTCCAACGACCCTTATTGGTCAGAAGACAACCACATCTCCCTATGGTAGGGATGAAGCCACAACTGGTAAGCCAATCAAGATGTCAGAGCTTTTGGCAACAATTGACGGAGCCAAATTTGTGGAGAGAGTTGCTGTAAACACACCTGCAAACATAAGAAAAGCAAAGAAGGCAATAAAAGAGGCATTCAAGGTGCAGTTGGAGGGCAAGGGATTCGGTATTGTTGAGGTTCTATCAACCTGTCCGACAAACTGGGGTCTTACACCTGTGGAAGCAATGAAATGGTTGGAGAAGGATATGATTCCTTACTATCCATTGGGTAACTTCAAAAAGCCAGAGGAGGTAGAATAGAAATGGATGAAAGATTAATTATTGCCGGATTTGGTGGACAGGGTGTAATGGCCATGGGACAGCTTTTGACGTATTCTGGAATGATAGAGGGCAAGAACGTATCGTGGCTGCCATCATACGGTCCTGAAATGCGTGGAGGAACTGCAAACTGCAATGTAACCATATCCTCAGAACCAGTTGGTTCACCAGTTGTAATTGAAGCTACAACTGCAGTTGTACTTAACCTTCCATCACTGGACAAATTTGAATCCAGTGTAGTACCAGGCGGAAACCTTATGATAAATTCATCTCTGATAGAAAAGAAGGCAGAAAGGGATGACATAAACGTCTACTATATACCAGCAAATGAAATTGCCAATGAGATTGGAAATGCCAGAATCGCAAATATGGTAATGCTTGGAGCATATATTGAGATCACTGGAGCAATAAAGATTGAGTCAGTTTATGAAGCCTTTGGAAAGGTATTTGGAGAAACCAAGGCTCACCTCCTTCCAATAAACAAGGATGCCCTTAAGAGAGGCGCAGAGGTAGTAAGAGAGCAGATGAAAGTAAACGCATAGTAATGGTAAGAGCCAGACCGCAAGGTCTGGCTCTTGTTAATTTTGACGGAAAATCTCCCTGTAATCATTATCCTCAATTAAATAAACTCTTTCCAATTCATTTTCAGTAAGGGCAAGCATATCCCCATCATATGAGACTTTGGCCCCAATCCCACAATTGGAGCTTAAGGCCCTGGGCACAGGCATAAGGGTACATGAAATATTCAAACCTTTAAGCCTTCTCTGAAATTTAATCGCTCCTGAGTGGGTAAAGAACAGGATCATATAGCATTTCATGTTATTTTCTACCCTTTATAAGAATATCTTCATCCTGATTCTGAAATTCCACTGAGAAGCCTTCATGACTCAGGTACCTTTCTATATTGCCTTTGGCTGTTTCATTGTCCACAAGAATCTGAATTAGCTCTGGGCTGGTTTTGAGAGCGTTTTTTGTCATAAGAACTGGCTGTGGACAGGACATTCCTCTTGCATCAATTATATTCATGTATTCTCCTCCTTTAAGCTTCAGCTCGTCTTATTGCAAACTCTGAATTTGCCGCTGAGATAATTGCAACAAGGACTATGCTTATCAATACGGCTATTTGACCATTGGCTGTTGGACCAGCACCACTTGAAGCCAGACCAAAATTATGGGCTATGGCTGCTCCAGCTATCATTCCCATGACACTCACCGCTGAATCAGTATTCCCCTCACCTGCAAGGATAAGCTGTCTCATTGGACATCCACCAAGTAGGACTGAACCCCATCCGGCAAGTAGCATTCCCATGAAATTCCAAAGACCATCGCTATGGGCAATTGGCTGGTCGGCAAATCCAAGATTAAAGTATCCCATCATAAGATTACCTGCAAAGGCAAAAACAAGAATTGCAATAAAGCCAGAAATAAGGTGGGAGTCCCTAAATAGTATCATATCTCTGATTCCACCCACCATGCATAATCTGGTCCTTTGGGCAAGCCATCCAACTATCAGACCTGCAGCAAGGGAAATCCAGATAGGTGCATGCATGGAGCCAGGCCCTTCACTACTGAAGAAGAGGAATCCAGCCCCAGAAATCAAAAGAACCAGCATACCTACGTTTAAACCAGGGAATATGTATCCTTCTACTGAAGGCATTTTGTAGCTCCTTTTCAAGCTGAATCCCTTGTTGAGGAACAACACACCAAAGTAAATACCAAGGGCATAACCACCAATTCCAAGAAGTGCATTAAGGTCTCCTCCTGCCAACCTCAGGACCATTCTAAGGGGACAGCCTAAAAACATCAAAGCTCCAATCATGACCACAGCACCAAGAACAAATCTCGTGAATGGCGAGGACCCTCCATTGGTTTTAAACTCCTTGTTCTTGAGGGATACCAGGAAAGCACCAAGAACCAGACCAATTACCTCAGGCCTTATGTACTGAACAACCGCAGCCCGATGCAGACCGATTCCACCTGCCATGTCCCTAAGATAACATGCAATTCAAAAACCCATGTTTGCAGGGTTTCCGAAATAGACAAGCAGTACGGAGAGTATTCCCACCACCGCCCCGGCAATCATAATACTTTTTTTCTCTTTCATTTCAATCCTCCTATTCCTATGTAATAATGACATATATTCGTTATGATTATAACAATATCTGGCAAATAAGTTAAATAGGATATATTAATGGAAAATAATTATCTATTAGAAAACTTAATACCGATTGAAATAAATGTAAAAAAGGCGTAGCATCAAGATAACAATTAATAGGGGATGGTATATATGAAGAGGGTTTATCTTGATAACGGGGCTACCAGTTTTCCAAAGGCTCCAGGAGTTGCAGAGGCTATGATGGATTACATAATGAACAATGGTGCAAATGTAGGCAGAGGTATATATGAAAGCTCATTTCATGCTGAGAACATTGTTTTTGATACCAGGGAAAGGCTGGCAAGGCTATTCAATTTTAGCGACCCCGCCAATGTAGTCTTCACAAAAAACATAACTGAAAGCCTGAATATAGTCCTTAAGGGATTACTTAAGGAAGATGATCATGTGATTGTTTCCTCCATGGAGCACAATGCAGTTATGAGACCGTTGAGCTCCCTTGGTAAAAGGGGCGTATCTTTTTCAAGGGTACAGTGCAATCAGCTGGGTGAATTGAACCCTGAAGATATTCAAAGAGAAATCAAGGGCAACACAAGGGCTGTAGTCATGACCCATGCATCAAATGTTTGTGGGACCATACTGGACCTTGAGGAAGTGGGTAAGATATGCAGGGAAAATGGCCTTATATTTATTGTGGATGCTGCACAGACAGCCGGTTTTTTAGATGTGGATTACAAAAAGCTCAATGCTGATGTGATTGCCTTTACAGGTCACAAGAGTCTGCTTGGACCACAGGGAATGGGAGGCTTTGTAATAAGTGAGAATCTGGCAAGAGATATTGACACCTTCATAGAAGGTGGGACGGGAAGTCTGTCAGACAAGGAAATTCAGCCCGAATACATGCCTGACAAGCTTGAGGCTGGAACCCAGAACATACCTGGAATATTTGGACTAAATGCTGCATTGGCTTATCTTCAAGATAGAGGAATTGAAAATCTTAGAAATATTGAGATGAATTTGGTCCAGGAGTTCCTGAATGGATTGGGAAAGGTAGCTGGAATAGAAATAATCGGTAAGAAGAGTACGGATGACCGTACAGGAGTGGTTTCAATAGATGTGCCTGGAAAGGACAATGCTGATATATCCTTCAGACTCAACGATGAGTATGGAATAGCAACCAGATGCGGTATGCACTGTGCTCCTTCCGCTCATGAGACACTGGGTACCTTCCCAAGGGGGACGGTTCGATTCAGCTTTTCTCACTTCAACACCATGGAAGAGGTCGAGTACACCTTGGATGCAATCAGGAGACTGACTTAAAGAAAAGCCAGACCGCAAGGTCTGGCTTTAAAATCATATCAATGCAGCTTCAAATTCATCCATAAGAGCATCTACCGTCGAGATCTTGTCTACAAGATAGCCTCTTTTTCCAATGAAAACCAAGCCATTGTCAACATCTCCCTGAACGGCTCTCACTAGAGCACTGGTGATGCAATAGGGAGTTGTGGCCGGATTGCATCCGCTAAGGCAATTGTAGCACTTGGTGATCTTTTCCCTTTCAAAGGACACCTTCTTGATGAAAGGTGTGATCACCGCCTGTCCAGGCATGCCTACTGGACTCACGATATAATCGATTGTTTCTTCATTGGCCTTCACATAAGCCATCTTGTAGTCTATGTGGGCATCACATTCATCAGTTGCGACAAATCTTGTGCCCATCTGTACCCCATCAGCTCCAAGGTCAAGGAATCTTTTTATGTCTTCACCATTGTATATTCCACCTGCAACAACAACCTGTGCTGTTTTACCTGCCTTTTCCTCGAATGGCCTTATGGCATTCTTAACCTCTGTAAAAATATCCTCGAGCCTTGGGATTTCTCCACTTGCCAGGACCTCCTTGCTGAATCCAAGATGACCTCCCGCCAGGGGACCCTCGATTATTATCAGCTCAGGAAAATAATCATGTCTCTTCATCCATAACTTGGTAATTACTGCAGCAGCCTTACCTGATGAGACTATGGGAGCTATCTTTGTCTTGCTTCCCTTTACAAGTCCCGGTAGGTCATTTGGCAAACCTGCTCCAGAAATTATCAAATCAATCTTTTCTTCAACTGCCGCATTGACGGTTTCTGCATAATTTTCGATGGCAACCATAAGGTTTACCCCAAGGATACCAAGGGGGCTTTTTTCCCTTGCCAACCTTATTTCCTTCCTTAATGCCCTAATGTTTGCCTCCTTGGTGTTGGTCATAAAATCAGGTTCCCTGAATCCAATCTGAACCCCTGAAATGACACCTATTCCACCTCTGTTGGCAACAGCTGAGGCAAGTCCTGAAAGAGATACTCCTACACCCATTCCACCTTGAATAATTGGCAGCAGGGTTCTTTTATCTCCGATTTGCAATTGTTTCATCAACACACCTTCTCTCTATTTATCTATGGCAAAGAGGAATTCACCTTCAGCTGCAACCTCGCCATTAACAAAGGCCACACCCTGTCCAATACCTATTGAACCGCGAAGCTTTGTAATTTCAACATCCATTTTCAGAACGTCTCCTGGCCTCACCTTCCTTTTGAATCTGAATTTGTTTATTCCTGCGAAATACGGAGTTTTCCCCTTAAAGTCATCTCTGGCCAGCAGGATGACAGCTCCAACCTGTGCCATTGTCTCAATTATTATAACACCTGGCATGACTGGATTTCCTGGGAAATGACCTTGAAAAAAGGGTTCGTTTATTGTGACCATTTTGTATCCTGTTCCCATTTTTCCTTCCTCTGTCACCTCGATCCTGTCAACAAACAGAAAGGGTTGCCTGTGTGGGATAAGCTCCATAATATCGTTGATATCATAGGATTTCAACTTTTTTACACCTCCTTGTGATTTAACCGTAAAAAATAAAATATTGATTAAATCCTCATTTTATACTATACTGTTCTTAAGTTTGCATGTGCCTATAATCAATAATAATTTAAAAATGAAAAATTTGCAAACTTTAAATCCCCCTAAAAACAGGAGGTGGTAAATTGAATAAAATATCCGTAGGAATTACCGGAATTGGAAGCTATGTTCCCGAGAATGTACTTACCAACGACGACCTTTCAAGGATGGTGGAGACCAGTCATGAATGGATAGTGTCAAGAACCGGTATAGAGGAGCGAAGAATTGCGGACAAGGATCAGGCAACATCAGATCTTTCAACCAAGGCGGCTTGGAAGGCTCTTGAAGATGCTGGAATAAAGCCAGAGGAGCTTGACCTGATCATCGTAGCAACTGCAACTCCGGATTATTTGTTTCCTTCAACGGCTGCCATGGTTCAAAAGAATATCGGAGCAGTAAAGGCAGCGGCATTTGATATGAGCGTGGGTTGTTCAGGATTTGTTTATGGACTTGTAACCGGAGCAAACTTCATATCCACGGGAATGTATAAGAAGGTAATGATAATTGGAGCAGAAACCCTTTCATCAGTAGTGGATTGGGAGGACAGAAATACCTGCGTTTTGTTTGGAGACGGAGCGGGGGCGTGCATTTTGGAACCATGTGACGAAAGTTTTGGAATACTTTCTTCAGAGCTTGGGTCAGATGGTGTCAAAGGAGACGTTCTAATAATACCTGGAGGAGGGTCTAAAAACCCTGCCAGTGAAGAGACGGTAAAAAACAAGCTTCATACCATCAGGATGGATGGTAGGGAAGTATTTAAGTTTGCTGTGAGAGTAATGGAGCAATCCTCACTTAGGGTTCTGGAGAGCGCAGGACTGGCTAAAGAGGATCTGGATTTCATGATATCTCACCAGGCAAACAGCAGGATCATTGATGCAGCCATGAAAAAGCTGGAACTGAATAAGGATAAGACCCATGTTAACCTTACAAAATATGGGAATACTTCTGCAGCCTCCGTGCCAGTTGCTCTGGATGAGGCTGTTAAAGGCAAGCTTATAAACAAGGGTGACAATCTACTTCTAATTGCATTTGGAGCGGGATTGTCATGGGCATCTGTTGTCCTTAAGTGGAACAAGGAGGTAAGAAATGTTTGATTCAAGAGTAAAGGAGCTTCTTGGAATCAAGTACCCCATATTCCAAGGAGGGATGGCTTGGGTTGCAACTAGTGAATTGGCTGCTGCAGTGTCTGAAGCCGGGGGACTTGGAATAATTGCAGCTGGAAATGCCCCGGGAGACTATGTCCGGGAAGAAATAAGAAAGTTGAAGGAAATGACTGACAAGCCCTTTGGCGTTAACATAATGCTGCTATCGCCATTTGCCGAGGATATTGTAGATATTGTATGTGACGAGGAAGTTCCCGTTGTAACCACAGGTGCGGGGAACCCAGGAAAGTTTCTTGAAAGGTTCAGGAAGCACAACATTAAGGTCATACCTGTGGTACCTACAGTATCTTTGGCAAAGAGGCTGGAAAAGCAGGGCGTGGATGCCTTGATTGTTGAAGGGACTGAAGCAGGAGGTCACATTGGTGAGCTTACAACCATGGCACTTGTGCCTCAGGTTCGTGATGCGGTGAGCATTCCTGTAATCGCTGCAGGTGGAATAGCTGATGGCAGGGGAATTGTCGCAGCATTGGCCCTTGGAGCGGATGGAGTTCAGCTTGGGACAAGATTTGTTTGTTCCACTGAAGCCAAGGTGCACCAGAATTACAAGGACAAGCTGATCAATGCAAAAGATAGGGATGCACTTGTGACCGGTAGAAGCACAGGTCACCCTGTAAGGGTAATAAAGAATCAGTTCACAAGAGAGTTCATTGAACTTGAGAAGTCAGGTGCATCAATAGAGGACCTTGAGAAGATGGGTTCGGGAAGACTCCGACTGGCAGTTGTGGAAGGAGACGTGGACAAGGGCTCGGTAATGTCCGGTCAGATTGCCGGCATGATTAATGATATCAAGCCCTGCAATGAGATAATTCAACAATTGATTCAGGAAGCACAGCAGGTTTTAGGCAGACTGAATGACCTGGAGGGAGGTGAGATAAATGAGTAAGCGCGCATTTATATTTCCCGGCCAGGGAGCTCAGCACGTTGGAATGGGACAGGACTTCTTTCAACAGATAAAGGAGTCCAAGATGGTCTTTGAGGAAGCAGACGATACCCTGAAAAGCTCACTTTCAAAGGTGATCTTCGAAGGCGACGAAGAGGATCTTAAGAAGACCGAAACAACCCAACCTGCAATACTTACTGCAAGCATAGCAATGCTCAAGGCCCTTGAAAAGGAAGGAATTGACTGTGATTACACAGCAGGACTTAGCCTTGGGGAATACAGCTCACTTGTTCTGAGCAAAGCATTAAGATTCCAGGATGCCCTTTCAATTGTTAGACAGAGAGGGAAATTCATGCAGGAGGCGGTACCCGATGGAATAGGCGGGATGGCTGCAATACTTGGTCTTGACAGGTCAAGGTTGCCGGAGGTTCTCTTTGCTGCAAAGGATTATGGAATTGTTGAGGTGGCAAATTACAACAGCCCTGAACAGATAGTCATATCTGGAGAGAAGAAGGGAATTAGAATCGCCTGTGCCAAGGCTTTGGAAGTAGGAGCTAAAAGAGCGGTGGAGCTTCCAGTTAGTGCTCCCTTCCACACATCCATGCTTTCACCGGCTGGGGATAGACTTAAGGTTGAGCTTGAAAAGATAAGCATTGGTGACTTCCAAAAGAAGGTCATTACAAATGTTGACGGAAAGGCAATAGACAGCAAGGATCAGCTGGTATCAAAGCTTGTTGATCAGGTTTCAAATTCAGTTCTATGGCATCAGTCAATTGAATACATGATAAATGATGGAGTGGACACCTTTGTTGAAATTGGTCCCGGGAAGTCCTTGTCAGGCTTTGTTAAGAGAATTGGGAAGTCCATGGGCAAGGATGTGAAGTCCATGAATATATCTGATATGGACAGCTTCAGAAGCACGGTTGACAAGCTGACAAAGGGGGCTTAGAGCATGAATGGAAAAGTGGCATTGGTCACCGGAGGAAGCAGAGGAATTGGAAGAAATATTGCTATGAAGCTTGCTGACGAGGGATTTCAGGTGGCCATAACATACAACAGCAATGAAAAGTTGGCAATGGAAGTGGTTAGGGAGCTGGAAAAATCAGGTTCAAAGGCTGCTTGCTACAAGGCCAACATTAGCATCAAGGAAGAAGTTGACAGCCTTTTCAAGGAAATTGAGAAGGAGCTTGGAACGGTTGATGTACTTGTTAACAATGCAGGTATAACAAAGGACAACCTTCTCATAAGAATGTCCGAGGATGATTGGGATTCCGTAATGGATGTAAATCTCAAGGGTGCTTTTCTTACAACCAAGGCGGTTGCCAGAGGAATGATGAAAAAGAGATATGGGAAAATAATAAACATCTCCTCGGTTGTAGGTGTCATGGGGAACCCTGGACAGGGTAACTACTCTGCCTCCAAGGCAGGACTCATAGGCTTCACCAAGTCAATGGCCAGGGAGCTGGCAAGCCGAGGAATCAGGGTAAATGCAATTGCACCCGGGTTTATCAGTACGGATATGACAGACAGCCTTAAGGACGAGGTTAAGGAAGCAATGCTTTCGAATATCCCATTGGGATATTTTGCAGAGCCTGATGAAGTAAGTAATTTGGTGGCATTTCTGGCAAGTGATAAATCAGATTATATAACTGGCCAGGTAATACAGATAGATGGTGGAATGAACATTTAAATTAAAGGAGGAAATGAAATGGTATTTGATAAGGTAAAGGAAATTATTGCAGAGCAGTTGGACGTAGAGGTTGAAAGAGTAACCATGGAAACATCATTGATGAAGGATCTTGAGGCGGATTCACTTGATGCCGTTGAGATCATGATGGCTCTTGAGGACGAGTTTGAAATTGAGGTACCTGATGAAGACGCTGAAAAGTTTGCCAACATCGGAGATATTGTAAAATACGTAGAGGCTAAATTAGCCTAGACTAAAGAGAGGTGTAAGGATGAATAGAGTAGTAATCACCGGGCTTGGTGCCATAACACCTGTTGGGTCGGGAAAGGACGAATTCTGGAATTCCCTTATTTCAGGAAAATCTGGAGTAGGATATGTAACTAAGTTTGACACAAAGGACCACGACGTTAAGATTGCAGCGGAGGTAAAGGATTTTGACCCTACTGAGTACATGGGGAAGAAGGATGCCAAGAGAATGGACCTTTTCAGTCAATATGCAATAGCAGCCACAAAGCAGGCACTGGACGATTCAGGGATAGACCTTGAGAAGGTGGACCTGGAAAGAGCCGGGACCATAATTGGTTCTGGAATAGGTGGAGTATCAACTCTGGAGTCTGAAAAGGAAAAAATGGATGAAAAGGGACCAGGAAGAATAAGTCCCCTGTTTATTCCCATGATGATTTCAAACATGGCTGCAGGTCAGGTATCAATGGCTTTCGGGCTGAAGGGTTCATCTATGACAATAACCACAGCGTGCGCATCTGCGACACACGCCATAGGTGAAGCCTTCAGAATGATCAAGTACGGGAATCTTGACTTTGCGGTTACAGGAGGCACTGAGAGTTCAATAACTCCACTTTCCATGGGAGGATTCATTTCCATGAAGGCGCTTTCGGGCAACAATGATGATCCCCAGTCTGCAAGCAGACCCTTTGACAAGAACAGGGATGGATTTGTAATGGGAGAAGGAGCAGGGATTGTGGTCCTGGAGGACCTGAATCATGCTCTTGAGCGAGGAGCTACAATATATGCCGAGATAATCGGCTACGGATCCACATCAGATGCTTTCCACATCACCCAGCCTGACCCTGATGCAAAGGGTGCCAGAAATGCAATGGCAATGGCTGTGAATGAAGGTAAGATACAGTTGGAGGATGTCCATTATATAAATGCACATGGGACCAGCACATATTTCAATGACAAGCTTGAGACTCTGGCAATCAAGACCCTTTTTGGCGACCATGCCAGCAAGTTGAACATTAGCAGCACTAAATCAATGACTGGTCATCTCCTTGGAGCAGCGGGAGGCATAGAGGCAATAGCAACGGCCATGGCCCTTAAGGAGGGAATCATACCACCGACAATAAACTATGAGACCAGGGATGAGGAATGCGACCTCGATTATACGCCAAATAAAGCAGTGAACAGGGACATAGAGCATGCTCTCTCAAATTCCCTTGGATTTGGTGGACACAATGCAAGCATACTGTTGAAAAAGTACAAAGCTTAGAATCAATGCTGATCGGAAAGGAACCGGTCAGCATTTTTTTCCCAGTAATTCCTATTTTATGCTATACTTATATGTATAGTGATGGAGGGAGAAAATGGAGATATCTATACCTGATTATATAGAAAAAATTATTGATAGAATAGAAGAGGCAGGCTTTACCGCATATCTAGTGGGAGGCTGTGTAAGGGATTTCATCCTGGGGAAGCCCCCGGTTGACTACGACCTGGCAACATCGGCCACTCCAATTCAGATATTGACCCTTTTCAAGGACAAGAAAACAGTTGAAATAGGAAGTGAGTACGGAACCGTCATAATAGTGGAGCAGGAGGGTAATGTAGAGGTTACAACCTATAGGACAGAGGGCATTTATGTGGATGGCAGACGACCTGAGAATGTCAGCTTCACACACGATATTATGGAGGATCTCAGAAGAAGGGACTTTACTATCAATGCCATGGCATACCATTCCAAAAGGGGATTTTTGGATCCATATAATGGTACCGAGGACATCAGGGACAGTCTTGTAAGATGCGTGGGCAATCCCAGGGAAAGGTTGTCAGAGGACCATTTGAGAATCCTGAGAGCAGTTAGATTCGCTACTCAGCTTGACTTTCTGATAGATATAAAGACATCTGAAGCATGTATGGATCTTGCACCAAAGTTGGAAAAGGTAAGCATCGACAGAATAAGGGAGGAGTTTTTCAAGATACTTCTTTCAAATAAGCCTTCCAGAGGCTTTCTTCTTATGAGAAGCCTGGGTATCCTGAAGGAGGTAATTCCTGAACTGATTCCAGCAATAGGATTCGATCAGCGGAATCCCTACCACGACAGGTCGGTGTTCCAGCATACCCTAACGGTTATGGACAATACACCGCCGGTATTGCATGTCAGACTTGCTGCATTGCTCCATGACATCGGAAAACCCTATACCTTTACCTTGGATGATAAGGGAGTGGGTCACTTTTATGGGCATGACAAGGAAAGTGTAAAGATAGGAAAGGAAATACTTGCAAGGCTAAATTGTTCAACCCAGCTCACAGAAGATACCCTTAAGCTGGTGAAGGAGCATATGATTCACCATCCAGACCTTAAGAAAAAGGGCTTGAAAAGACAGCTTCAACGGGTGGGGGAGGATAGGATCCACGATCTGATAGACCTTCAGATTGCAGACAGGTTGAGTAAAAGGGGAAACAATGATGTTTCAAACCTTTTGGCTAAAAAAAGAGCCATAGATTCAATCCTTAATGCAAAGGAGCCCTTCTGCAGGAGACATCTTGCCATAAATGGGGATGATCTCAAGGAGATGGGCTACTCACAGGGGAAGATAATTGGAAAGATATTGGAATATCTCCTGAATTGCGTATTGGAAAAGCCTGAGTTGAACAGGAAGGAAGCCTTGAGAAAAATCGCTAGTGAAATCTATCCTTTGGATTAGAATATTAATTGTAATGGGGGAATATTGATGGGAAAACTATTTGGTACTGATGGGGTAAGAGGTGTGGCAAATGAGGAGCTTACTCCAGAACTGGCATTTGAGATTGGTAGAGCAGGGGCTTATGTGCTTGCACGTGAGAAGAGGGGAAAGGTACTTGTGGGCAAGGATACCAGAATCTCAGGTGATATGCTGGAGGCTGCACTGACTGCAGGTATTTGCTCCATGGGCCTGGATGTTGAATCAGTTGGGATCATACCCACACCAGCGGTAGCTTACCTTACAAGGAAGTATGGAGCAGTGGCGGGAGTTGTAATTTCTGCATCCCATAATCCTGGTGAATACAATGGGATCAAATTTTTCAGTGGCGATGGTTTGAAGCTTCCAGACGCAACTGAAGATGAGATAGAAGACATAATGCATAATAAGGGTGAAATAAAGGGGCGACCAATTAAGAACCTAATTGGAAGGGTATATATAAATGAGAATGCGGCAGCGGATTACAAGGAATTCCTCAAGTCCACTATTGAAACTGATCTGTCAGAAATTAAAGTAGCAATGGATTGTGGTCATGGAGCTCTTTATGAAATCGGACCACAATTGATTGAGGAAATGGGTGGAGAAGTATTTCCGATAAATACCCAGCCTGATGGAATGAACATCAATGATGCCTGTGGATCCACAAAGCCTCAGCTTGTTCAGAGGCTTGTGCTGGAAAAGGAGGCGGATTTGGGCATCGCTTTTGATGGGGATGCTGACAGGATAATAGCGGTTGACGAAAAGGGAGAAATAATCGATGGTGACCACATACTGGCCATTTGCAGCAGATTCCTCAGGGAAAAGGGGAAGCTGGCAAAGGACACGGTTGTGGGGACTGTCATGACCAATATGGGCCTTGATGAATTTCTTGGTAACAACGGTATGGATATTGTAAAAACAGCTGTGGGAGATAGGTATATTCTTGAGGAGATGCTGAAGGAAGGGTACTCCCTGGGAGGAGAACAATCCGGGCACATAATATTTCTTGAGCACAATACCACAGGTGATGGTTTGGCAACGGCACTTCAATTGATTCAGGTAATCAAGGAGACGGGACAGAAGGCTTCAGAGCTTAATGCAATCATGAAGAATTACCCTCAAGTACTTGTAAATGCAAGGGTGGAGAATGCATATAAGACTAAATACATGGAAATACCTGAAATCAAGGAAGAGATTCTGAAACTGGAGAACTATTTTGACGGTGAAGAGTCTTGATTAGGCCTTCAGGTACCGAACCTCTTGTCAGGGTCATGATAGAGGGGAAAGACCAGGATACAATATCTGAAAAAGCTCACGAGCTTGCTGCATTCATTGAATCAGTGATAGGACCAAAATAAGTCAGGGAGTGATGATATGGTAAATAAGATTGTAGCAGACAGCAGCTGTGACACAAATGAGCAAGTGGACATTTTTGTGGATGTGCACAAGGTTCCCTTTAAAATTGATATTGATGAGAGAACTTTTGTAGATGATGAAGCTATTGATATGAAGGATTTTGTAGCCACCATGAAGGCAAGTCCAAATCCAATCAAGTCATCATGTCCTTCACCTGGGGATTTCAAGGAAGAATATGGCCATGCGGACAATGTGTTTGTAGTGACCATTTCCAAGGAGCTGTCAGGGACCTATAACAGTGCCATGCTGGCAAAGGAAATGGTTATGGAGGAGAATGATAGTCGGTTTGTCCATGTTTTTAATTCCAAATCTGCGAGTGTTGGTGAAACCCTAACCGCCATGAAGATCCAGGAGTGCCTGAACCATGGGATGGAAAGGGAAGAAATTGTTGAAACAGTTGAAAACTATATCGAAGATACAAAGACATTTTTCATATCGGAAGACCTTAGCAATCTAATCAAGAATGGACGAATATCAAAAACACAGGGTTTGATTGCAAATGTACTGAACATTAAACCCATTATGAGAAGAGATAAGGATGGCAATATTGAAGCTGTTGAAAAGGTAAGGGGAAGCAAAAAGGCTTTTAAGAGACTTGCGGAGATCATCGGTGAAACAGGAGTGAAATTTGAGGATAGGATTGTTGCCATATCACATGCAAATGCTTTGGAAAAGGCTGAAGATCTTAAAGAGGACCTGAAAAAGTACAATTTTAAGGATGTTATAATAGTGGAAACCAAGGGACTTTCCACTGCATATGTGAATGATGGAGGCATAATAATATCCTTCTAGAATAAGGCAAAAAAAATTAAAGTGATTTGTCAAAAAATATTTGACAAATCACTTTTCGATGCTATAATAGAAAGAGTGAGTGATATTCACTTAACATTTCATGCGGGAATGGCGGAATTGGCAGACGCGCTAGACTTAGGATCTAGTGTCATTGAC
>CAYMHD010000014.1:17835-18926 GCA_964390135.1 uncultured Gudongella sp. | reverse complement strand
GAAATTAATTTTCAATTCATTATCTCCTTCTTCTATATCTAAAAATATTGAACTTGCAATATGAGGTGTTCCTCTTAAAAAACGATTGCCGGGCTCATCATTATAAAACTCAATCTTGTATGAATAAGGATATTCAAGAGTGTTTAAATCGCTATCGTTATAAATTGTATCATTTATAGAAATAGTAGAATCAATAAGCTGCAAATTTTCGCCCCACAAATCATCGGAACGGCACTTGTTCCCTTATATGATATAATTTTTGCCTGAAAAAATCCACCCTAATTATTAACTTGTGGAAAACACCCCTTTAATGTAAAATTATCCTTAGGAGGTGATGCCACAATGAAGCGCACCAGCGGACTTTTGCTGATAATCATATTAATGATGGTTTTAACAGGCTGTTCCTTTCCCATGCTAAGGGAATCTTCAGCTACCCCGGGGAAGGCTTCAGAGCCTGAATTCACCATTGAACAGGTGGTCCTGTCACAGGGCTTCCAGAATACCGAGCCAAGGATTGAACTGGTCCGTAAAAACAACCAGACCCAATTGCTTGTTTCCCCTGGAGTACTTCAAAGCACAGGCATGGAAGTATCCAAAATTGAAAAAATTGATGAAGTTTTTAATATACACCTGGTAAACAGCTCCTACTCCTCTGCAGATTTAGTTATACCCCAAATTACCATTTTGCTTTCAAATGTAACCCAAACCGAAGCGGAATCACTGAAATTCAAGATTGTGAATGAAAACTTTAGCCCAATATCCATAAACTATGGGATAGTTGATGTCCTTAAGAAAATCCGTTCAGATTACAGGATATCCCATGATGGATACCCCAGCATAAAGCTGATTAAGGGTGAGGATGCTCCAATTTGGGTAATTGATTATGAGAAAATATATGATACGGCCAACCTGGAAATACCACTGATAAACCTTAGACTTAAGGTGGATTCCAATACTGGAGAGGTTGTGGAGTCTACAAAGAGCCTGATATCCGCCTATGTTGATGAAGGTGCAGTTCTGGCATTCGTACCTGATCTAGGTATGCTTTACTCCCAAAAGGATATGGAAAGTGAGAATAGGATATTGAGGTA
>CAYMHD010000014.1:0-17825 GCA_964390135.1 uncultured Gudongella sp. | reverse complement strand
TTCAGTACCGGGGAAAAAACCGATTTGTACAGAACCTTGTCCGAGATTACCTCGGCGAGCATCAGTCCTCTAGGAGATTCTCTTGCCCTGCTTGAAAAAGAGGGGGATAAGGTAACTGCATTCACTTTAGACCTGAATGACAAAAGGGCAATTCGAATAGGCTCTGAAGAAGGTATCAATCCGGAGCATGTTTCCTGGATCAGCAATACTGAAATACAGATTCTGACCACCTATTCAGACAATCAGACACAGGTATTGGTCTACAATACTGAGGACAGCAGCTTAAGGACAACACACAACTTCATGATGGACCTGGCCACCTTCAGTGTTATGGATGATACAATTCTTGCATCCCAGTTCATTGATAAGGAGGCCAACAATCGGATACTTCTTTCAAATGGAATAAGCGGTCTACAATTTGTGGATGTGGGGTTCCATCCCCAAATCCTTAAGGAAGACCTGGGAATGCACCTTGTGAATGATGAGAACACAACAGGCAACAGGCTTCATCTCTTTAATCTTGAATCCATTGACAACCATCTGGAGTTGGATTTTAATGTGGCTCAAGCCAATGTAATATCCCCAAGTGAGCTACTTATAGTGGAAAGGCTCCCTGGTAACAGCAGCTTTGGACTGCATATTCTCGATTTTGAGATCATGGAAACAAGATACATCGGAAGCATGAATACCAGCAATGTATATTTGGATAAGGCGACGGACACCCTATATGTTAATGATTCCGTCACCTACGATTCAGAGACTAAGGAAATAATCTATACAATCAAGCTTGATAGCCTAAAAAGGAGATAGCCATCAATCATTGGCCATCTCCTTTATTATTTAAAGCTTTTCCCTTAAGACCTCTATTGCCTTCTGAAGCTGGTTGTCCTGGTCAAGGTAGTCCAGACCGATCCCTTCCACGTCCTCATTCAGCTCAACCACAACATCCGGTTCAATTCCAGTGCCGTGAATATTTATACCATCTGGTGTAAAGTATTCCGATACGGTGAGTTTTATCCCCGACCCATCCGTAAGGTCCCTTATCCTTTGGACAAGTCCCTTTCCAAATGTGGTTGTGCCAACCAGGGTTCCCCTGTCAAGATCCCTTATTGCACCGGCCAGAATTTCAGATGCACTTGCACTTCCCTCATTGACAAGGACCACCAATGGCAGATCCACCATTTTGCCGTCAGATTCCTCATACTGTCTTTGCCCATATTTATCCTCTGTGTAAACCACAGTTCCCTCGCCAAGTAGTTCATCCGCTATATCCACGCTTACATTAAGCAATCCTCCGGGGTTGCTTCTTAGGTCCAGGACTATCCCCTTCACGCCTTCTGACTGTATGTCCATCAAGGCCTTCATAAAGTCCTCATAGGTCAGGTTGTCAAATGCCGTAAGACGAATATAACCAATATCCTCCTGGATTACTCCACTTTTTACTGACTGAAGTCTAATGATTTCCCTGGTTATGTTCAAGTCGAAGGTCTCAGTATTGCCATCCTTGTCCCGTCTCATGATTGTAATCCGAACCTCCGTGTTGGGTTCACCACGCATAAGGCTTACTGCCTCATCCATGGTTTCTGAAAAGTATTCCTTCCCTTCAACCTTTATTATCTTGTCTCCGGTCCTGATACCAGCCCTTTCCCCTGGAGTATCCTCAATTGGGGAAACTACCGTAATCAGGTCATCCTCCCCAGGAGTCACTATGATTCCAATGCCTCCATATATTCCGTCTGTCTCCATATTGAAGCTTTCGTACTCATCCCTTGTCATGTAGATTGAATAGGGGTCTCCGAGGGCTTCCACCATTCCCTTTATCTGTCCCTCATAAAGGTCCTCCTGATCGTATTCACGCAGGTACATTTCATCGATTACATGCTTGACCTGCTGGATTTTGGCATTTTCCTGGTATACCTGATTAAGCTCCTCAAATTCGCTTCTCTCCATAATAACCCTGTTTCCCACAAAAACCGATACAAAATTCCCTATTGCTAAAGTAGCTAGATTGGTGATCAAGAGCAAAGCTATGAAGATCACCACCATTTTTCTCTTTGACATTTCCGCACCTCTATTTCTAAGCCTGTATCCCTACAAGCATTCTATTTAATTCAAAAAGAGGAGATTTCTCTCCTCCCATTAATTTCCTCTTAACCAAGGAATTGGATCCACATATGAACCATTTTTCCTTACCTCAAAATGCAGATGTGGACCAGTTGAGTTTCCCGTGCTTCCAGCCTTGGATACCGTCTGTCCCCTATCCACAGTCTGTCCCTCAGAAACAATCAAGGCTGAGTTGTGGGCGTACAATGTTACGATTCCGCCACCATGATCCAGCATGATCACCTTTCCGTAGCCTCCCAGCCAGTTGCTGTATATTACAGTTCCTGCAGCGGCTGCAGTTATTGGAGTTCCCGTTGGTGCTGGAATATCTATACCTGTGTGTAGCTTCTTGACCTTGAATATGGGGTGAATCCTATAGCCATATGGAGAGCTGATCCTGCTGTGTCCCGGCACAGGCCAATCCATTTTACCTCCAGAATAGGGCCCTGAATTCCTCTGAAGCTTTACAATCTTGCTTTCAATTTCCTTGGCAAAGTCATTCAGCTTGTCATACTCTGCCTCAAATGATTTTATATCCTGCTGAAGCTTGCCCTTAAGCTGTTCCTTGGCCCTTCTGGCTTGCGCAGGTTCCTTTTTTCTGGACTCCACCTTGGATCTTGTCACCTCAAGAGATGCCCTTTGGCCCTCCAGCTGGACCTTCTTCTCCTCGATGATGTCCCTTTGCTCCTTCATGTACTTGATAAGCTCTTTATCGTATTCCGCAATTGACTGTATCATCTCCTGCCTTGACAGGAAGTCCTTTATGTTGCCTGCTGAAAGCAATACCTCAAGATATCCTGTATTGCCATTCTTATACATTACCCTAAGTCGGGAATTGAAGGTGTCAATCTTCTCATCTATGTTATTTTTAGCTACTGCAAGCTCTTCCTCGGTAATATCAATATTCTTGTTTATTGCTTCGATTTCCTTCTCGACGCTTTCCAGCTCCAGTGCCGCATTGGCTACTCTAAGATCCAATTCCTTGATCTGATTATCAATGTCCTTGGTCTGGTTCTGCATATTCTGGATCTCTTTCTTAGTCTCTTCAATCTGATTTTGAATCTGCTCCTGCTGCTTTCTCAGGTCATCAACAGACTGACCGCTTGCCTGCATAACAGTCAGAAAAACCATCAGAAAAGCTGTGAACAGAATCAGTATTTTTCTTCCTTTCATATATTTACCCCCTATACGTTAAGGAATCTCTTCAATGACACGAGACTACCCAGTGCGCCAATTCCGGCTCCAATTGTACCGAACATGATTGCAAGATCCGTAAAAATCAACTTGGGATCAACCAAATAGAATGTGAATAGGTCGTACAGTTTTTCATTCATGGACTTATAGAAGTACTGGTAGCCAAAATACACTATGACTATGGATATAAGGGCTCCGATTATTCCCAGGAATATTCCCTCCATGATGAAGGGTCCCCTTATATAGCCATTTGTAGCTCCTACATACTTCATGATGTTTATTTCTCTTCTTCTTGAGGATACTGTTATCTTGATTGTGTTGGAGATGATGAATACGGATATGAAAACCAGTATCCCGATTATCAATATGCCTCCAAATTGGATGTATCCTGCAAATATCAACAATTTATCTATTACATCTTTATAATATTTCACTTCTTCAACGCCGTCAAGTGTTTTTACGTCATTCACCAGTCCATCAGCGTATTCTATGTCATTTACCTTGATTATATATGAATCCGGCAATGGATTGGTCTCCAGGCCATCCAAGAGGTAGGCCTCATCCGCCCATTCCTCCTTCATGATCTCAAGAGCCTGCTCCTTTGACCTGAATATTATGGACAGCACACCAGGATGTTCCTTGACCGTTTCCTCTATTCTATCCATGGATTGATTTGGAAGGTCATCCACCAGAAATACCTCTATCTCGTCAAACTTCAGCTTGGTATCCAAGACAGCGTTATTTATGCTCAAAACAAGGATAAGAACCACACCCAGGATCATAAGTACTGCCGAAATGCTGGTTATTGATGCGATTCCCATGCCGCGGTTACGCCACATGCTCTGAAATCCCTGCTTGATGATATTCTTAAATATTCGGAATTTCAATGCTATAACCACCCTTCTCTTCGTCCCTTACCAATCTTCCGTCCTCGAGGGCGATTACCCTTTTTTTCATTTTATTTACAATATCCCTGGCATGTGTCGCCATTACTATTGTAGTTCCTCTGTTGTTAATGTCCACTAAAACCTTCATTATCTCATCTGCCGTGTCCGGATCAAGATTTCCCGTAGGCTCATCAGCAATAAGTACGGGGGGGTTGGTGACTATTGACCTTGCTATTGAAACCCTCTGCTGCTCACCTCCTGAAAGCTGATCGGGAAAGCTGGATGCCTTCCTGCTCAAATCAACCATACTTAAAATAAGGGGAACCCTTCTTCTGATTTCCCTTGGTCTCGCTCCTATTATCTCCATTGCAAATGCAACATTCTCATACACGGTTTTGTTTGGCAGCAGCCTGAAGTCCTGAAATACAACTCCAACCTTTCTCCTTATATAGGGAATTCTCCTGTTGGGGACCCGGGTGATGTCCGCTCCGTCCAGATACATCCTTCCCCTTGTGATTCCCTCCTCCTTCAGCAAAAGCTTTATGAGTGTAGATTTCCCGGCTCCACTTGAGCCTACCAAGAAAACAAATTCTCCTTTTTGTATCTCCATATTTATATCGTACAAGGCAGTAACTCCATTTCGGTACTCCTTGGAAATATTAACCAATTTTATCACTTTCTCACCTCAAAATTCTTCCCATGTAATTTTAGTTTTGACATATTTCTTTTTCATGGTATCATAGTTATTATATTACAACATTGCATATAAATAAACTGTTTGAGGTGATTTAATTGGACAAAAAAACTATCAGAGAACAGATTTTAAAGGAAAGGTCCCAGTTGAGTGAATCGGCGCACAGATCATATGGCAGAAAAATAATAGATTTGCTTAAGGCCACAAAATATTACAAGGAAGCCAAGGTGGTGATGTGCTTTGTCAGCTTCAACGACGAGCTGGACACGCACCAGTTTATCAAGGAGGCCCTTGCAGAGGGAAAACGTGTAATCGTACCTATTACGGTTCAGGAAACAAAGGCACTTATCCCATCTGAGCTTAAGGACTTCAATGAGCTTGAGCCAGGCTATTACAATATACTGACGCCTAAAAAGGAGTTCATAAGACCAGTTGGACAATCTGAAATCGACCTTGTTGTTGTTCCAGGTGTTGTATTCGACCCATTTGGCTACAGGGTGGGCTATGGCGGCGGCTATTATGACAGATTCCTCCATTCCATAGCAAGGACTGTTCCAAAGATTGCAGTGGGATTTGGGATGCAGCTTGTGGACAGGGTCCCAAGGGAAAGCTTCGATATACCAGTGGATATGATAATTACTGAAAAGGGTGTAACTCCCTGCTCAGAAGGATTATATGAAACAAGACCTTAAAAAAAAGCAGCTAGAAAATTTTCTAGCTGCTTCATTGTTTTTTTGACTATTTAACCAGGGCTTTGGCCTTTTCAACCACATTCTCAACCGTAAATCCAAACTTCTCAAAGAGCTGGTTTGCTGGAGCTGATCCACCAAATCTATCAAGTGAAATAACATCCCCGTCAAGACCGGTATACTTGTGCCAACCCAAGGAGCTACCTGCCTCCACTGCAAGTCTTGCCCTAACTGAGGATGGAAGCACCTCTTGTCTATACTGCTCCTCCTGCTGCTCAAACAGTTCCCAGGAAGGCATACTTACAACTCTTGTGCCGATACCCTCTTCCTCAAGTCTGTCTGCAGCTTGATAAATCAGGCTGGTTTCAGAGCCTGATGCCATAAGGATAAGCTGCAAATCACTCCTCTCCCTCTTAAGGACGTATCCTCCCCTGACGGCTTCCTTTCCAGTACCCTCAAGTAGTGGAAGTCCCTGTCTTGTAAGGATAAGACCAACTGGGGTCTTTTCACTCTTCATTGCCACATACCATCCAGCTGCGGTCTCCCTTGCATCCGCCGGTCTGAAGTCAATGAAGTTAGGCTGTGCCCTGAATACTGCAAGCTGCTCAACTGGCTGGTGGGTAGGTCCATCCTCTCCAACCCCAATGCTGTCATGGGTGAGGACATAGGTCACTGGAAGCTCCATTAGGGATGCCAGCCTCATTGAAGGCTTCATGTAATCCGTGAATATGAAGAAGGTACCACCATATGGCTTAACCCCTCCATGAAGGGCCATTCCATTGAGGGCTGCACCCATGGCATGCTCCCTGACTCCAAAATGAATGTTTGATCCTGCGAAATTATCCTTTGAGAATACCTCCCTGGAGCTCATATTCGTCTTGTTTGAAGGTGCCAGTTCTGCGGATCCACCAAATAGAGTTGGCATTTTCTCTGCAATACTGTTGATGATTGTACCTGATGCCGCTCTGGTTGCAACAGACTTGTCGAAGGACCAGAATTCCTCCGATTCAAGGTAGTCTTCAGGCACCTTCCCTGAAAGCCATTCCTGAAGCTCCTTGGCCATTTCCGGATATGCTTTTTCATATCCCTCAAGCAGTTGGTTCCACTTCTCTTCCTTTTCCTGACCCTCGGCAACCAGCTTGTCCATATGGGCTTTTACTTCCTCTGGTACAAGGAACGGCTCATACTCCCAATTGAGATTCTTCTTAAGCACCTCCATATTGTGGTCCCCGAGAGGCTCTCCATGAGCCTTGGCAGTATCCTGCTTCTCAGTTCCGTACCCAATGTTTGTAATAACCTCAATCAGTGTTGGCTTGTATGGATTTTCCTTGGCTTCCATGATTGCCTTTTCAATTGCAGCTGTATCTGTTCCATCCTCAACTAGAATTGTATCCCATCCAAGCGCCTCGTACCTTCCCCTCACATTTTCAGTGAATGCAAGGTCTGTGCTGCCCTCAATTGAAATTGAGTTCGAATCATACAGTACTATAAGCTTTCCAAGTCCCAGGGTTCCAGCAAGTGATGAGGCCTCATTGCTGATGCCCTCCATCAAATCGCCATCTCCAGCAAGGACGTAGGTGTAATGGTCAATTATTTTCATGTCCTCTTTGTTGAAGTTGGCTGCAAGATGAGCCTCTGCCATTGCCATACCCACTGCGGTTGAAATTCCCTGTCCCAATGGTCCGGTGGTTGATTCAACGCCTGTGGTGTGACCGTATTCCGGATGTCCTGGAGTCTTGCTGTCCAGCTGCCTGAAATTCTTGATATCATCCATTTGGAGTCCATATTGGAAAAGATGCAGAAGTGAGTAAAGCAGCATGGAACCATGCCCTGCTGAAAGTACAAACCTGTCCCTGTTGGTCCAATCAGGGTTCTTTCCGTTGTGGTTCATCACCTTGCTCCATAGGGTATATGCCATTGGGGCAGCTCCCAGGGGAAGCCCGGGATGACCTGAGTTTGCCTTCTCAACACCCTCCGCCGAAAGCATTCTTATGGTATCAATACTTAACTGATCAATATTCATTACTTGTCCTCCTTAATAATTTTATGAATCGAGTTTCGTTTAAGGGCAACCTCCACCAGGAAAAGTGGAAGAACCGCTTGTCTCTTTATCCTTGAAGGGTTTGTCACAAGACGGTAAAGCCATTCAAGGCCCAGCCTTATGAAGATATCCGGAGCCCTTTTTGCCTGACCTGCCAGGATGTCGATGACTCCACCGTTTCCAATGGCTACCTTCACTCCAAGCTCCTCCCCGTGGGCATTGATCCAGATTTCCTGCCTTGGAAAACCAAAGCCTACAAAAAGGATATCTGTAGGGGATTCCTTTATCTCATTGATTATTGCTTGCTCCTCGGAGGTTACCCCATCACCCGTATGGCTTCCCTTGAAGTAACCATGATGGCAGCCCGTTATCCTGATCCCTGGATAATCCCTTTGAAGGTTTTTCCTTGCCTCCTCGGCAATCCCTTCCTTGCCTCCAAGTAGGTAGAGCCCATAGCCCTTCTGGTTTGCAATGCGGAGCAGCTCCATGGATGTGTCGTAGCCCGTCACCCGCTCCTTAAGGTTTATCCCTCTGATTTTTGCACCATGTATAAGTCCAATTCCATCCGGAATCACATAGGTTCCCCTGTTGAGCTCCCTTTTAAGTCCTTCGGACTTTTTGGCAGCCATAACTATTTCAGTATTCGGAGTGAAAACCTTGCAAAGCTTTCGGTTTTCAAGAGCCTTCTCCAGCTCACCAACCAACTCCGAAAGTGTTGTGTTTTGTATTTCTACCCCAAATATATCCACTTTATCAGCTCTATCCATCCAATCACCTACCTGTTATCTGGAAAACCAGCTCAATGTTTTCATGGGCCAAGGCCTTGAGTCTTTCCTCTTTTTCACTTATGTTCTCCCTCATCCTGTCCAGATCATTCCAGGCTGCATCAAATACATCCTTGAAGCCCTCAGCATCCAGGTTGTCAACTGACAAGGAGTAGGGTATCTCAAGCTCCCTAAGCAGCCCTTCCACCTTGGGGTCGTATATCAGTCCCATCATAGGCACCTTCCTTGTGGCAGCATAGATCAGGGAATGAAGCCTCATTGCAACCATCATCTCCAGCTTTCCGATAATACCCATGATTTCCTCAGCTGTGTATTTGGCCTGAAGGATGTGGCATTCCTCCCTGTCCACAGCCTCCCTTATCCTTTGACAGATTTCCAGGTCTTCAGGGTAATGCATTGGAATAAGTAGAATCTCAAGGTCCTTTTCATCTATTATCTCCTGTAGCGCCTTGCTTATTTCCCTGGAGAGGTTTATATCGTCTTTCCAGTACCTTACGGAAACCCCAACCAGGGGCTTCTTTGGATATATCTCTTCATTTACAAATATCTGGTTTACCCTATTGTTATCTGCAGCATCCAATGTGAATACCGGATCTGCAGTGACCTTTACATTTTTATTTGTCACACCCAGCTTTTGGATATATTCAAGAGAACCCCTGTCCCTTAAGGTTATCTGCTGAACCCTGTTCAAGGTATTCTTTGTAAGATAGCGGTTAAAGGACTTGTTTACCGGTCCGATTCCATTGGCATAGACCATCACCGGCTTTCTCAAAAGAAATGCCAGCCTCATCAATGCCAGATAATAAAGCAGTGACCTGGTTGATGTGACATCCTGAAGAAGGCTCCCTCCACCGCTGATAAGGATATCGGAGTCCCTAAGGGATTTATACACATCCCTTATCTTGAACCTGTCTGAGGAAACAACCGGACAGATACTCTCGGTTTTGTCAGGGTCCTTGGAAAGGACATTTATTCTCACAAGTCTGTTGTATTCCTTCATATCCTTCACTATGGCCTTAAGTATGGCATCGTCCCCGCTGTTGTCAAAGCCAAAATACCCACTCATGACAACATTTGGACCTCCATATAGAATCTTTTCATATATCCTTATATGTGATTCAGCCATGGCGGCATATGAGAACTTTCTCCTTACAGTCATAAACAGCCTTCTGCCCATTTCCTCCCGCAGCTCTTCATCCCTTATGAGCTTGAGAAGCCTGTCCCTTAGGATAACCTCGTTTCCAACTGGAATCAGATAGCCGTTTTCTCCATTTTCCACAAGCATATGGATTCCTCCGACCTGGGTGGTGACAACCGGTTTCCTCATTTTTGCACCCTCAAGTATTACATAGGGAAAGCTTTCGCTGACGGAGGTAAGTGTGTTTATATGGATTGCATTGAAAAAGGAGTAGGGATCCTCCACATAGCCTAGGAATCTTACATTATCCTGGATTCCATACCTTCTTGTCAGCTCCTTAAGATAGTCAGTCTCTCCACCTTCACCTGCAATCAGGAAGGTTGCATCCTCCTCCTGCAGGACCAGCTTGGCTGCCTCAATAAAGGTAACGTGATCCTTTACCTTGTCAAGCCTTGCAGCTATTCCAATAAAGGTCTGACCCCTGTCCTCTATTCCATACCTTGCAAGGAAGTCTTCCCTCGATTCGAAGCTTTCCTGGGAATCGCAGTCTATGCCGTTGTAGGTTACAAATATCCTGTCTCTTCTGAAGCCTCTTTCCACAAGCATCCTTCTGAAGAGGTCAGAGACACCTATATAGTAATCAAACCGTCTCAATGCAATTGTATTCAAGGTAGTATAGACCAGTCGCTTGTAAAAGTTGTCCTTGAAATCCAGCTTGTAATCGCTATGGATTGTTGTGATAAATGGCTTGTCCACCTTCCCCTTGAGAAACTGAGCAATAAAATTAGCCCTTGCCCCGTGGCAATGGATCAGGTCATAGCCCGTTTCCTTGATCTCCTCAACCAGTCTGCTGATGATGGTCAGGTCGGACCTGCTTTTTTGCTTGAATACCTTGATGGGTATTCCAGCCTTTACAACATCCTCGTAAAAGGTGTCTTCAATGAAGCAAATTATCTGTGCGTCAATTTCCTTGTTCAATCCTTTTAGCAGTGCGATTATATGGGTCTTTGCACCCCCGGTATCGCCACCGCTTATCAAGTGAAGTACCTTCAATGGTATTCTCCTTTCATCCTATTCAGTCTTTTCAGAGGGACTGTAGGTGTTAATTATTGCAACTGTTATCCAGAAGTATGCTATCATCGCAGGCACCTCGAAAATATTCTCAACAAGGTTCTGTGCCAGAACTCCCATCGCACCTGCAAACAGTCCGATCACCATGATCCTATGTCTTAAAATCCTTTGGCTCCTGATTATTCTGGCTGTGGAAACAATAAAGGAAATGATCACAAAAAAGAGTGCTGCTATTCCATAGATCCCCATCTCAGTAAGGGTCTTGAGGTAATAGTTGTCCAGATAGAAGGGTGTGAGGTTATTGTTCATGGCAACAGCTCCACCGTATCTACCAAGGCCCATGCCAAAGGTTGTATCCCTTTTCCAAACCTCCAGTCCTATGCTCCACCTGTAAAGCCTGCCTCCGGCAGCTGATTTCATAAGGTATACGGGTGAAAGCATGTATAGAAGCCTGTCTGAAAGGGCCCCTCCGAAAAGTACGAATGCTCCTCCAAGTCCTGCAAATGGAATGATCAGCTTTGGGACCAGTATTATAACAAATATTCCCGCTGCGAAGGCAAAGGCAAGCCAGGCTCCCCTTGACATTGTGAACAGCAATCCAGCCAGCATTACAAGTGAAACGCCTCCGTAATAGAGCTTACCCATTTTGCTTCTTGCAGTCAGTGCCATAGCCACTCCAATGGGTATGAGAAGAACAAATATGACTCCAAGGATGTTGGGACTACCAATTATTGAAAAAGCCCTTGTTGTAATGTTTTCGGCAGTATCCACCCAGTTCCCCGGCATGGGCACCTTTACAATGTACTGGTAGACCGCATGCAGTCCCAGGAAAAGCCCAAGGGCCATCATCACGTTCATTACCCTTTTGGAATCCCCTATTGTCCTGATATATTGGGTTGCAACAAAGTACCATAGGATATGCTGAAATACAGACCGGAAGCCTTCTATGGCGATCCCAAGGTCTGGAGCCTTTATCAGGACATGGCTTACTCCCAGTATGATGTATATAATTACGGGAAGATCCATTGGTCCAAAATTGTACCTTATCCTTCCACCGCTGGCTATCCTCTTCAGAATGAAGGCTCCTGCCATAAATAATAGGAGGAGTTCATCCCATACGGAACCAAGCATGCTGATTACTGGTAACCTTCTTACAGCATAGTCAACAACCACATAAAGCACTGGCAGCATCATAAGCAAGTCCGACCATCCAGGTGAATCCAAAGCCTTGGTGAATCCCCTGTAAATCATGCTACCCTTCATTACGCCTTCCTCATTGGAGGCGTGGGTCCTGGCCCTGTGGTCCTTCAAGGTCCAGCCAAGGAGTCTGCTCTCTTTTATACCAGAATTAATCCTTTTTTCAAGGCTCCTGGCAAGCCTGTCCAGCTCCATCAGGAATCTGTAGAAAAGACTTCCGTATATCCAGGATTTATGTTCTCTTCTCCCGACATTCTCCTTGTTCAGCTTTATGCTGAAGATGAAGCTATTTTCCGCAAAATATTTAATTTTCATAAGCAAGCCAATAAAAAAGCTGTTCTTCAAAGCGCCTTTGATTCCCATACTAATTCACAACCTCAATGGTCTCTATCTGTCCCTTAAGTCTATAGAAGTCACTTTCAATGAATATTATCTTTCCCTGCCTTACCTCCTGGGCACCAAGCTTATAGCTCATGCTCTCGTAGGGAAGGGTTCCCTCTATTGTAACCCTTGCCTCCTCCATGGTGGGGTCAACGGATCTCACGGGATTTCCCCCCATGTCCAGATTGGTTTCGTATACTGGAAGTATCTCCACATGGACAACCTCTGCCTGGAGATATTGCTTTGTTTCCCCGATTGTGTCCCCAACGCTTATGGAATCAAGATATCCCTTTTCATATGGTATTGAAGCAACAAATCTCACCTGTACGGATTCAGCTGAAGAGCCAATGTCCTGAAGATCCTTGCCCATGATCTTTATGGCAGACAAAAACAAGAGTAGTACTATGGCTGCGACAAATATCAAATCCAATATGTTTATCCTGTTGAATACCTTGCCCTCTTTATTCATCATCTTCATTGTGCCACCTCAATACGCTTTATATCTCCCATAGCCTCAAACTCTGTGGTTTTCAGCACAAAGGTAAGACCTACCTTCACTTCCTGACCTCCAAGGTCCATGTATGGCCCACTGGTTACAACCTGTGCATCTATCACTGCCTGGAGGGTTACCAAATCCTCGCTTTCAACAATCTGGACCTCGCCCATACCATTCACAGCCTTTATCTCCATGGGTCTGGTTTCAAGCTCTCTTATTGTTGCATTCTGAAGTCTATATTGGGAAAATATCTGGTCTCCAGCCTGGAGGCTTGTAAGCATTTCCGGCTTAAGCTCGTCAACCTCAACGGTCATGACAATGTCCCTGGTGTTGGATGGTCCAGCCGTAGCACCGCCAATCAACCTTTCCCTGTTAAGGAACAATAGGGCTGCTGCTATCAATAGGATTACAACCGCCGTATCGATCCAATTCCACTTTCTCTTCATAATTTGCCCCTTTCTACCTCTCCTTTTGGAGTTGCTCCAAAAATATTTCAGCAAGCCTTCCAGTCTGGGATTTCCTGCTGTATTTCCTAATATTGTCCCAATCAGGCATATGATCCATATTATCCTGCTTCCACTGACCGTAATATTCAGCCAAGGACTCTGCCACGCCCTCTATATCCTCAGGGTCCACCACTGTCCCCGTTTTTGTTTCCCTAATGACCTGTGCCGCAACCCCATCCTCTGGAACAATTGCAAGCACTGGACGGTCCGCACGAATATACTCAAATATCTTCCCGGTGTAGAAGTTTCTTGAACCCTTGCCCTTGCCTATTACCAAAAGGATTATATCTGAATTGAACAGCATCTGGATGCTTTCCTTGTGGGGAAGGTAGCCATAGGATTTTATCTGTCCCTTCAGCCCATATTTTGCTGCGTAGGAATCTATGACCGAATCATAGATGTTTCCAACAATCCTTATCTCCAGATCCTTCTTTTCAATTTTTCCCCTTTCCAGGGAAAGCTTAAGTCCATCCATGAATTCATCCAGGTTGCGTCTACCGTAAAGGGACCCGGTGTAGGTTACTACAAATTTATCCCCCCCGTCCCTTTCATTGTCAAGGCCCTGAAAATCTTCCTCATCATACCCGTTTGGAATAAAGGTTGACCTTCCAACCAAGGAGCTGTTGTCAGCCACAAAGTTCTCAAGCATCAGGGGTGTGTTTGTGATGAAATAATCGCAGCCCTCAGTTACCTGGAGCTCCATGCTCTTTTCTCCCTTGAACTTGATCCTTTTGTAGATGCTGTCCCTGTGGTAGGGGTTGTTTGTCCATTCATCCCTGAAATCAGCCACCCATTTAATATCTGGCAGCTTCCTCCTTAGGTAGAGACCCAATAGATGTGATGAATAGGGAAAGGATGTGGAATAAATAAGCTTGATTCCATCCCTCTTGACCAAGTCCAGCACTCTGTCCCTGTTGAATAGATACCAAAAATATTCCGAATCAGGTGACATTATCCTTGTGCCCAGAAACTTCATGGGAAGTCTTAGAATACCCTTCCTGTTTACGGTATCATAGGGCTTGAGTCTGTTTATCTCAACATCCTCAGGAATGTCCTCAAGCAGGCTCCAATCACTTAGCTCTGCAACATGCTCCTTGGTCACCACAACCGGCTCAAAGCCGAAATCCCTGAGATACTTTACAAATTTTGTTGTTCTCTGAACTCCAGCTCCTCCCATGGGAGGGAATTCATTTGCTATGATCAAAACCTTCTCCATCATCTACCCCTGCCCAATACCGTTACCTGGAAGCCTCCCTGGACCAGGTCTCTTTGGTTCAGGTAATTTCTTGTATCATAAACCTTTTTGCTCTTCATAAGCTTTCCAAGCTCGGAAAAATCCAGTGTACTGTATTCGAAGTGATTGACACCAAGCACTATAAGGTCTGCATCCCTTACAGCATCCTCAATATTGTCATAAAGTCTTCCACTGTAGGGGAATACCTCCCTGTCCACGTGTGGATCCTGAATGGCCACCTGGAGCTTTGTTCCTTGAAGCAGCCCATCCACCAGCTTGAGAATGGGACTTTCCCTTGTGTCGTCAACATCCGGCTTATATGTCACTCCCAGTACTGCCACCTTTGATTCCTCATCCTGTACAAGGTCCAAAATCTTCTGAAGCACCCTGTCTGGCATACCGTCATTTATGTCCCTGGCCTGTCTGATAAGCCTGCCTTCAGGGTGGTTCTCTATTACAAACCATGGGTCAACGGCTATGCAATGCCCCCCAACTCCTGGACCTGGCTGGTGAAGATTAACCCTTGGATGCTTGTTTGCAAACCTTATGACCTCCCAGGCATCTATTCCCATGTTCTCTGCCAGGATTGCCAGCTCGTTCGCAAGGGCTATGTTCACATCCCTGAAGGTGTTCTCCATCAATTTGCACATCTCTGCAGTCTTGGAATCGGTGGTATATATTTCACCCTCCACAAAG
The DNA here is from genome assembly GCA_964390135.1 of uncultured Gudongella sp. Taxonomy (GTDB): domain Bacteria; phylum Bacillota; class Clostridia; order Tissierellales; family Tissierellaceae; genus Gudongella. The sequence continues at coordinate 2,713 of CAYMHD010000014.1, read as the reverse complement.
GTCCTGTAAATTTCCTTTACAAGCTCTGTAGACTGTGGATTGATACCTCCAATAATCCTGTCGTTCTGAACCAGCTCCTGAATAATCTTACCTGGAAGAACCCTTTCAGGAGAGTGGGCGACAAATACCTCCTCTCCGATTTTGAGCCCTGATCTGGCAAGAATAGGAGCAACTATGTCCTCAGTGGCACCCGGTGGGGATGTGGATTCAAGTACCACAATATTCCCAGGCTTAAGGTGAGGTGCGATCTCCTGGGCTGCACTTTCCACATAGGTCATGTCTGCCTTCTTGTCCTCAGTTATGGGAGTGGGCACAGCTATTATGAAAACATCGGACTCCTCAAGTGATGTTATCCCCCTGAGTCTTCCTGTCTTGACCATTTCATTAACCAGCTGAGACAGGCCCGGCTCCTCTATTATTATTTCTCCCTTGTTCAATGCGTTTATAACCCTACTGTTCAGGTCATAGCCCAGTACGTCCATGCCCGCCCTTGCCATTACCGCTGCTGTAGGCAGTCCAATGTAGCCAAGACCTACTATTGTAATTTTCCTGTTTTTCATCATATACCTCCAAATTGGTCCTTCCTCGGACCTATCTAATATTAAATGCACCTCGGACCATTACAAAGGTCTTGTCCTTGGTAACAAATATTCCCCTTCCATCACTTCTTGGCACTATCAGCATATGATTGGTGGGAACATTTCCACCATCAGCAATATCGGTCCCGGCAGTAACGTCTGAAAGTCCACCAAGGCTGGAGGCTATGGCAACAGCCTCTCCGCTTCTCTTTATGATTTCGGTTCCAGCCTCCCCTTCGAGAACCTGCCCACTCTGGAGCTCCACAACCACAAGAGCATCTCCGGAGCTTGGTGCTCCAGCTTCGTCGTCAAGCCTTTCATCTATGTAGTCCCTTATTTCCTCAAGCTTCAGGTTCAGGTAGCTTAATGAAACAACAGGGTCTGATTCACTTCCTGGTTCTGAAAATACGGCAGTCGATCCCAGCAAGAGTCCTGCCACACCCAGTGTCACAATGGTCTTTTTGAATTTCATATAAACACTCCTCACATAATTTGGATTGGTTTTCATTTCATAATTAGCCAAATTACATTATACTATAAATGGAGGGTAAATGTCACCCACATCTGCCCATTATGAGATTTTTGTGGGGAATCATTTGATATTGAAGGTGGACTTGAAATTGATATGGGAGGGATTTTATTGAAGGAGCTATCCAAGGTTATACAAAGCTACCCCGCCTCTGGGATCAGGAAGATGTTTGAGCTTGCGGACAAGTACGAAAATGTAATCAGCCTTACTGTTGGTGAGCCTGCATTTGACACACCAGAAAACATCAAGAATGCCGCAAAGATGTCATTGGACAGAAACAATACCCATTATGTTTCCAATGCGGGCATACCTGCGCTTAGAAAAGCAATAGCAGAAAAATACAGCAAAATGGTTGGAGATGATTACAGCCAGGACAATGTCATGATTGCGATCGGAGGGATGGAAGCCATATTCCTAGCCTTGCTTGCAACCGTCAATCCTGGTGATGAGGTCCTAATTCCAGATCCGGGATATCCCAACTACCAGGGACAGACAGTGATACTTGGTGCCAATGCCATAAATGTACCTATCCATGAAAAAAACGGCTTCAATATTCAGGCAAAGGATATTGAAGCTGCAATTACTGAAAGAACAAAGGCTCTGATACTTAATTCGCCAAGTAATCCCCTTGGGTCTGTCCTCTCAAGGGAGGAGCTGGCAGAGATTGCCAAGGTGGTTGAAAAATACGACCTGTTTGTCATTTCTGACGAGGTATATGAGGAAATTATTTATGATGGCCATAGGCACCACAGCATCTCACAGTTCCCGGAAATAAGGGAAAATGTCCTTGTGGTCAACAGCTTGTCAAAAACCTACGCCATGACGGGCTGGAGAATAGGCTATGTCGTGGGCAGTGAAAAAATCATCCAGGCAATGCCTAAAATCCAGGAAGGAATCGCCTCCTGCGTTTCGCCTTTTATACAGGATGCCGCCCTTGAAGCCATCCGAAGCAGTGGAGAATCGGTGAAATTCATGCAGAAGGAATACTCAAGGAAAAGGCATATTGTCATTGAAGAAATCAATAAAATAAGGGGACTTGAATATAAGGGCTCCCCGGGAAGCTTCTATGCATTTGTCAATATAAAGGGCACCGGTATGACCTCACAGGAATTTGCCGAGAAGCTGGTTGTGGAGGAGCAGGTCCTGGTGGTTCCAGGATCGGCCTTCGGAGCAATGGGAGAAGGCTATGTAAGGATTGTGTTTGCAGGGTCTGATGATGATCTGCGTGAGGCTTTTAGACGGATGGGAAGATTTGTGGATTCCTTGGATATAAGCCTATAGATATTCATAAGGGAGCAGAATTCTGCTCCCTTTTTTTGTTTGCACTATCTTTGGACACGGCCTGAGCCATCTCCCCCCATAAGGGCATTGACCTCCGATACGCTCACCAGATTGAAGTCTCCTGGTATTGTATGCTTCAAGGCCGAAGCAGCCACTGCAAACTCCAGGGCCTCCTGGATAGGCTTTCCTGTAATCATCCCATATATGAGCCCGCTCGCAAAGGAATCTCCCCCACCTACACGATCTACGATATGTAGGTCATATTTTTTTGAAATATAGGATTTTTCACCGTCATATATGGTTGCAGACCAGCCGTTATCAGATG
>CAYMHD010000013.1:18099-19011 GCA_964390135.1 uncultured Gudongella sp. | reverse complement strand
GTTCTTGTTTCCTTAGCCTGCCCAATTCCCTTTAGGAAGTCCTCATCAATGAGTCCATTGGATACGCGGTTGTTGTAGCTTATTCCTCCTCCGGACCTTCCAATGTTTCCTGTTACAGCACCAAGTGCGTCTATTGCCCGGACCGTATCCCCTCCATTGGAGTATCGTTGGATACCAAAGCCAAGGACTATGGCAGCGGGCTTTGTCCTTCCGTAGTCCAGGGCAAGGTCTTCAATCTCCTTGTGTGGAATTCCTGTTGTTTCTGAGACCTGATCCCTGTCAAGGTTCATTACAGCATCTTTTAGGTATTTAAAGCCCATAGTATTCTTCTCTATGTAATCCATATCCACAAGATTATTCTCAATCAGAACCTTGATCATATACATTGCCAAAAGCCCATACGATCCGGGCTTTGGAGCCAGGTGAAGATAGGACATTGCGGCGGTCTCAGAGCGGAGAGGGTCTATTGTCACAAGCCTTGCCCCATTTTCCTTTGCCTTCTTTATGAATGGGACCATATGGGGTCCTGTGGTCACAGGGTTTCTTCCCCAGACTATTATCATCCTGCTGTTGAGATAGTCCGTTGGCTCATGGGCAAGACATTTTCCGAAATCATACCTCTGGGCCTCAACTCCTGCCCCTGCACACAGGCTGCCAACGGGCATGGTCACGCCACCGTAGGCATTGAAAAACCTCTGGTCTGCCTTTTTTACCAATCCTGAATTTCCAAATTCACTTATGTATAGAAGGGCTGTTGTGGGATAATCCTTCCTTAACTTAAGAAGCTTCTCTGCCACAAGGTCCAGAGCCTCCTGCCAGGTCGCCTCCCTAAGGGCTCCAGCTTCCCGTATAAGGGGTTTTACCAGCCTTTCACTGCCGTTCCTCATCTTTATGTGTTTATAGCCCTTCTCG
>CAYMHD010000013.1:0-18089 GCA_964390135.1 uncultured Gudongella sp. | reverse complement strand
AGCTAATGATAGAGAATGTTTCTTATGCTCTTCAAAAATGTGTAAAGATGAAAAATAAGGACATTACCTATTGTACAGGAGAAAAGTGTGACAAAAAAGAACTGTGTATTCGATTTATGAACTGCCGTTCCTCATCTTTATGTGTTTGTAGCCCTTCTCGCAAAGAAAGTGTCCTGTCACAGGATTCTCAGGATTACCAACAAGCTTTTTGACCTGGCCGTCCTCCACAAGGGCCTTAATTGAGCATGAATCCCAGCAATCCAGGGTACAGGCAGTACTGATCCATTTCTTTTCCATGGTTGCCTCCTCTACTTTCTCTTTCTAAGCTCTCTGAAAAAATCCTTCAATAACTGTGCACTCTCTCTTTCAAGAACACCAGTTTTCAACTCAACCCTGTGATTGAGCCTTGGATGCCTAACAAGGTCCTCCACAGATCCACAGCAGCCGTGTCTTGGGTCCATGGCTCCAATTACAAGCCTAGGTATCCTAGCGTTTACAATAGCCCCTGCACACATGGCACAGGGCTCCAGGGTGACATATAGGGTGCAGTCCACAAGCCTCCAGCCTCCAAGATAATTGCTGGCCTCCTGTATTGCCATTATCTCAGCGTGGGCTGTGGGGTCTTTTTCCGTCTCCCTTCTGTTGTAACCCTTTCCTATAACCTTGCCATTATATACAACAACAGCACCCACTGGTACTTCGTAGGTGCTGGTTTTGGCAATTTCCAATGCTATTTTCATGTATTTTTCATCCATTTTAGATCACCTTTAAATAAATGGTGCACCCGAGAGGAATCGAACCCCTGCTCATGCCTTAGGAGGGCACCGCTCTATCCTTCTGAGCTACGGGTGCAAGTCACAAAGATATTTTACAACTATTTTTCACCTTTGTCAAACATATTGGACAATTTTTAAGACCGGATTATGCAGATTACACAACCCGGTCCATTGATCACTAAGCCACTTTCTCTTTCTTGTTCTGCATCCTCTGGATAAGATATGTTCCAACCAGCACCACAAGTCCAAATGCATCGGACAGATATCCTGGATTTAGAAGCATCAGTGCTGCTCCTGCCAGTAGAACCCTTTCTATGATGTTGGTTCTTCTTATGAGGTAGGCCTCAACGGCCGCAGCCAGACAGAGTATCCCGATTACTGCCGACAGTATTACAGGTAGCGCCTGAATGAACGGCATAAACACTACTGTTGTACCCACAATATCCTCAACCATTATAAGCTCTGGGTTGATTGCGAAGATATAGGGTACTATGAAGGCGGCCAGGGCTATCTTCAAGGCCTGGAAGCCAGTCTTCATTGAGTTGGACCCCGCTATTCCCGCGCCGGCATATGCTGCCAAGGCAACCGGTGGAGTGATGTCTGCAACAACACCAAAGTAAAGAATGAAAAGGTGGGCTGCCAAAAGGTTTACATCAAGCTTAATAAGCGCTGGTACTGCCATTGTAGCAAGTACGATGTACTTTGCTGTTGTTGGAAGTCCCATTCCAAGTATGATTGAGGCTACCATTGTGAAGAACAATGTCAGCAAGAGGTTTCCTTGTGCTACGGTTACAATTATTTCAGCTATTCTTAGTCCCAGTCCTGTCAGGGTTACAACCCCAACTATCATACCTGCTGTAGCACAGGCACAGGCAACTCCTACTGAGCCCTTGGCTCCAGCCTCAAGTGCTCCAAGAAAGTCCTTGAATGTAAAGGATCCGTCTTTTCTTATTAAGGCTGCTATGATAGCTACCACCATACTGATTATTATAGCCTTGAAGGCTGCAAGTGTAGGTGTATTACCAGCTATGAGGAAGTACACGACACTCACCAGTGGAATCAGAAGGAAGCCTCTTGTCAACAACAGTTTGCTTACCTTGGGAAGCTTCTCCCTTGGTATCCCTACAAGTCCAAGCTTGGATGCCTCAAGGTGAACCATGGTACCGACTGCGAAGTAGTACAATACTGCAGGTATTGCCGCTGCTATTATTATCTGTAGATAGGATATCCCTGTAAACTCTGCCATTATAAATGCTGCAGCTCCCATTACCGGAGGCATTATCTGACCTCCTGTGGATGCTGCTGCCTCTACTGCGCCGGCGAAGTAGGGCTTGTATCCTGTCTTTTTCATCAAAGGAATTGTAAATGCACCGGTTGTTACAGTGTTTGCTACTGAACTACCTGAAATTGATCCCATAAATCCACTGGCCACTACAGCCGTCATTGCAGGACCACTCTTAAGGTGGCCGGTCATTCCAAATGCCATGTCAATAAAGAATTTTCCAACGCCTGTCTTATCCAGGAAGGACCCGAACAATATAAACAGGAATACGAAGGTCGCCGATACACCTGTAGGTATACCCATGATACCCTCAAGACCCATGTACATGTGTGATACTATCCTGGTCAGTGAGAAGCCCCTATGAGCAAGGATTCCTGGCATCTGTGGTCCAAAATATGCATAGCTTAGGAACACTATTGCAACAATTGGAAGTTCTGGACCCACTACCCTTCTTGTTACCTCAAGGGTAAGAAGTATTGCAGCTATACCGAATACAAGGTCCAATGGGGTCGCATTTCCTCCCTTAAGAGCCATCTGCTCAGGGAAGAGGAATATGTATCCAAATACCACTATTGCAACGCCCATCAATAGAAAGTCAAATATTGCAGGTTTTTCCCTGCTTGACTTCTTTCTTGCGGGATAAAGGAATAATCCAATTATAAATGCAAATATAATATGTAGCGATCTCTGTCTGTAGGATAGCAAGGTTCCAAAGCCTGCTGTATAAAGATGGAATGTTGACATCGCTATGGCTATTGCCATAACAACCTTTGATAGTGTACCCTTCATTTTTCTGAGTTTTGATGCTTCCTTGTCGTAGGATTCCATCAAGAGGTCCACATCCAGGGCTTCCTCATCCAAGGCTGTTCCTCCTGATGTGTCAGCTATTACAGTCTGCTCTTCAAGAATCTCTTCATCTTCTGAATTGATGTTGTCATTATTCTCAACTAGTTTGTCTTCTTCAAGATTTTCATTGTCTAATTTTTTGTCGTCATTCATTTAAACCCCTCCTTTGCCAAATAAACTATTATTGGAGTCTTTTGGGTTTCAAATTTTACTCCTTCGGTAGGCTCTGAAAATTCAACGAAAAGGTATGTTCTTCCCCCCACCGTCAGTTCGTGATTTGCCCTTACTGCTCCTGTTCTGTAAACGAGGTTTGTCATTTTTTGGTCAATGTTGTACAGTCGAAAACCATCCTCAACTATATCAAAGTCGTACGGACTTGTTGCCGGAAGTCCAGCGCCGTAGGACTGAAAAACGGTTTCCTTAAGTACAATCTCTCCCTCTTCGATGGTATACATCTCCCATACAGGGGTCCGTTCAACGGAATGTATGTACTTTATTGTGAAGGACCTGTCCTCCCTCGGCCACCATGAGCTCAGATACTCTCCACTTCTTGCATCAGAGGCCCTTAGAACCTCAATGGGATAAAGCATCATGCCAATCGCCAGTAGAGCCACGACCACAGCCAAAATCCTCTTTAATAAGGGAAAGGTACTGATACTATCAGTACCTTTTCCATTGAATTCTTTACTACTCGATGCCTTGCTCATCGTAATACTTCTGAGCTCCTGCATGTAGGTCTATTGGCATACCTGCCAATGCAGTTTCTAGTTTGATGTCATTACCTCTTGCGTGTGTATCAATGATTACCTGTCTTTGCTCGAACATGCTCTTGGTCATGTTGTAAACCAAGTCCTCGCTCAGGTCTTCCGGTACTATAAGCATTGCCATTACTGCTGCTGATGTAACATCTCCGCTCATACCATTGTAGGTATCTCCAGGGATTGAAACTTCAGTGTAGAATGGATATTTCTCTGCAAGTGTGGCTATTTTTGCTCCGTCCATTGCAACTACAACGATATCAGCAGTTTGAGTAACTTCTGTTACAGCTGAAGTTGGAAGTGCGCCAGTTACGAATGCAGCGTCAACCTGCTTGTTCTTAAGCTGGTCAGCAGCTTCGTTGAATGAAAGGTAGTCAGCTTTTCCAAGGTCATCATAAGTCATTCCATACTCTTCAAGAATCTGTCTAGCATTTACCTCAGTTCCTGATCCAGGAGCTCCAACTGCAACCTTCATTCCAGCAAGATCCTCAATGCTTGTGATTCCTGAGTCAGCTGTAGCTATAACCTGAATAACCTCAGGATAAAGCATTGCCATTCCTCTGATGTTTGTTATTGGCTCTTGGCCGTCAAATGTCTCTGTTCCTGTGAAAGCATAGTAAGTTACGTCGTTCTGTACAAAAGCCAGTTCCGCTTCTCCTTGAGCTACAAGGTTAACGTTCTCAGCTGATGCTCCAGTTGACTGAGCATTTGCAGTTACTCCCTCGATATTCTCGTTGAATATCTTGGCAATTGCTCCTCCAAGTGGGTAATAAGTACCGCCTGTTCCTCCGGTTGCTACAGATAGGAATACCTCTTCTGCTGGAGCATCTCCAGGCTCTTCTCCGGCTGGCTCCTCTGCTGCTGGTGAGCAACCTACCATAAGTGATAGAGTCAGTATAAATACCAACCATAATGATAATGTCTTTTTGTTCATATTCATCCCCCTTTTTGATTTTCTACCTTTCCAGTTGCCCGTTTCTGACTATTTGGACAACTTGTAAGTACATTATAACTCAATTTCAAGTGATAATCCACTAAAATTTTGTCCAATTGTTCTTGAATTTGATGGTTGTGCCATTTATAAACCTCTAAAGATGGAATAGTCCGAAGATTTTCTCTTCGGACCATAATGTTCTATTTCTCAAGTTTTTCCATTCCACCCATGTACTTTCTGAGAACTTCGGGAATGATCACAGAGCCATCTTCCTGCTGGAAATTCTCAAGTATGGCTGCAAAGGTCCTACCAACTGCAAGGCCACTTCCATTTAATGTATGAAGGTATTCAACCTTGCCGTTGTCTTCTCTCCTGAATCTAAGGTTAGCCCTTCTGGACTGGAAATCTTCGAAGTTGCTGCAGCTTGAAATTTCAACATATCTGTTGTAGCTTGGCATCCATACCTCAACATCATAGGTCTTTGCTGATGAGAAGCCAAGGTCTCCGGTGCTAAGCATAACAACCCTGTATGGTATGCCCAGTCTCTTGAGGACCTCCTCGGCATTGTTTGTTAGGGTCTCAAGCTCGTCATAGGACTTGTCCGGATGAGCAAATTTAACCATCTCCACCTTGTCAAACTGGTGATTTCTTATGAGACCTCTGGTGTCCCTGCCTGCCGATCCCGCCTCCTGTCTGAAGCAAGGAGTGTATGCAGTGAAATATACAGGGAGCTGGTCCTCAGTAAGTATCTCATCCCTCAAGAGATTTGTAAGGGGAACCTCAGCAGTGGGTACAAGGAAGAAATCCTTGCTTGGCACATGGAACATGTCCTCTTCAAATTTTGGCAGCTGGCCTGTTCCAATCATGCTGTCCCTGTTCACCATAAATGGAGTGGACATTTCAGTGTAGCCGTGCTCTCCAGTATGAAGGTCCAGCATAAAGCTTATTATTGCCCTTTCAAGCCTTGCGCCCGCACCCTTGAAAACGCTGAATCTGGCCCCTGATATCTTTGATGCCCTTTCAAAATCAAGGACGTCCAGCTCGGTACCAATATCCCAGTGGGCTTTTGGCTCAAAGTCAAACTCTCTTGGGGTTCCGTCCTTCCGCATTTCAACATTGTCCTCATCGGACTCTCCCTCAACAACGGTGTGATGTGGGGTGTTTGGAATCTGAAGAAGAAGGGTCCTTAATTCATCATCAACATCCTTCACCTGGCCGTCAAACTCCTTGACCTTTTCTGAAAGCTCCTTCATCTGGGCAAATATTGGCTCTACATCCTTGCCCTCCTTCTTTAGCTTTGGAATCTCCTTTGACACCTTGTTCTGCTCTGCCTTCATCTCCTCAACATGGACAAGCAATTCCCTCCGCTTCTCATCCAGCTCAAGTACCCTGTCTATTGGGTAATCTCCATGCCTTTTTTCCAGTGCATCCTTTACCTCCTGGGCATCCATTCTGATTCTCTTAATATCCAACATAATATTCCTCCTCCTATTCTAATCTAAATAAATAAAAAAACCCCCGTCCCCATAATAGTAGGGACGAGAGTATACCCGCGTTGCCACCCTAGTTAACCGCATAAGCGATTCACTCGAATACTTCAGGCTCAGGGTTGGATTCTGCACTTCCATCTGACGGTTTCCACCAGCCACCGACTCTCTAAAAGACTTTCCTGCATACTATTTCCCTTCACTGCCTTATTTAATTAAAATCCATTATAGCACATCTGAGCTTAATGTCAATACATTACTCCGCATATGGTGGGATTTCCACAGTCCTAATCTCTCCAGCAGCTCCCATTTCCAGTTTGTTAAGAACCATCTTATAAATTTCTGGTGCTCCGGATGTGAGAACCTGGAGGGTTCCCTTGCCTTCCCTTTTCAGGATTCCCTTATCGTGGAGGACCACCCTCATGGCCTTGGCCTGTTGGAAGCCTGGGTTTATGTAGTTGAGGGTTGGATCCAGCTCAAGGAAAATATCCTCAACTATTGGATAATGGGTGCAGGCAAGAACAATATTGTAGAAATTTCCCATCTGGGATATGCTCTCGAGATGTCCCCCTATTGTGTCATATATCTCCCTGGATTTGTAATCCCCCTTGTCCACCAGCTCAGCAAGCTTGGGGCTCTTTTCCGAGGAAATCTCATAGTCCTTCCTTCTCTCCCTTAGCAGCCTTTCATATGCCTTGGTCCTTATGGTGAAATCAGTTCCAAGTATTACCATCTTGTCTATTCCCATGTTCTCGATGTGGTCAACAGTCGGGGTGATTATGTCCACAATGGGGAAATCAAACTTGTCCCTGAACCTGTCTGCGATTGTTGAAATGGTGTTGCAGGCTATTGCAACCATCTTGACATTTCTCTTCTCAAAATACTTTAACATTGCCATTGTGAGATTATATATCTCATCCTCGTCACGATTTCCGTAGGGTACATTCTTGCTGTCCCCAAAATATATGATGTCCTCATGTGGCAGGATCTTTTGGATTGACTTTACAACAGTCAGCCCTCCTACCCCTGAATCCAGCACTCCAATAGGTTTCTCCATCTAATTCCTCCTAAATTATAGTGACATGTCCCCTCTTTTGATGTAGCCTCTTTTCCTCATCCATTCAGATACTGAAAATGATATGAGACCTGGGAATATAAAATGCATCATTAGAATAATTAAAAATACATATAGGCTTGGACCCATGGTTTCAATCATTGCAAACTGGCCAACAAGACCGCTTGTTCCCATTCCTGCTCCAAGGGAATTGCTTCTCATCTCCAGCAGATAGGTGGATACTGGTCCAAGTATTGCCGAGGCAACTATTGAAGGTATCCAGATCAGTGGGTTCCTTACGATATTTGGAATCTGGAGCATGGAGGTCCCAAGTCCCTGAGCAACCAGTCCTCCCATACCATTCTCCCTATAGGAAGCAACGGCAAAGCCAACCATGTTGGCTGCACAGCCAACGGTAGCCGCACCAGCTGCAAGTCCAGACAGATTAAGTGATATTGCAAGTGCTGCAGAGCTTATTGGTAGGGTTAAGGTTATTCCCATAATCACAGCTACTATTATTCCCATTGGTATTCTGTGCAGCTCCGTTGCCTGATTTATAATGGCTCCCACTCCGTTCATGAATGCTGCTATGTAAGGGGAAATGTAGCTCCCAACAAGTCCCCCCGCAAGAATTGTTACCATTGGAACCAGTATGATATCAAACTTTGTTCTTCCTGCCACAAGCTTGGAAAGCTCCGCCCCAGCCAACGCTGCCACAAAGGCACCAACAGGCTCTCCGATGGCAATCACAGCTGTAGCTCCATCAAAGGAAACGCTTCCAGCACCTATTGCTCCAGCAACTGCTGATGCAAATATCCCCAGAGGAGGAGCTCCAACACTGTAAGCAACTCCAACTCCAATAGCAGGTCCCATCATCCTCTGGGCAACATTTCCGAAATAAACAAGGGATGGTATGTCCCCATATACTCCAATCTGCCTTATGATTAGTCCGATAAGGAGGGATGAAAAAAGTCCTAGAGCCATCCCGTTAAGTGTTTTTACAATATAGTCCTGTATTCCTGTTGCTTTTCTTGCCATCCTTCGACTCCTTTTAGAATTATTCCCATCTAAGATCCTTTCCGTAGAATCTTAGGGGTATGAATTTATCAAATATCCTTGAGAATACCCTGTCGGTATATATCTCGGATATTTCATTTGGTGTAAGGTTTGTGGATATTATGGTCTTTTTACCTGCAAGCAGTCTTGTGTTGACTATGTTGAATATTTCGGCATTTGTAAATGTATTAGAAATCTCCGTTCCAAGGTCATCAATTATCAGCAGGTCAGCCTGGAAGAGAAGGTCGTATTCGTAGTCGGAAATCTCCCTGTTTCCCTTTCCAAACCTACGTTTCTCAAGAATGTCGAGAATTGTGAAGGCGGTCTGGTAGATGACTATCTTGTTCTTGTCAAGGAGTGCCTTGGCGATGCAGCTGCAAAGAAAGGTCTTCCCAAGACCGGTTGTTCCGTAAAATAGCAGATTTTCACCATTATTCTCCTCAAAGCTACCGATAAAGCCTTCCGCATAGCTTAGTATGTCCAGCATGTTCTCCCTGGGCGTCAGGTCCTCCCCATCAAAGGGCTCCTTGCTGAACAGGTCTATGTTGAAGTTTTGAAAATTCTCCTTGTGGAGTATGTTCTCCAGATTTGACATCTTGTAGGATCTGTTGATAAGCAGCTGCTTCATGCAGTTGCACCTTTTGGAGTCACCCACATAGCCGGTATCCTTGCAGATCTTGCAGGTGTATTTGGGCTCAAGATAGTCCGCGGAGATGTTTCCCTCCGTCAGGACGAAGGCCTTCTCCATCTTTAGGGATTCGATCTTCTCCCTTGCCTCCCTGGCCGCCTTTTCCGACTCCTCTGGCTCCAGAAGCACCTTTTTAGCCATTTTAAGACCAGTATTCCTAATCTCATCATCAAGCTCCTTCACCCTGGGAAGCTTTCTGTAGACCTCCTGCTGCCTCATTCTCAAATCCTTTTCCGCATTGTCCCTTCTCTTTTCATATATAAGTTGTATCTCCTTCAATACAGGGTTATTCATCAGAACCACCGCTTCCCTTCATTCTGTGGGCTTCACGCTTTCTCTTGGCCATCTTCTCAAGATCCTCAGCTGAATATTTGGCACTTCGCTGTTCAAAGTTGTGGAACCTTGTCTTGTGAGGTGTGGCCTTCTTTCCTGACGTCTTGTAGGTCTTTTTTTCAGGCTTATCCTCAGGCTTATCAAGAAGCTCTATGTCCTCAACCCTTCTTATTCCCTTCCTGTACCAGTCGCTAATTACTCCGTCAATGTAGTTGACAGTTGGATACTGAACCTTGTTGGCAGCTTCACAGCCCTTTAACACAAGCTCCATGGGATAGCCATACTGATCAAACCACTTGTTTATAAGGTTAAGGTCTCCATCAGTGACTCCCTTGTGTTCAAGACCGATGGACTTCATGACCTTCTGGTACCTGAAATACTTCTGGTCAACCTTGTTGAAGTGTTCCATTACAGCATCCATGTTGGTCAGTCCCTGATCATACCAATTCCTTATTATTCCTTCAATGTATTTGATGCTCCTCTTGTTCTTCATCTCAGCCCCATAGCTGAAGGCCTTCTCAATCACATCAGGATTCATATTGTAATCCTGAATCCAAGATAAGATCTGCTTTTTCTCCATTGGAGCGGTCTGTCTCCGCATCATGAAATCTATATTGTTGAACATCTTGTTTATAACAGGTATCTGGTTTGCCTCTATCAGATCCTTCTGGCTTGATGCCCGAGGCTTGACATCCTTGGTTGCACTGGTCTGATTCATAAGATTGTTCTTTATGAAGAGCTGCTTAAGATTTAGGAATACAACCTTGTAATCTATATCATCCATGCCTTCTTTTCTTATGATTCCCTTATTTTCCCAAAAATCCCAGGCCCTTAGGACGTCCTCCATTGGAATATCCAGATGCTTGGCTATGGTCTTGTTGGTAACCTCTATTCTGTGGTCCCTATCATGGGCATATTTATAGCCCAGCAAATAGACCTTTACGTAGGTTCCATTGGCCATGGGCATGTAGTCGTTCAGAAATATATTCTCTATGGGAGTGTCCCCTAGATCCATATCCGTGGTTTCAATTATAAAACTCATCCGTCAATCATCCCCTCAAGCCTAACTTTTATCTCTTCATACCTTTTCCTGGTCAGTTTCATTTTGTAGATATAATTATATATCTTTTCATCTTTAAATACAAAACAAGATTTTGAAGCCATTATATCAGGGTGGTCCTTGGAAATTCCCTCTACGGGGAAAAGGTCCGTGTAGTATTGGACCGGTATAAACCCCAGCTTTTCATATACCCTGATGGCCCTCCTGTTGAACTCTGCCACCTCAAGATAGAGGGTCCTCATTCTCATCTCATGGAAGTAGTGAGGCAGAAACACCTGGAGACTTTCCGTTCCGTAGCCCATGTCAAGGTAATCCGGGTCAAATACAATCCCCAGATATGCACTTCTCCTGATAAAATCCTTGTTTTTTATCCCCAGGTATCCCACAAGCCTTCCATCTTCGTTGTGGATGCCAAAGTATTTATTGAATATTGTAAAGGTCTTGTATCTGAACCATTTCCTTATTTCACTGTCGTTTTCATAGGGGAAGTTGTAATCTCCCAACAGCACAGTATCATGGACTCCCCAGTCTCTCATGGATCTCGCATCCTCAAGGGTCAGGGGGGACAATGTGACCCTTTTTCCTTTTATCATCATCTTATTCACATCTCCAAAAAAATAACCTCGAGGTATCCCCTCGAAGTTATTTTACACCATAACCTTTGGTTAATCAAAGACTAGTTTATATGCTCATATGGCTCCCCAATGTGTCCATTTGTTGTCTGAAACTAGGCTGAAGGGCTTTTTAGCCGTTGCCCGGCTCCATATACCTTTCCATATTGAGAAACTTTGTGTATTCATGCTTGAATACAAGGTCAACCTGACCTGTGGGGCCATTCCTGTGCTTTGCTATTATTACCTCACCTATGTTCTTCTTCTCCGACTCCTGGTCGTAGTAATCATCCCTGTAGAGGAACATTACCACATCCGCATCCTGCTCAATTGCCCCTGATTCCCTCAGGTCGGAAAGGATGGGTCTGTGGTCCGATCGAAGCTCTGGAGCACGTGACAGCTGTGAAAGTGCAAGTACCGGACATTCCATTTCCTTGGCTATCCCCTTCCGTCCCCTTGATATTGCAGAGATTTCCTGCTGCCTGTTCGCAACACGGCCATCAGCCTGCATCAGCTGAAGATAGTCTATGACTATCAGGTCAAGACCCTTCTCAACCTTCAGCCTGCGGCACTTTGCCTTCATTTCCATCAGTGAGATTCCCGCTGTGTCGTCGATATAGATATCCATCTTTGACAGTGGCGCCATGGCGTTGACAACCTTGATCCATTCATCATCCGACAGGTTTCCGCTTATTATCTTCTGAAGGTCAACGTGGGCTGTTGCACTTATGATCCTCTGAACAAGCTGCTCCTTTGACATTTCCAGAGAGAATACAGCAATCTTTCCATTTCCCTTGAGGGAGGCATTGGTGGCGATATTTATGCCAAGAGCCGTCTTTCCCATGGAGGGTCTTGCAGCAAGCAGTACAAGATCTGATTTCTGTAGTCCAGACAGCTTATGGTCAAGGTCTGAAAATCCAGTTGTCAGTCCAGTCAGTTCACCCTTGTTGGCAGCCCTCTCCTCAATTTGTGCAAAGCTTGATAGGAGAACCTCGCTTATTGGATGAAAGCTTTGCTTGTGGGCCCCCTGGGTTATGTCGAATATGTTCTTTTCAGCTCTTTCAATTATGGCATTTACGCTATCAGAATTGTCATAGGCAAGGCCCATTATTTCGTTGCTTGAGCCAATCAATCTTCTGAGTATTGACTTCTCCTGGACGATATCGCAATAATACTTTGTGTTGGCAGTTGTAGCTACACTTCCAGAGAGATTGGCGAGGTAGGTCACACCACCTATTCCCTCAAGTGAGCCTCGTCTCTTCAGCTCTTCGGAAAGGGTTACAAGGTCAACTGGCTCATTCCTATTGTTAAGAACGAGCATTGCCTCGTATATCTCCTTGTTGGCCTCCTTGTAGAAGTCATCCCCCCGGAGGTGCTCCATTGCCGTATTTATTGCTTCCTTGTCAAGAAGCATGGCTCCTATTACCGACTGTTCAGCCTCCATGCTGTGTGGAGGAATTCTTCCAATACCTGTTTCCATGGGTTTCACCTCTTATTCTGCAGCTACATCCACCTTTAAAGTAGCGGATACATCTGGATATACCTTCACCTCAACCTCAGTTACTCCGGTCGTCTTTATGTTGTCCTTCAGTTCAATTTTCCTCTTGTCGATGTCAATCTTGTGCTGCTTCATCATGGCATTTGAAATGTCCTGTGATGTCACTGACCCGAAAAGTCTTCCCTCGGTTCCACCCTTTGCCTTAATGTTGACTGTAAGGCCTTCTATCTTTTCCTTGAGTTCCAGGGCTTCCTTCATCTCCTGCTCCTTGTGGGCAGCCTCCTTGGCCTTTGATTCCTCCCATTTCCTAAGGTTTTCAGAAGTTGCTTCAATTGCAATATTTCTTGGGATAAGGTAGTTTCTTGAATAACCATCCTTGGCATTGACTAGGTCACCTGCTTTTCCCATTCCCTTAACATCCTTTAAAAGTATGATTTTCATCGTTTTTCACCTTCCTTTAAATATTTATCTATTATCTCTGTAAGAAGCTTTTCAGCCTCATCCATTGACAGCTTCTCTATCTGAGCTCCGGCGCTTTTCAAATGGCCGCCACCTCCCACCGTTTCCAAAATCAGTTGAACACTAATGTGACCCAGTGACCTTCCTGATATGTGAATCTTCTCATCCAGCTGACTCAATACAAAGGATGCCTCCACATCATTGATGTTAAGAAGCTCGTTTGCTGCCTGGGCGGCAATTAGTATGGAATCCTCCATCTTCTTTTGGAGTCTTCCAATGGCAATCCTATCAAATACAATCTTTGATGACTTAATAACCTCCGCCTTGTTGACAAAGGTACTGAAGTCATCCCTGAACAGCTGTTTGACAACAGTTGTATCAGCACCTGCCCTTTTAAGTACTGACGCTGCCTCAAATGTTCGGACACCGGTTTGAAAGCTGAAGTTCTTTGTGTCAACAGTTATTCCTGCAAGAAGTGCCTCTGCCTCAAATTTCGTGAGGTTTGTCTCCTCACCCATATATGTCAGAACCTCCGTAACAAGCTCTGATGTTGAGGATGCATATGGCTCCAGATATGTCAGTACAGGGTTGTTGATAAACTCAGCTCCCCTTCTATGATGGTCGATCACTACAACCTTTTGGGTCAGATCCAGAAGCTCAGGGGCTTCCGTAAGGCTGGGCTTGTGGTTGTCAACCACAATAAGCAGTGACTTTTCATCCATCAGACCTGCGGCATCATCCCCTGGGATCACCCGCTTAACCATCTCTGGACTATCCTTTCTCATGCGATCCATAAGGTTTCTTATGGATGGATTCTCTCCGTTAAGAACCAGGTATGCTTCCTTTTTCCTGTTTTTAATGGCTCTCATTATGCCTACGCTGGAGCCGATGGAATCCATGTCGGGATTCTTGTGCCCCATTACAAATACCCTGTCATTCTGGTCTATAAGCTGCCTTAAGGCATCTCCAATGACCCTGGCCTTTACCTTGTTGCGCTTTTCCATTGCCTTGGATTTTCCGCCATAATAGTCAAAAGTGTTCCCCACATTTATAACCGCCTGGTCTCCCCCTCTACCCAGTGCAATGTCTATGGCTGCACTGGCGTTTTCGTAAGACTCAAGCAGTGTGCTGCCTGCTTGGCAGACTCCAATACTAAGGGTGATAGGGATTGTATTTCCCATATCCATATCCCTGATCTGGTCAAGAAGGTCGAATTTCTTCCCCTTTATGGACTCGAGGGCTCCATGGTTTAGTACAACCATATACTTGTCATTCTCATACTTCCTGACTATTCCCTCGTATTGTCCAAAATAGCTATTGATCAGCTGGTCGATCTCAGCAAGTACAATTGGCCTGTGAATATCAGGAGTTGAGTTCTTGACATCGTCGTAGTTGTCAACATCAACAAGGGCTACAACCGTCTTCTCCCTTTTATGCTCCTTTTCTAGCACCACATGCTCAGTGTCATCTACCCAGTAAAGCACGATTATGCTACCTTTTCCAGAGGTTTTCCTATCCTCAAGAAAATTGGGATAAACCTCAAAATACCTGTCCATGTAGCTGATGGACATTGACTCGTTTTCCTTCTTTTTCATCAGCTCTGAAAGATTGAAATCGGGAACAAGCTCACTGATGGACTTGTTCACTATTTCCTCTTCGCCAAGCAGAGTCAGGAAGGGGGTATTGTACCAGGTTATCTTTCCATCATCATCAATAAATACCATGGGGAAAGGCATGTTGAATATTGCATGCTTTGCGGCTGAATCAAAGTCATGGGAAAGACCCTCTATGTATTTTGCAAGCTCCTTGTTCTTTTCCTCTATCTTCCTATGGTTGTAATAGACAAGATATGCAAGGACAATAGCCATGACAAAAGCCACGATTGGTTGAAACAGGGCTATTATAAACACACTTAAGGCTATCACCATCAGATAGAGCTTTGTATCTGACCAAGTAAATATTTTATATTTCATCTTCTTCCTCCTACCTGGGTTTTCTTCTTAGCTTCCTGAAATCGAATACTGTATCCAAACCGCCAACAAGGGACACAGCGGTCAATACCGGAGAAAATGCAATGGCCAGGAAAACAGCCAAGCCTCTGGTGAAGGCGTTCATTTTCCACTTGATCAGGAAGAAGCTCATCACCGCAAGTCCCTGAAGTACAAAAACAACTCCTATTAGGACAAGCAGATTCAGAAATATTGTGTCAAAATATGTCCCATCCAAGCCTCTACCAATGAAAACTCCCAAGAACATTACCAGAACTCCAAGTGCAAAGTTATTGGGCACCGTGAATCTGTGAAGCCAAGGCATCTGGATTATTCCTATGCTAAGCTTCCTCAAAAGCCATACAGTGATGATATAGTTTACGTAGCTTACCAGAAGAGACATAAACATGAGTATGGACGGCAGTATCAAAATTATATACCTGTATCCATCCTCCAGCATCCTTCGGGCGGTGTCAATTTCATAATTGCTCAGACCCATTCCCTTAAGCATATCGATTTGAATGAAGAGGGTCTCCTTGAAGGTGTTCTCCAATTGATTTATTATGCTTAGGCCAGTCAAGGAATCAGCCATATAGAATACCATCAGGGTACTTGTGAAAAAAACAAGGGATCCTGTGACAAGAACCTGCAGGGGTCTTCTTCTCTTTTTCATCCCATATGAAATGGCTATGGTCAATGGCCCAAACATGATCAGGAGGATGATCCCATTGATGAAATCCCCCGTTCCCAAGCCTATTATAAGGGAAGCAACAGTTATTACAACAGCTGCCGGATTAACGCCATTCTTTATTCCATATACCACTGCACCTACAGGATAGAGAATCAGCACCAGCGGCGTCAGGTATATTGATAAGAGTCCAACCAATACCACAACTGCAACAGCTCCTGCTCCCTCTATGGCAGGTTGAACCAATTTATTGTCTTCTTTCAAATTCCTCACCTCATGTCTGCTCTTAGTGTCATTACAGGTCATTTCCAAAGTGTGCTTACCCTTGATTATATATTAATTTCAATACAAATAAAAGCCTGCTTGTGGTCTTTGTATGGTCGTAAAGAAAAAAGAGAGGTTTCCCTCTCTCTTAGTCAGCGCTATATGGCAGCAATGCAACTTGTCTTGCTCTCTTAACAGCAATTGTAAGTTGTCTTTGGTGCTTTGAGCAGTTTCCGGAAATTCTTCTTGGAAGAATCTTTCCTCTTTCAGTTATATACTTCTTTAGCTTGCTCACATCTTTATAGTCGATATGTGTTGATTTGTCTGCACAAAAGCTACACACTTTTTTTCTAGGCTTAAACCTTCTTTGCATCCTTTTCCCCTCCTTGATTAGAATGGAATATCATCATTGTCGGTAGGGTGAAATCCGTCGATATCCGAGAAGTCCGAGCCGGTTGAACCTGATGATTTCTGGTTGCTGTCTCCCCATTCCAGGAATTCAACACTGTTTGCCACAACATCGGTTGTGTAAACCCTTTTCCCATCCTTGTCATCATAGCTTCCAGTCTGGATTCTGCCGTTTATTCCAACCAATTTACCTTTGTTAAGGAAGTTGGCGCAGTTTTCTGCCTGCTTTCCCCATACGACAATTCTAATGAAATCAGCTGTAGGCTGATTTTTTGCTTCCATCTCCATTTTCTTTTCCTTCGAAAGATTCTTGTCTACAGCCAACGTGAATGTTGACACTGGAGTTCCTGAATTCGGTATATATCTCAGTTCAGGGTCCCTTGTCAGTCTTCCGATTAGAACAACATTATTCAAAATACTCACCGTCCCTTAGATTATTCTTCGTCTCTAGTGATCATGTGTCTCATAATGCCGTCTGAAATCTTGGCAATTCTGTCGAATTCATTGACTACATCCGCTCCTGATTCAAAGTTGATCAGTACGTAGTATCCTTCAGCCAAATCATCAATCAGATATGCAAGCTTTCTCATTCCCCACTCATCTACCGTTGTTACCGTACCGCCTGCCTCGATTATCTTCTTGAATCTCTCAAGCAGAGCGTTTCTCTTTTCTTCCTCAAGATTAGGGTAAAAGATTACCATTGCTTCATATTGTCTCATTCATGTCACCTCCCTATGGACTATCGGCCCTATTTTCATTAATAGGGCAAGGAACACTAAAGTAGTATAACACAACTTTGCCTGCATTTCAAATGTTTTGTCTTGCTTTGGGTTGAAATTTCACTCCCTATAATTAAATTTAACATAAACTTTACATATTGCAAGAGGTATCTTTACAGTTGGGTATTATAATTACATCTAGAAAATACTAATAAAAGGATGGTTTTTTATGAGAAGTAGATTTGATCATGAACTCGACTTGCTCAATGAGGAGCTTGTATCAATGGGAAACCTTGTGGAAAGCTCAATTGAAGCAGCGGTATCGGCACTTAAAACCCAGAATGTGGACCTTGCAAGACGGGTTGTGGAAGGAGACAGGGAAGTAAACAACAAGGAAAGGGAAATCGAGGACCTGGCAATGAAGCTCATACTCCGCCAACAGCCTGTTGCAGGTGACCTGAGGTTGATTTCAACAGCCCTAAGGATGATTACGGATATGGAGAGGATTGGCGACCAGGCAGCGGATATTTCAGAAATCACAATTATGCTTGCTGACCAGACCTATCTGAAGGAGCTGATTCATATTCCTCAGATGGGTGATGCAACCATAAAAATGGTGAGGGAGAGCATTGACGCCTTTGTAAGGAAGGATGTGGACCTGGCCAAGCAGGTTATTCTATATGACGATGTTGTTGATGACCTATTTGATGTTATTAAGGAGGAGCTCATTGGGTATATTAGGGAAAACAAGGGCTCCAGCGAGCAGGCCATCGATTTCATGATGATCGCGAAATATTTTGAACGAATTGGCGACCATGCCCAGAATATTGCAGAGTGGGTTTACTATGCCATAACAGGAGACCATTACAACGGGAGTTGATAAGGATGAGTCTGGTATATTGTGTGGAGGATGACGAGAGTATAAGGGAGCTTATACTAGATGCCCTTAAAAATGCAGGCTTTGAGGCACAGGGCTTTGAAAGCGGCAAGGAGCTGGATTTCAGCATGATTCCTGATATTTTGCTTCTTGATATTATGCTGCCTGGAGATGATGGATACGAAATCCTATCAAAGGTTAGAAATAACCCCAGAACATCTGATCTGCCAGTAATAATGCTTACCTCCAAAACCAGCGAATTCGACAAGGTAAGGGCCCTTGACATGGTTGCTGACGCCTATA
>CAYMHD010000012.1:9394-19038 GCA_964390135.1 uncultured Gudongella sp. | reverse complement strand
TACTAGTGTTTAAATTTATGACATTGCGATGATGCAAAAGGTTGCTGCTTCGGGCAGGGAATTTTTGCTGAGAATGTCCGGTTTTAAATCGGGCGGCTGGGATGCTGAAAATATTTTAAAAAAAATAATGAACACCCGGGAGGGTGTATCGGTATCTCGAGTCGCATGTATGGTGTTAACATGCGATAGAAGGAGGGAAATTACATGTCAAACAAGCAAAAAATTAGAATTAGGTTGAAAGCGTATGATCATGAGTTATTGGACTCTTCAGCTCAAAGAATAGTTGAGACTGCAAAGAGGACGGGAGCGACTGTATCAGGTCCAGTGCCATTGCCGACAGAAAAGGAAATCGTCACAATCCTTAGAGCGGTTCACAAGTACAAAGATTCCAGAAAGCAGTTCGAGCAAAGAACTCACAAGAGACTTATCGACATTCTCAATCCTAATCAAAAGACGGTTGATTCACTAATGAAGCTGAATCTGCCAGCAGGCGTAGACATAGAGATCAAATTATAATAATTTATATGATTGCCCAGGCAATCCGCTATAAAACGGAGGTGTAACAATGAAAAACATGTTAGGTAGAAAAGTTGGCATGACTCAAATCTTCAAGGAAGATGGCGAGGTAGTACCTGTTACAGTAATTGAAGCAGGACCACTTTTCGTAGTTCAGAAAAAAACAGTTGAAAAAGACGGATATAACGCAATTCAGGTTGGATTCGGAGAAGTTAAGGAAAGAAGGGTTACAAAGCCTTTGAAGGGACACTTTGAAAAAGCCAATGTAGCTTACAGAAAATTCCTTAGGGAATTCCACGTTGAGAATCCAGATGAATTTGAAATAGGACAGGAAATCAAGGCAGACGTATTCGCCGAGGGAGACATGGTTGATGTAACCGGTACTTCCAAAGGTAAGGGAACTGCCGGCGTAATCAAGAGACACAACTTCTCAAGAGGTAGGGAGACTCACGGATCCAAGCACCACAGAATGCCAGGTGGTATGTCAGCGGGTACTTATCCAGGAAGAGTTTTCAAAGGTCACAGAATGATGGGTAGAATGGGTAACGAAAGAGTTACGGTTCAAAACCTTGAAGTTGTAAGAATAGATGCAGAAAAGAATCTTATCCTTATTAAGGGAGCAGTACCTGGACCCAAAAAAGGACTTATCACAATAAAAGAAACTGTAAAGAAGTAATAATCCAGGCGGAAAGGAGGAAACGTAATGCCTAAAGTTAATGTATACAATATGCTAGGCGAACTAGTTGAAGAAATGGAACTAAGCGATGCTGTATTCGGAGTGGAAGTGAATGAGCACGTAGTATATGAAGTCGTTAAGAACCAACTTGCAAACAAGAGACAAGGTACTCAGTCAGCTAAAACAAGAGCTGAAGTCAGAGGAGGGGGAAGGAAACCCTGGAGACAGAAGGGTACTGGTAGAGCAAGACAAGGAAGCATCAGGTCACCTCAATGGAAAGGTGGAGGAGTTGTATTTGCACCGAAGCCAAGAGATTATAGCTACAGCGTACCTAAGAAGGTAAGAAGACTTGCTATGAAATCAGCCTTGACTGACAAGCTTCAGAACAACGAGATAATCGTAGTTGACGGAATGAACTTTGACGCTCCAAAGACCAAGGAAATGAAAAACATGCTGAACAATCTGAAAGCTGACAAGAAGGCTCTTATCGTAATGGATGAGAAAAACGTAAATGTAATCAGATCAGCTGGAAACATTCCTAATGTAGCAACTACACTTGTCAATACCTTGAATGTTTACGACATTTTGAAATACAATTCATTTATAATTACCAAGGAAGCTGTTAAAAAAGTGGAGGAGGTGTATGCATAATGCGTAATCCACATGACATTATCGTAAAGCCGATAATTACTGAAAAGAGTATGGAAGACATGGCATTTGGAAAATATACTTTTGCTGTAGACAAGAGAGCAAACAAGACAGAGGTTAAGAAGGCTGTTGAGAGTATATTCGGAGTGAAGGTAGAAAAAGTCAATACCATGAACTATCTTGGAAAGATGAAGAGACAAGGTATGCACAGTGGTAGAAGACCAAGCTGGAAAAAGGCAATCGTTAAATTAACAGATGACTCCAAGAAGATAGAATTCTTCGAAGGGATGGAATAATAGGAAGATAAAAGGAGGGAAAACCAATGAGTATCAGGAAATTCAAACCTACTTCCCCTGCTAGAAGACAAATGAGTGTTTCAACATTCGAAGAAATCACTAAAAAGGAACCAGAAAAATCACTAGTGGTTAGTTTAAATAAAAACAGCGGAAGAAACTCACAAGGTAGAATAACCATCCGTCACAGAGGCGGTGGAGCAAAGAAGAAGTACAGAATAATCGACTTCAAGAGAAACAAGGATGGCATACCAGGAAAGGTTGCTGCAATAGAATATGATCCAAACAGATCTGCAAACATAGCATTGATTCACTACGTGGACGGTGAGAAGAGATACATCCTTGCACCATACAAGATCAAGGTGGGTGATGTTATCGAATCAGGAGAGAATGCAGACATCAAGATAGGAAATGCACTTCAGTTGAAGCATATTCCAGTTGGTACAACAATACACAATATTGAACTGAAGCCTGGAAAGGGAGCTCAGCTTGTAAGATCAGCCGGAGCAGAGGCTCAGCTAATGGCGAAAGAGGGCAAATACGCTCAGCTTAAACTGCCATCAGGTGAATTCAGACTGGTTTCAGTGGAATGTAGAGCTACAATCGGACAGGTTGGAAACCTTGATCACGAGCTTATAACCATAGGTAAGGCTGGACGTTCAAGACACATGGGAATCAGACCTACTGTTAGAGGTAGTGCCATGAACCCTGTAGATCACCCACACGGTGGTGGTGAAGGTAGAGCGCCGATCGGTATGCCAGCACCTTCAACTCCATGGGGCAAGCCTGCACTTGGATACAAGACTAGAAAGAAAAACAAGAAATCTGACAAATATATCGTAAGAAGAAGAACAAAATAGTACTTCTGAAAGGAGGAAATAAGTATGGGTAGATCCCTTAAGAAAGGACCATTTATCGATGATCATCTACTTAAGAAAGTAGAGGAGCTTAATAAGAACAATGATAAGAAAGTAATAAAAACCTGGTCACGTCGTTCAACTATTTTCCCTCAAATGGTAGGGCATACAATTGCGGTATACGATGGCAGGAAACACGTGCCGGTATATGTTACCGAGGATATGGTAGGACATAAATTAGGAGAATTTGTATCAACCAGAACATTCAGAAGTCACATCAACAAGAGTGAGAAATCATCTGGTGTAAGAAGATAAGGTGAAGGAGGTAGAATTCGTGGAAGCTAAGGCTATAGCTAAATATGTTAGGATTTCACCATTGAAGGTAAACTTCATATGTGCTGAGATCAGAGGCAAGCAAGTGGATGAAGCTCTTTCAATATTGAAATTTACACCAAAAAAAGGTGCAAAGGCTCTTGAGAAGGTGCTAAACTCCGCAGTTGCAAATGCAGAGAACAACTTTAATATGGATAGAGAGAATCTTTATGTATCAGAGGCATACGCAAACGAAGGTCCAAGAATGAAGAGATACAGACCTAAGGCAAGAGGTATGGCATATCCGATAATAAAGAGAAGCAGTCATATAGGAGTAGTTGTAAAAGAACTAGACTAGAAAAGGAGGGATAGTTAATGGGTCAAAAAGTTAACCCACATGGTCTTAGGGTCGGAATCATAAAGGATTGGGATTCAAAATGGTATGCTGACAAGAAGACCTTCAATGAGTACTTGGTGGAAGATTTCAAAATAAGAGAATATCTGAAAGAGAAATTATATATATCAGGAGTGTCAAAAATCGAGATTGAGCGTGCTGCCAGTAAGATCAAGGTATCCATATTCACTGCCAAGCCAGGAATGGTAATCGGTAGAGGTGGATCAGGAGTTGAGGAGCTTAGACTTGCTATCGAGAAAATGACTAAGAAGAGCGTGGTTATCAACGTTGAGGAAATCAAGGTTGCTGAGCTTGACGCACAGTTGGTTGCTGAGAACATTGCATCACAGCTTGAGAGAAGGGTTACCTTCAGAAGAGCGATGAAGCAGGCGATTCAAAGAACTATGAGATTTGGAGCAAAAGGTATCAAAACACAGGTGGCAGGAAGACTTGGTGGAGCTGATATGGCCAGAACTGAAGGCTATAGTGAGGGAACAATTCCTCTACAGACACTAAGGGCAGACATTGACTACGGTTTTGCTGAAGCTATGACAACTTACGGTAAAATTGGCGTTAAGGTATGGCTATACAAAGGAGAAGTACTTCCTACCAAGAAAGTGGATAAAAGCAACAAAAGAGAAGGATCAGCAAAATAGATTAACGTCGTAGGAAGGAGGAAAGTTAATATGTTAATGCCTAAAAGAGTGAAATATAGAAGAGTTCATAGAGGTAGAATGAAGGGTAAGGCACTCCGTGGAAATTCAATAACATACGGAGAGTTCGGCTTGCAAGCCCTTGAGCCTGTTTGGATTACTTCAAATCAAATAGAGTCCGCAAGACGTGCTATGACTAGATACGTAAAGAGGGGCGGAAATATCTGGATCAAGGTATTCCCAGATAAGCCAGTAACAGAAAAACCAGCTGAAACTCGTATGGGTTCAGGTAAAGGTTCACCTGAGTACTGGGTAGCAGTTGTTAAACCAGGCAGAATATTATTTGAAATGGGTGGTGTATCAGAAGAAGATGCAAGAGAAGCTATGAGACTTGCAGCTCACAAGCTACCTATCAAAACAAAATTTGTTACACGTGAAGAAACGCAAGATAAGGGTGGTGAAGCTAATGAAAGCTAAAGAAATTCGCCAAATGTCAGACAAGGAATTGAATAAGGAATTACTGGATCTTAAAGCAGAGCTATTTAACTTGAGATTTCAATTGGCTACAGGTCAGTTAGATAACCCTATAAAAATAAGTTCCGTAAGAAAAGATATCGCTCGTGTAAAAACTATCGTTCGAGAAAGAGAATTAAATATAGGGAAGGAGGTTTAATCTCTAATGGAAAGAGGAAATCGTAAGGTTAAAATAGGTACTGTTGTAAGTGATAAGATGGATAAGACAGTTGTTGTTTCAATAGAGACATTTGTAACTCATCCATTATACAAGAAGCAATTGAAGAGAACTTCAAAGTTCAAGGCTCACGATGAGAACAATGAGTGCGGAGTTGGCGACAAGGTTGAAATCATGGAGACTAGACCACTAAGCAAGGACAAGAACTGGAGAGTTGTCAACATTTTAGAAAAAGCAAAATAGGATATATTAGGCGAAGGGAGGTATTCTGAATGATTCAAACGGAAACCCGCATGAGAGTAGCTGATAATTCCGGAGCAAAGGAAGTATTGGTTATCAGAGTGCTCGGAGGAACCAACAAGAAGTATGCCAGCATCGGTGATGTTGTTGTTTGCACGGTCAAAAGTGCAACACCTGGTGGGGTTGTTAAAAAAGGACAAGTTGTTAAGGCTGTTGTTGTAAGAAGCAAAAAAGGCGTAAGAAGACAAGATGGATCATACATCAAGTTCGACGACAACGCGGCTGTTATTATAAAAGATGATAAGAATCCAGTAGGAACCCGTATTTTCGGACCTGTAACAAGGGAACTGAGAAGAGGTAACTACATGAAGATTATATCCTTGGCACCGGAAGTACTATAAGAGGAGGTGTATAGTATGCATGTTAAAAATGGAGATACAGTAGTTGTAATTTCAGGAAAAGACAAAGGCAAGACTGGAAAAGTCATGAAGGTTATGCCTAAGGAAAATAGAGTAATCGTTGAAGGCGTCAACATGTTGACAAAGCACAAGAAACCTGCAGGACCTGGAAGACCAGGCGGAATCGTTCAGCTTGAAGGACCTCTAAACAGTTCAAAGGTAATGGTTTACTGCCCTAAGGACAAGCAGGGAGTAAGAGTGGGCTATCAGGTGAAAAGTGACGGCAGCAAGGTTAGCGTCTGTAAAAAATGCGGAGAAGTTCTAGATAAATAATCACATTAGAGAGGAGGTAATGGAATGACTTCCAGATTAAAGGTAAAGTATAATGAAGAAGTTGTAAATGCTTTAATGGAAAAATTCGAATACAGCAGTGTTATGGAAGTTCCCAAGCTTGAAAAAGTTGTTGTAAACATGGGAATCGGAGAAGCGAGAGACAATCCAAAGGCTCTTGAGTCAGCAATAAAGGAGCTTGAAATAATCACTGGACAGAAGCCACTTGTTACTCAGGCAAAAAAATCCATAGCTAACTTTAAACTTAGAGAAGGCATGAAAGTCGGAGCAAAGGTTACCCTTAGGGGAGAGAGAATGTACGACTTTTTAGATAAATTAATGAACATCGCCCTACCTAGAGTAAGAGACTTTAGGGGCGTTAGCGCCACTTCCTTCGACGGAAGAGGAAACTATGCCATGGGATTGAAGGAACAGTTAATTTTCCCTGAGATAGAATACGATCAAGTTGATGCAATGAGAGGTATGGACATAGTAATAGTAACCACTGCACAAACAGATGAGGAAGCTAAAGTGTTCTTGGAAAAAATGGGAATGCCCTTTAAAAAGTAGACAAAGGAGGGGGAAATCTTGGCAAAGAAATCAATGATCGCTAAACAGAAAAGAAAGAAAAAGTTTAGCTCACAGGAATATAATAGATGTAAATTATGTGGTAGACCTCACGGCTATCTGAGAAAATATGGCATTTGCCGTATCTGCTTCAGAGAATTGGCTTATAAGGGTCAAATACCCGGAGTTAAAAAGGCTAGCTGGTAATCCCAGG
This sequence comes from uncultured Gudongella sp., assembly GCA_964390135.1. Classification (GTDB taxonomy): domain Bacteria; phylum Bacillota; class Clostridia; order Tissierellales; family Tissierellaceae; genus Gudongella. Next base: position 12,249 of record CAYMHD010000012.1, on the reverse strand, counting down.
ATTATGAAAGGAGGTAACAAACATGATGACAGACCCAATCGCGGATATGTTAACCAGAATTAGAAATGGTAACAACGCTAAACACGATTCAGTTGATGTTCCTGCGTCAAACATAAAGAAAGAAATCGCTCAGATTCTTCTTAACGAAGGTTTTATCAAGGGATTTGATGTTATTGAGGACGGAAAGCAAGGAATCATAAGAATAGATCTAAAATACGGACAAAACAATGAGAAGGTTATTAGTGGTATCAAAAGGATATCAAAGCCTGGTCTTAAGGTTTACGTAAAGAACAACGAGATACCTAAGGTACTTGGTGGATTAGGAATTGCTGTGCTATCCACATCAAAAGGAATCATGACAGATAAATCTGCAAGAAATGAAAATGTGGGTGGAGAAGTAATTTGTTACGTTTGGTAATAAATTGCTAGATTATTGGAACAGGAGGTGCACTCATGTCAAGAATAGGATTAAAGCCAATCAATCTACCAGCGGGCGTTGAAATCAAAGTAAGTGACAACAACCTGGTAGAGGTAAAGGGACCAAAGGGACAACTAAGTCAACAAATTGATCCTGAAATGATTATTAAAATAGAGGATGGGGTTCTAAACGTAGAAAGACCATCAGAGCAAAAGAGACACAAGTCCGTGCACGGATTGTCCAGGACTTTGATTTGGAACATGGTAGAGGGAGTTACTGAAGGCTACCAGAAGTCACTGGATATTGTGGGTACAGGATACAGAGCTGCAAAGCAAGGAAACAAGCTTGTATTGACGCTTGGATATTCACATCCAATCGAGCTTGAGGATCCAAAGGGTCTTGAGGTAGAGGTTCCTGCACAGAACAAGATAATTGTCAAGGGAATCGACAAGCAACAGGTTGGAAACTTTGCTGCAAAGATAAGAGACTTTAGAAAGCCTGAGCCATATAAGGGCAAGGGAATCAGATATACTGACGAATACGTTAGACGTAAGGTTGGTAAAACCGGTAAGTAGAAGGGAGTGAACAAACGTGCTAAAGAAAATAGATAAGAATAAAACCAGACAAGTTAGACACTCAAGAGTAAGGCAAAAAGTTAGTGGCACTCCTGCCAAACCAAGGTTGAACATCTACAGAAGCGGAAGCCATATTTACGCTCAGATCATTGATGATGTCGCTGGTAACACATTGGCAGCAGCTTCTACTCTGGATAAGGACCTAAGCCTTACTTCAACTAAGAATAAGGAAGCAGCTAAAGCAGTAGGGATGGCAATCGGCAAGAAGGCTATTGACAAGGGTATCGAGGAAGTTGTTTTCGACAGAGGCGGTTACCTGTATCACGGTAGGATCAAGGAACTTGCTGACGGAGCCAGAGAAGCTGGACTTAAATTTTAATAGAAGGAGGGGAATTAATGGAACGCTCATATATTGATGCAAGCGAATTAGATTTACAAGAGAGAGTTGTTAATATAAATCGTGTAACAAAAGTAGTAAAAGGCGGTAGGAACTTCAGATTCAGCGCATTGGTTGTTGTTGGAGACGGCAATGGTCATGTTGGAGTTGGAATGGCAAAGGCTCTTGAAGTACCTGAGGCAATCAGAAAAGCGGTTCAGGATGCCAAGAAGCATATTATAGCAGTACCATTGGAAGGAACTACTATCCCTCACGAGATCACTGGAGTTTATGGAGCAGGCAGAGTATTGATGAAGCCATCAAACGAAGGTACCGGAGTAATTGCAGGCGGAGCTGTTCGTGCCGTATGCGAGCTTGTTGGAATCAGGGATATCAGAACCAAATCACTTGGAACAAATAATCCAAGAAATGTTGTAAATGCTACAATGGAAGCTCTTAAAGGCCTTAAGCGTGCAGAAGATGTTGCCAAGTTAAGAGGTAAGACAGTAGAAGAAATACTAGGTTAGGGGGGAGAATAATGACTATGCTTAAAATCAAGTTGGTTAAGAGTCCCATCGGGAGACCTGAAGCCCACAAAAAAACAGTCAAAGCCCTTGGATTAAGGAAAATCGGACAAGTAGTTGAAAAAAATGATACCCCTCAAATCAGAGGTATGATTCATCACATAGACTACATGGTTGAGGTAATAGACTAATAAAGGAGGTGTACGGATTGAAACTTAATGATTTAAGACCAAATGCTGGAGGAGGATCCAAAGCCAGAAAAAGACTTGGTAGAGGAATCGGTTCAGGAACTGGCAAGACATCAGGTAAGGGACACAAGGGTCAGAATGCGAGATCAGGTGGAGGAGTTAGACCTGGATTCGAGGGTGGCCAGATGCCTTTGTTCAGAAGGATGCCAAAGAGAGGATTCACCAACATCTTCCAGACAGTATATGCAATAGTAAATCTTGAAGATTTGAATAGATTCGAAGAAAACACCGTTGTTACTCCTGAACTTCTTTTCGAAGAAGGCGTTGTTAAAAAGGGTAAAGCCAAGGATGGGGTAAAGATTCTTGGAGACGGTGAATTAAACGTGAAATTGACAGTACAAGCGCATAAATTTAGCAAATCTGCCGCTGAGAAGATCGAAGCAGCAGGCGGAAAGGTTGAGGTGATTTAATATGCTTTCAACCTTAAGGAATGCTTGGAGAATTCCAGACATTAGAAAGAAGATGACCTTCACTATCCTTATGTTGTTGGTTGTGAGATTGGGAGCGGCAGTGCCCGTACCCTTCATGAACAAGGACATAATCGAAGGTATATTCAATGCCAGTCAGGGTGGAATATTACAATTCCTTGATATGATGGCCGGAGGAACATTCAGTGACTTCAGTATATTTGCCACAAATATCTACCCATACATCACTGCTTCCATTATTCTTCAGCTTTTGACGGTCACCATTCCCCATCTGGAGCGCCTGTCC